>NZ_JBFAUZ010000016.1:0-154471 GCF_040679555.1 Spirillospora sp. NPDC052242
CGCGCAGGGTCGGCAGATCCCGTTGAAGGCACCAGGCCAGTCAGGCGTTGGGCCAGACCCCAGCGGGAGGCGCTCACCTACATCATCACTGTCAGGCGTCGACGAGGCCGGTGTCGGCGGACGATGCTCCGCTGGAGCGCGCGTAGCCGGTGAAGTCCGTGCCGGGCGGGTCCTTCTTCTCGTCGAACCCGCCGGGCACGACCGTGCGCCCCAGCCGCTGACGCGCCTTGTAGCGCGCGATGCCGAACCAGAAGCGCGGATCGAGGGCCATCTCCCGCAGCGACTTGTCGAGGTTGAACACCTCGGCGAACGTCCGCTCGACGTAGTCGTCCTCGCGGCCGGCGGCGTTGATCGCGTTGAAGATCGGCCAGCTGAACCGCGCGGCCAGCCTGCGCCGCCAGGGGGCGGCGACCTCGGTTCCGGTGGCGAAGTCGTACGCCTGGTCACGGGCCATCGCGAGCATCCACGGCACGTCGAGGGACGTCTTCTGCCGATCGAGGAACGCGCGGAAGAAGTCGCGGTCGAGGGCGCCGCGGCCGCGCAGCAGCTCGCCCAGGATGAGCGCGGAGCGGGCGGCCGAGCTCATCCCCTGCGCGTAGAACGGGTTGAAGGCGCAGATCGAGTCCCCGACGCAGACCAGCCCCATCGGGGGGTCCTCGAGAAGATCGAACCGGCGCCACCTGTTGCCCGTCGAGCGCGTCAGGTGCACCTCGGACGTCGGCGCGCACGCACGCGCCGCCCGTCCGAAGGCGGTGGCGCGCACGCGATCGACCGCGGCCTCGAACGCGTCCGTCTCGCGCGGCATCCGGATCCCCCACGACCCCATGCACACGATGGCGCGGTCGCCCTCGATGGGGAAGAAGTTGCTGAGGAACTCGTGCTCCTCGGGACGGTCGCCGCGGTCCTGCGCCGGCGTGACCACGAGGTGCTTCCACCACCACGTCTCCGGGCGGCGGTCGGCGGGCGGCAGGTCGTACCACCGCGAGACGTAGGTGACCTTGGCGTCCAGGGTCTTCTCCGGCGGCGCGGGCCAGCCCGCCGCCGCGAGCCAGTCGGCCACCGAGGAACCGCGCCCCAGCGCGTCGACGACCATCTCCGCGGCGAGACGGCCCTCGCCGTCGGCGGTGCGGTACTCGACGCCCTCGACGCGCCCGCCGGCGGTGCCGCCCCCGGACGTGCGGAGCCCGGTGACGGTCACGCCCTCGCGGACCTGGATCGCCGACAGCTCGCGGACCTTGTCGCGCAGGACCCGCTCGATGAGCACGCGCGAGCTGTAGACCATCGTCATCGATCCGGACTTGCGCGGCGCCCAGCCGTCGTTCTCGCAGTACGCGGCGTCCATCGACGGCATCAGGCGCATGCCGCCGGCGGCGATCAGCGCCTCCTCGAAGCCGGGGAAGATCTCGCCGATCGCGCGGCGCCCGGAGTTGAGAAGGAAGTGCGGGTGCTTGCTCTGCGGCACGCCCCGGCGGTGCTCCGCGCCCGGCGGCAGCCGGTCCCGCTCCAGGACGATCACCTCGTCGAAGTGCCGCGCGAGCACCCCCGCGGCGCACAGGCCCGCCACGCTGCCGCCGAGCACCACGGCCGTCCGTCCCCGCATCCCGCTCACCCCTCATTCATACAGAATGTGAGTGAATGTATGATCGAGACGTCGGCGGGTCAAGGGGTCGTCGCGGGATCGGTGGCGGGAGCGGCCGGAGGCGGAGGTCAGGCCCGGTGCCCCGGCTCCAGGGCGGGCAGCGAACGGAAGGTGAGCGGGGCGGCGTCGGCGGCGACCGACACCTCGGTCGGCTCGAGCAGGAACCCGACGTGGTCGCCGAGGTCGACGCGTTCCAGGACACGGCCGACCAGGTGGCGATGGGCGCCGGTGAGCAGGGGCACGCCTCCGGGCCCCGGCCGCCAGGAGCAGCGCGCGAACTTGTCGATCTCGTCGCCCGTCCGCGCCCCGAACAGGGCCGCGAGCCGCTGCTGGTCGCCGTCCCGTCCGAGGACGTGGACGGCCAGGACCGTCGCCGCCTCGGCCACCCGGAAGGTGCGGTTGCGGCGGGACAGGCACACCAGGAACCGGAACGGATCGATGCTGGTCTGCGTGGCGAACCCGACCAGGCAGCCCGCCCGCGCCCCCGTGCCGGCGTCGACGGCGGTCACCACGAACATCGGGTAGTCGAACCCGGCGACGAACTCATCGCTGTCCACCTCTGCAGCCTACGAGGCGGGGACCGGTCCGGGCCGCCGAGGGGGGATGACGCACCGGCCGTCCCGGCGGGCCCGCCGGTCGCAGCGGAGATCGCCGCCTCCGTCGTGATCTACGCTGTCTCGCGCCACCGCGACGCCGACAGGAGACGACGGAACATGGGCGTGCTCTACGACTACTTCCGGGCGCCGGACCAGAAGACCGCGCTCATGCTGCTCGACGTGGGCGACGGCGTACCGGCCGGACCCACGACCGTTCATGCGGACATGGACGCTCTGGACGCCAAGGGCATCGACCCCTATGTCGTCCTCGGTCAGCTGATCGCGTTCCTTCTCGACGTGCCGTGGAGCGTCGACCTGATCGACACCGTGTCCGTGTGGCCGCCGGAAGAGACGAAGCCCGCCTCCACCGAGGACTTCGAGCGGCTTCCCGCGGACTCGCCCTGGCACACCGGCCCCTGGCTGGAAGAGTTCTCCGACCGGATCCGGGACGCGCTCGCCGACGCCGACGACGGCGCCCTGCCGTCGATCGCCGAGCGATGGGCGCGGATCGAGGAGTTCGGCGGGCACATGGACGCCGCCGGAGCACGGGACGTCATCGACGGGTTCGTCGCGCTCGCCCGCCGCGCCCGGCGGGCGAGCGACCGCCTTTACTGCTGGTGCTGCCTCTGACCCGAGCGCCGGCCGCCTCCCCACGGGGCGGCACGCCCGGCCGGACGTTCCTCCCCGCGGGCGCGGGGGAAGGCTGGACATCACGGGACACCGCGGCCGACCGGGGGTAAGGGGCATGGACGACGCCTGCGGGGAGGGAACGGGCGGGATCGCGCTGGAGGCGTTCGACCCCGCGCCGGTCGCGATCGCCCTGACCAGCGGGCCGCGCCACCGCCTGATGTACGCCAACGCCGCCTACCGGGCGTACTTCGGCGATCGTCCGCTCGGGGAGCCGGTCCAGGAGGCGTTCGCCGACCTGGCCCAGCTGGACTGCCCCGTCCTGTTCGACCGGGTCCTGGCCACCGGGGAGGCGGTCACCCTCGCCGAGTCGCGGCTGAAGATCGGCACCGGCGACGCCGGCCGCGCGGAGCGGTTCTTCACCTTCAGCCTCTCCCGGTTCCGCGAGGAGCCGCCCGGCGTGATGGTGATCGCGGTGGACGTCACCGAGCAGGTCGCCGCGACCCGGCGGGCGGTCCGCACGGCCGAGGAGCAGCAGCGCTTCCGGCGCAGGTACGAGAGCCTGGTCCGGGTCGCCGGGGCGAGCGCGCCGATCATGTGGGTGACGGGACCGGCGGGCGGGGTCATCGAGCCGAGCCCGGGCTGGGAGCGGGTGACCGGGCAGACCTGGGAGGAGTTCCGCGGCAACGGCTGGCTGCGGGCGCTGCACCCCGACGACCGCGACGCGGCGAAACGGTCACGTGACCTCGCGCGCCGGGAGGGCCGTCCCTGGCGGTACGTGTACCGGCTGCGGACCGTCGACGGCGAGTACCGGCATTTCGAGGTCCGCACCGCGCCGGTCTACCAGGACGGCGCCCTGATCGAATGGATCGGGTCCTGCACCGACATCGAGCAGCAGTGGCAGGAGGAGCGCCGCCGGGAGCTGACCGACCGCGCCGCCGCCGCGATCGCCGAGAACTCCGGGCTGCCGGAGATGTTCGGCGCGCTCGCCGACGTGCTCGTCCCGGCGCTCGCCGACGGCTGCGGCGTGCACCTGCTGCCGAACTTCAGCGACCGTCCCGAGGGCGCCCCCGTCGTCGCCCAGCGGGTCGCCACCGCCGCGCAGGACGGCATGCCCCGCCAGCCGCCGCTCGGCTTCGAGCGGTTCGCCGCCGACAGCGGGTTCACCCGCGCGGTGGAACGGCGGCGGCCGCTGCACCGCACGTTCCCGCCGGGCGAGCCCCCGGCCGGGGTGCTGCCGGAGAGCACCACCGCCTGGCTGCGGCGGTCCGACGCCAACAGCGTCGTGCTGATGCCGGTCATCGTGGACGGCGTCGTGGCCGCCGCGGTCACCGCCGCCCGGCGCGGCGACCGCGCCCCCATGACCCCCGAGGACGTCGACCTCATGCGGCAGCTGTTCGACCACACCCACGACGCCTTGAGCATCGCCGTCCAGGCCCACCGGACCCAGCAGGTGGCCCTCGCGCTCCAGGACGAACTGCTCGCCGAACCGCCGCGCCTCACCGGCCTGGAGGCCGTCGCCCGGTACCGTCCGAGCCCCGCGGCCGCCGAGGTCGGCGGCGACTGGTACGACTGCTTCGTCCTGCCCGACGGCGCGACCGTCCTCGCCATCGGCGACGTTGCGGGGCACGACCTCGCCGCCGCGGTCGGGATGAGCCAGCTCAGGAACATGCTGCGGGCCCTGACCGTCGACCGCGCCGGCCCGCCCGGCGAGACCCTGCACCGGCTCAACCGCGCGATGCAGACGCTGGCCCCGGACGCCACGGCCACGGCCGTCCTGGCGCGCGTCACCGGCACCGGCCCGGACGGGCGGCGGCTCGACTACGCCGTCGCGGGCCACCCGCCGCCGCTGCTGATCACCGCCGACGGCGACGCCCGGCTGCTGGAGGACGCCGCCAACCCCCTGCTGGGCTTCCTGTTCGACGAGCCCTACGGCAGCGCGACCGAGCCCCTGCCTCGCGGCGCCACCCTGCTGCTGTACACCGACGGCCTGGTCGAGCGGCCGGGCGAGCACCTGGACGCCGGCCTCGACCGGCTTCGCGTGCAGGCGTCCGCGCTCGCGCACCGCCCCCTGCACGCCTTCTGCGACACCCTCCTGGACGGGCTTCCCACCACCGGGACCGACGACATCGCCGTGATCGCCCTCCGCGTCACCGGCTGAGCCCCCGCCCGCGGGAGCGCGCGCCCGGCCGGGCGCTCAGGCCGTCGCGCGGGCGGTGAGCAGGTCGAGGACGAGGCGCAGCGGGGGCCAGTTCGCGTGGCCGCGGCGGACCACGGCATGCGAGCGCAGCACCACCGGCGGGCGGGTCAGCGGCAGCAGGGCGATCCCGGGGAGCACGGGCCGGTCGGCCGGGAGGAGCGCGACGCCCAGGCCGGCGACGATGAGGTCCTGGACGAGGTCCAGGCCGTCGGCGTGGTGGGCGATCCGCGGCTCGTATCCGGCGGTCGACGCCAGGATCCGGACGACCTGCTCGTCGGCGGTGTTGCGGGAGTTGACGATCCAGTCCCGGTCGCGGACGGCGGCGAAGAGCGCGGCAGCGTCGCCGCTGCCGGGCACCGCCACAGTGCGCGGGACCGCCAGGCTCCAGTCCGTCGACCACAGCGGCCCGGACTCCCACCTCTCGTCCGCGGCCGCGGGCGCGAGGTTGTAGTCGTAGGTCAGCGCGAGGTCGACGTCGTCGGCGGCCAGCAGCGCCAGCGCCTCGGCGGGTTCGTGCTCGTGGATGCGCAGCCGCACCGCCGGGCGGTCGGCCAGGTCCGCGACCACCGGCAGCAGGGACCGGCGGACGGCGGTGGCGAACCCGGCGACCCGGACGGTGCCGACCGGCTCGGCGGCGGGATCGAGGTCCCGCCGGGCCGCCTCGACCGCCGCCAGGATCGTCACCGCGTGCCGGGCCAGCCGCCGTCCCGCCGGGGTGAGCCGCACCCGGCGGCCCTGCGGCTCGATCAGCGCCGTGCCGGTCTCCCGCGCCAGCGCGGCGATCTGCTGCGACACGGCCGAGGTGGTGGTCCCCAGTTCCTCGGCGACCTCGCGCATCGATCCCAGCCGGGACAGCTCCAGCAGCATCCTCAGGCGGCGGACGTCCATCCCGCCATCGTTCACGACTCCTGAACGGTATGTCCAGCATTCTCGCGTGGACGTGAACGGTGCGCGTCCCTTCTACTGGGGGCCATGACCTCCACCTCCCCTCACCCCGTCTCGCCCGCGGGGACGGCCGCGCCCACGTCCGCGGGGGCCGCGCGGCGGAGCGGCGCCCGCACGGGAGCCGGCCTGACGCTGGCGTCGATGACGTGCGTGCAGCTGGGCCTGGCCGCGTCGATCGGGCTGATCGACCAGGTCGGCGCCGCGGGCGCGGCCTGGCTGCGGCTGGCGTGGGCCGGGGTGCTGCTGCTGGTGATCGTGCGGCCCCGGCCGTCCCGGTTCGGCCGTGCCGACCTGGTGGCCTGCACGGCCCTCGGCGTGGTCACCGCGGGCATGACGCTGTTCTTCATGGCGGCGGCCGACCGGCTGCCCCTGGGCACCGCCAGCGCGCTGGAGTTCCTCGGCCCGCTCTGCGTCGCGGTGGCCCGGGGCCGCGGCCGCGCGCGGCTGTGGCCGCTGCCGGCGGGCGCGGGGGTCCTGCTGCTCACCGAACCCTGGCACGGCGCGACCGATCCGGTCGGCGTCGGCTGCGCCCTGGCCGCCGCGGCCTGCTGGGCCGTCTACATCCTGCTGACCCGGCGCGTCGGCGACCGGGTCTCCGGCATCGGCGGCCTGGCCGTCTCCATGCCCGTCGCCGCGCTGGTGGCCACCGTGGTCGCCGGTCCCCAGGTGGTGGACCGCCTCACCTGGCAACTGCTGCTGGCCGGGCTCGGCCTGGCGATCCTCGTGCCGGTCGTGCCGTTCATCCTCGAGCTGATCGCGCTGCGCCGGCTCAGCACCGCCGCGTTCGGCACGCTGATGAGCCTCGAACCCGCCATCGCCACCGTCATCGGCCTGGTCCTCCTCGGCCAGACGCCCGGATGGCCCGCCGCCGCGGGCGTCGCGCTCGTGGTCATCGCCGGCGGCGGCGCCGAACGCACCGGGGCCCGCGCCGACGCCCGCTCCGGCGCACCGTCCGGCCGTCCGTCACCACCCGCCCCGCCCTCCCCGGAGTCCGGCGTCCCGTCGGCCCTCAGGACGGACGCCGGGTCGCGGTGAGGCGTCGCAGTGCGGCCTGCGCGGGCGGGCCCCAGGTGGCCTTGCCGCCGGGACGGCCGTGGACGCCGGCGTCCCCGATGAGGACGCACGCGAGGGCGCGCAGCACCGCCCATCCGCGGGCGCGGCGCAGGGTCGCGGCGTCCGGGACCGGCCGGTAGGCGGCGTGGAAGCGGTCGATGGCGCCGTCCGGCAGCAGGGTCCAGGCGGCGGCGAGGTCGCAGGCCGGGTCGCCCGCGCAGAGGTCGCCGAAGTCGATCACGCCGCAGAGGGCGCCGTCCGCGGTGAGGACGTTGGCCGGATGCAGGTCGCCGTGGAGCCACGTCGCCGGGCCCGCCCAGCCGGGCGCGGCGGCGGCGTCCTCCCACACCTCGCGGACGGCGTCCGGGTCGGCGACGAGCCCGAGGTCGGCGACCGCGGCGAGCTGCTCGGCGAAACCGTCGGCGTGCTCGGCCGGCGGCCCGCCGCGGTTCCGGCCCGCGGGCGCCCCCTCGGGGGCGGGCCGGTGGAGCGCCGTCAGGAAGGCGGCCAGGGCGCTCGCCGACTCCGCGGCGCGCGTGACGGGCGCGCGGTCGGCGGGCGTGCCCGGCAGCCAGGTGGTGACGATCCACGGTCGCGGGAACCGCGCGGAGGGCTCGCCGAGGCGCTGCGGGACGGGGACCGGCAGCGGCAGGCCCGGGGCGAGGACCGGCAGCCACGTGTGCTCCTTGCGCAGCAGCGCGTCCGCGGATCCCGTCGCCCAGGGCAGCCGGACGGCCAGGTCGTCCCCGAGCCGCCACAGCTGGTTGTCCCAGCCGCGCGCACCGAGCCGCACCGGGCGATCGGCCAGGTCGGGGTGCTGGTCGCGCAGCAGGTCCCGCACCAGCCCCGCGGTGATCTCGATCTCGGAATGCGTCATGTGGAGCAACGGTAACCGGAGCGCGCCCGCCGCGGCTCCGCCGTTCGCGCGGGCGTCCTTCCCGAGCCGTCCGCGATGAGTCCCGCCCTGGCCGCCGGTCTGTATCCCCGACACCCGATCGGCCGCACCCGAGGAGAGAGCATGACCGCCACCTACACGTTCGACGTCTTCTCCAGCCTCGACGGCTTCGGCGCCGCCGGCGGCGACTGGACCGGCTACTGGGGCAAGCAGGGCCCCGAGCTGCTCGACCGCCGCCTCGCCCTGTACGGGGAGGAGCAGCGGATGGTCTTCGGGGCGACCACGTATCGCATGTTCGCCCAGATGCTCGCCTCGAGCACCGAGGACTCCGACGTGCGCGACCCGTGGGTCACGCGGATGAGGAACCTGCCGGCGACCGTCGTGTCGACCACGCTGGAAGAGCCCCTGGACTGGCCGGACGCGACCGTCGCGAGGGGCGACGCGGTCGACGTCGTCGCCCGGCTGAAGGAGGAGTCCGCGGTGCCGCTGCGCTCGCACGGCAGCCTGTCGATGAACCGGGCGCTGATGGCCGCCGGGCTCGTCGACCGCGTCCAGGTGACGCTCTTCCCCGTGATCACCGGCAAGACGGGGCTGGACCCGGTCTTCCGGGGCGCCGCCGACTTCGACCTCGAGCTGATCGAGCAGCGGACGCTCGACGGCCGCGTCCAGGAGCTCGTCTACCGGCCCTCCCTGCACGCCTGACCGCACCCGCCGGCGGACGGGTCTCATGACGTGACCTATTTCTCCGATTTCCCACAGATACCGGGGCGTTTGCGCTTGGGTGGTGCTCGTTCGCTTCCCAGGTCCGGTGGTCCGTGGAGGGAGAACGGGCATGACAGGGGCGCCGTTGCCGGAGTGGCTGGCCGCGCTCGGCCGCGACGCGCTGGCGGAGGTGCTGGCGGCTCGGGCCGACGCCTGCGGGCCGCCCGAGCCCGGCGGGTGGGACGACCTCGCCGGCCGGCTGCAGGACGAGCGGTCGGTGGAGCGGGCGCTCCGGCGGTTGACGCGGCCCTGCGTCCAGGTCGCGGAAGCGGCCGCGGTGCTCGGCCGGGACGCGACCCGGGCGTCGATCACGGCGCTGCTGGGCGGGCCCGCCGCCGCGGTGGACGACGCGCTCGCGACGCTGGAGCGGCACGCGCTCGCCTGGCCCGGTCGCGACGGGACGCTGCACGTGGTTGAGGCGCTGCGGGAACGGTGGCCCGAGCACGACGCGGCGGCGGGCCGGATGCCGTTCGACCCGGTGCCGCCGGGACCGCCGACCGTCCCGGTCGACCCCGAACGCGTGGAGCGGACGGCCGCCGCACGGCTCGGGGAGTTCGCCGGGCACCTGGCGGGAACGCTCGCCGAGTGCGCGAGGCGGCCGCTGCAGACCTTCAAGAGGGCCGGGGCGCAGCCGAGGGCGCTCCAGCGGGTGATGGCGGCCGCCCGGTGCGACGAGGCGTCCGCACGGCTCGCGCTGGCGTGCGCTCGGGGCGCCGGGCTGCTGGCCGGCGACGGTGCGCACCTCCGGCTGTCGCCGGAGGGCGACGCGTTCACGTACCTGCCGCCGGGCGAGCAGGCCGCTCGGGCGCTGCTCGCCTGGTGGACGCTGCCGTCCTCGCCGACGCGCACCCGGTCCGACGACGGCGGGCAACTCTATCCGTTGAGCACGAAGGCGGACTGCGACGGGTGCGTCCAGGTCCGGCGTGAACTCGTGACCGTCCTGCGGGAGGTGCCCGGGGGACGGGGCCTGCAGGCGCCCGAGGACCTCGGGAGGACGCTCGACTGGCATCGGCCGCTCGCCTGCGACCACGGCCCCCGCCACCCGCCCCACGGCGCGCTGCTGCACGAGGCCGTGCTGCTGGGGCTGGTCGCGCACGGGGCGCTCTCCTCGTTCGGCGCGCTCCTCGCCGCCGGGGACCGCGCGGGCCTGGCACGGCGCGCGTCCGAGCGGCTGCCCCCGTTCTCCGGACGCGCGACGATCGCCCCCGACCTCACGGTGACCGTCCGGGGAACGCCGTCGCGACCGCTCGCGAGAGAACTCGACGCGGCCGCCGAGAGTCTCGTCGGGCCGTCTTGGAGGATCAGCGACGGCAGCCTACGGCGGGCCCTGGAATCGGGCCTGAGCCCCGCCGACATCGAGGCGCGCCTCACCGCCGTCAGCCGCGCGCCGCTCCCGCCGGCGCTGCGGCGCAAGATCGCCGCGGCGGCGGACGGCCGCGTCCCGCCCCGGCTCCGGGAGGTGCCGGCGACCTGCGTCTTCCAGAGCGCCGACGCCGACCTGGTCGCGCGCGCCGTCCGGCACCCGGCCCTGCGGGCCCTCGGCGTGCGGCTGCTCTCCCCCGGCGTCCTCATCGCCCCGGCCCCGCGCGAGAGCGTGCTCGCGGCGCTGCGCGCCGCCGGGTTCGCGGTGGCCGAGGACCCCGCGCCCGGGCCGCTTCCCCCGCCGGCCGCGGACGAGCCGCCGCCCGACGTCGGCGCGCTCGCGGAACGGCTGCGGAAGGAGCCGCGCGTCCCGCCCCGCTCCCCCGCCCGCCCGCGGGCGGCCGCTCCTCGGCCGTCCCGCCGGCGGTCGACCCTGGAACGGGCGGAGCGCGTCATCACCCGCGAGGCCCGCGAACTCGGGTCCGACGAGGTGCGGCTGCTCGCCCGGGCCGTCGCCGAGGACGGGCGCGTCAGGATCACCTACGTCGACCTGAACGGCGAGGAGACCTCCCGGGTCATCGCGCCTCCCTACGAAATGGTGCGGCTGAACAGGAGGAAGCTCCTCAAGGCCGTCTGCGAGATGCGCAGCGCGGAGGCGGGACGTCCGGAGGAGCGGCACTTCGACTACTCCCGCATCCAGTCCGTCGAAGCGGTGAACGGCTGATCCCCCCTGGACACCGCCCGGACGCCGTCGGCACGAACCGGGAACCGGGACGCGTCGCCGGCGGTCATAGACCTTCGGGACGATGATGAGGAGTGTCGGGTGCGTACCTTCGCGCGTGTGGTGACCGTACTGGGACTGGTGCTCGCCTCGTCGGCGACCGCCGCGGCGCGGCCGGCGTCGGCGTGCGGCTGCGGCGCGATGATCGCCGACAGCTCGGTCCGGATCTCCGACGAGACGTCGATCGTCCGCTACGACGCGGCGGCGCGCGCCGAGGACATCGTGATGCGGCTGTCGGCGGAGTCGGCGGAGAAGGACGCGGCCTGGCTGTTCCCCACGCCGTCCGAGGCGACGGTCCGGCTCGGCGAACGCGGCTGGTTCGAGCAGCTCGACGCGCTCACCGAACCCCGCGTGGTCACCCGCCGGATCTGGTTCCCCGACCTGGGCTCCGGCGACGGCGCGGGCGCCGGGGGCGCGCCGTCCGGTCCCGGCGGGTCCGTCGAGGTGCTCGGCGAGCGCGACCTCGGGCCGTTCCGGGTGGCGACGCTCGACGCCGACGACCCGGACGCGCTGAGCGGCTGGCTCACGCGGAACGGCTACCGCCTCCGCCCCGACCTCGCGAAGGCGCTCGGCCCGTACGTCGAGCAGGGATGGAAGTACGTCGCGGTGAAGCTGCGGCCGAGTTCCGGCGCGCGCCTCAGCGGCGAGCTCGCCCCGCTGCACGTGTCGTTCGCGTCGGACGAGCTCGTCTACCCGATGCGGCTCTCGCGCCTCGCCGAGAACACGCAGCGGCTGCACCTCTACGTGCTCGGCGAGCATCGCGTGGAGCAGACGACGGGCACCCCGATGCGGCTCGCGTTCGCCGGGCGGGTGACGCCCGAGCAGGTGCGCTCCCCGGAACTCCGAGGGTTCCTCGGTAAGGGCCTGTTCATGACCGAGCTCACCGACGAAGGGATCGACCCCGAGCAGATCGACGACGACTACCGCTTCGCCGCGACGGACGACGACCCCTACCGGCAGGTCGTCTACCGGGAGGAGGTCGTCCGGTTCCTCGGCATGCCGGCCGGGTGGCTGATCGTCTTCACCGGCGGCGCCCTGGCGCTGGGGCTGGGCGTCGTCCTGGCGGCGCGCCGGCTCCGGCGGTCACGGCGCACCGGCGAGTGACGCAGCGGGTCGCGCACGCGGAACCGTCGTCCTCATAACGTCGCAGCGCGCCACTACGCTCTCCCCACCGAGTTCGATCAAGGAGCCTCGATGGACCTGCCCCTGCCGCGCACCGCGTACGACATCGACTTCGACGACGACGGCCGTGACGGTCACGCCTTCGGCCGCCCGCCCGGGCTGCGGCCCGAGCAGTGGCCCCGCGGCCGCGTCAACGGGCTGCCGATGGCGCACCTGTTCACCGTGCGGGTCCCGGAGCAGTACCGCTGCGCCGGCGAGGACCTGGCCGGGCTCAGCGTGTTCCAGGCCGACGACCACGTGGCCGACGAGGTGGAGGGGGCGGCCGACACGATCGCCGGGGGCGCCCCGCCGGACCACGAGCCGGAGGCCGCGGCGTTCTGGTCCGCGCTCGCCGCCTACGCGAAGGGCCGCCATCCCCGTGAGCGCTACCGGGAGGACGAGATCGGCGGGGGCTGGGCCTGGATCTGGCTCACCGAGGCCGAACTGGCGGCACCGGCCTGCCCGCTGCCCGACCCGGCGACGAAGGAGCCGGACCAGACCGACGACGACTGCATCGACGCCTGGCGGCACGACCGGCCGCCGCGGCCGCTGCGCCTCCGGGCCCGCACCGACGACCCGAACGTCGGCAAGCGCTACGACGAATGGGGAAAGAAGGGCTCCGGGTACATCGAGATGCACTCCGAGGAGGGCGAGCGGCTCGGGCTGAGGGACAGGTTCTTCGAACGGTGCCACTTCGGCGGCACCGCCACCGTGGTGAACGGCGGCGACTTCGGCCCGTTCTTCCTCGGCTTCGGCGAGGCGTTCGGCGACCCGAACCTGGGGGGCGGCGGGTTCGCGCAGCTCGACCTGGCCGCCGACGAGATCGACTGGTCGCAGTGAGCGTCCCCCGGGGCCGGGCGCCGGTCAGGCGAAGCGGTCCCGTAGTTCCACCTTGCGCACCTTCCCGGTGGCGGCGGCCCTGGGGAGGGCGTCGACGAACTCCAGGCGCTCCGGCCAGAAGAACGCCGTCATCCCGGCGTCGCGCAGCATCGCCCGTACCTCCTCCAACCCGATCCGGCGGTCCGCGGCGGCGGGACGGACGACCGCGCAGATCGTCTGGTCGGCGCCGCCGAGCACCGGGAGCCCGATCACCGCCGCCTCCGCGACGGCGGGATGCCGGGCGAGGATCTCCTCCATCTCGGTGGTCGGCACGAAGAACCCGTTCCGGAAGACGGTGTCGTTCGTGCGGCCGGTGATGCGGATGCCGCCGCGCCCGTCGGGGCGGGCCAGGTCGCCGGTGTCGAACCAGCCGTCCTCGTCGCAGAACGACGCGTACAGCTCCGCCCGCCGCAGGTAGCCCAGGCATTGGGCGGGGCCGCGCACCCGCAGCACGCCGGTGTCCTCCCGGCCGGGGAGCGGGTCGATGCGGACCTCCATGCCGGCGATCGGGCTGCCGTCGCTGTGCGCCGCCCAGTCCACCGGGTCGTCCGGGCGGCCGATCGTGACCGCGCCGTTCTCCGACATGCCCCACAGCGAGAACAGGCGCCGCCCGAACACCTCGCCGACCTCCCGGACGAGCGGCGTCGGGATCGGCGCGGACCCGCCGACCACCCAGCGCAGGGCGCCGAGGTCGCGCGGCTCGGCGCGCTGCGCGTCCACCAGCGGCCGCAGGAAGTGCGGCGGGGCGTACAGGTAGGTGACCTTGTGCTCCGCCAGGAGGTCCGCCATGGCGGCGCCGTCCGTGGTGTCCTGGAAGACCGCGGTGCCGCCGAGCGCGAGCGGCATGAGCATCCCGCGCACGAACCCGGTGTAGTGGGTGTACGAGGCGACCATGGTGAGGACGTCCGCGCCGCCCAGGTCGAAGACCTCGGCCTCGCCGCGTATCGGCGCGTACAGGGTGTTCTGGCTGTGCAGGACGCCCTTGGGCTCGCCGGTGGTGCCCGAGGTAAAGAGGGTCAGGTACGGCTCGTCCGGGCCGAGTTCCCGGCCGTCGAGATCCGCCTCGCGCGTCTTCTCCCACGGGGTGTCGAAGAAGAACTCGTGCAGGTCCCGGACGCCCGGGGGCCGCGGCTCGCCCGACACCACGACGTGCTCGAGCGACGGCAGTTCGGCGGCGAGCCGCAGGCCGAGCTCGCCCGGCGCCTCGCCGCCGAACTCGGCGTGCGTGATGAAGACCCGGGACTCCGTCAGCCCGAGGTAGGCCGCGAGCTCCCGCTCCCGGTAGACGGGGAGGAGCGGGCAGATCCGCGCCCCGGCGCGCAGGCAGCCCAGCGCGAGCGCGGCCAGTTCCCAGCCGTTGGCGAGGTGGACGGCGACGGTGTCGCCGGGGCGCACGCCCAGCTCGATCAGCGCCCCGGCGCACCGGTCGGTCAGCAGGGCGAGCTCGGCGTAGTCGAGCGTGCGGGTGTCGCCCGTGCCGATGCGGCGGGCGACGACCGCGGCCTTGCCCGGGTGGTCCCGCGCGTGCCGCCGCAGGTCGTCGAGGAAGGTCTCGTCCCGCCACCAGCCGAGCCGCCGGTACTCCTCGGACATCCCGTACCTCCGTCTGGTTCGCCTCGAACGTCGGATTCGATGGGTTTTCTCCCGCGCTCCCGCGGGGATCAGGCCGTGGAAAAGTGGAAGGCCGACCGCGCCGTGTCGCGCTCCCACGCGTCGCGGTCGCGGATGTAGAGGGCGTCGCGGGCCTCCACCGACAGCACCGTCATGCCGGTCCGGTCGAGCCGGTAGGTGATCCGGCCGGTCACCCGTTCGGCGACGCTCATGACGAACGCCTGGGCGGCCGCCCGGAGGGAGCCGAACCAGCGGCCCTCGAGCGCCTCCCTGGTCCACGCCTGCTCCAGCGACAGCTTCTCCCGCATGGTCTCGGCGGGCACGGTGGCGCTCTCCAGCTGCCGGTACGCGTGGAGCAGCAGGCACGCGGCGGGCATCTCCCTGACCTCCAGGACCTTCTCGCCGCTGTCGATGTGCTCCAGGCCCGAGTAGCGGCCGAGGCCGTAGCGGCCCGCCCGGTGGTTGAGGGCCCCGATCAGCTCGCGCAGCCCCGCGGGCTCCCCGTCCAGCGCCACCGGCCGGCCGCCCGCGAAGTCGATCACCACCTTCTCCGGCCGCTCCGGCGGTGCGGCGGACGTCCAGGTGTAGAGGTCCTCGGGGACCGGGAACCATTCGGGGTCGTCCAGCAGGCCGGACTCGAACTCCCTGCACCACAGGTTGGAATCCCCGCTGTGCGAGCGGTCGGCGAAATCGGGGAAGCCCGCCTTCTTCAGCGCGGCCCGCTTGTCGTCGCGGCTGATCGCGTCGAGTTCGTACGGGCTGCCGAAATACCCGTCGAACCCGAGCGCGGCGATCGAGGTGTTCAACCTCCGCAAGCTGTTCTGCGACCTGTTCGCGGTGTGCAGCACCACCTGGGCGCCGACCTCTCCGGCGAGTTCCACCGCCGCGCGCGCGAGCAGCGGGCGGCTCAGCGACGAGCTGACCGGGTGCATGCCGAGATAGGACGCCTGCGCGGCGATGGCGGGCGCCACGAACTCGTCGGCGAAGACCGCCGCGCGGTCGGCCAGGACGTGCCGTGCCCCGAGCCGCGCCGCGCCGCCGGCGCCGTCGTCGTACTCGGCGTCGCCGCCGAGGCCCACCGACAGCGCGTACACCTCCAGGTCGGGGTGGCGGCTGAGCCGCCACAGCAGGTAGAAGCTGTCCAGCCCGCCGCTGAACAGCGTCACGACCCGCCCGCCGTTCCGGGCCGCCGCTTCGATGTGATCGAATTCGCGGACGCATTTCTTGGTCCACACGTCAAACCTCCGGAGCGGGGCGCTCCCATGCCGTTCCGAACCACGTTGACTTGACAGGACGGGGCGCGGACGCGCGCCCGCGCACCTCCGGGGGCGGTCAGTTGACCTGGCGGTCCCTTCCCGCCCAGTGCGGCCTGCGGAGTTCGCGCTTGAGGACCTTCCCGGTGTTCGACAGCGGGAGGGCGTCGACGAACTCGTAGCTGCTGGGCGTCTTCCAGGCGATCAGCGGCTCGCAGTGCCGCCGGATGTCCTCCTCGCTCGCCGTTCGGCCGTGCCTGAGCACGATGACCGCGTGCACCTTCTCGCCCGGCTTGTCGTCGGGGACGCCGATCACCGCGACCGCGGCCACGGCGGGATGGGCCGCGATCGCCTGCTCCACCTCGGTGGAGTAGACGTTCCAGCCGTCGACGTTGATCACGTCCTTGATCCGGTCGACGATGTAGACGTAGCCGTCCTCGTCCATGTAGCCGCCGTCGCCGGTGCGGACCCACCCGTCCCGGACGGTCCGCGCCGTCTCCTCGGGCTTGTTCAGGTAGCCGAGCATCATGGCGCCGGTGCGGACGATGATCTCCCCGACCTCGCCGCGCGGCACCTCCGCGCCCGCGTCGTCGACGATCCGCACCTCGGCGCCGAGCGCGGGCCGCCCGGCGGACCGCAGCTTGCGGCCCGCGACGTGGTCCTCCGGCGGCAGCAGCGTGGCGAGACCGAACTCGTTCATCCCGTACCACTGGTGGAAAGCGGCGTTGGGGAACACCTTCATCACCCGCGTCAGCAGCGCCTCGGTGATTGGCGCCGCGCCATAGGCGATGCTCCGCATGCTGGACAGGTCTCGCGCCGCGATGTCCGGGCGGTCGACGATCTGCTGCATGGTGCCGGGCGCGAACGGCGCGTGCGTGACCCCGTGGCGCTCGATCGCGTCGAGGAGCCCGCCGACGTCGGTCGTCCGCGGGACGACGGTGATCCCGCCCCACATCCCCTGGATCAGCCAGGTCACCAGCATGGAGATGGAGGAGAAGTTCGACGTGATCAGGATGCGCCCGCCGGGGACGCCGTGGCACGGGACCCGCGCCGGGAGGATCAGCGCCTGGTGGACGAGCCCGGCGTGGCTGACCACGACGCCCTTCGCGCGTCCGGTCGTCCCGCTGGTGTAGACGACGCCGGCGGGGGCCTCGCCGCCCCGGCGGGCGTCCTCGACCGGCGCCGTGCCCGCGATCAGCCCCTCGAACCCGGCCATGCCGGCCGGCGGCGGCCCGTCGCCGACGTGGACGACCTCGCGCAGGTCGGGGCAGGCCGCCCTGATCTCCGCGAGGCGGTCCAGGAACGCGTCGTCGACGAAGAGGATCTCGGTCCGGGACTCGGCCAGCGCGTAGATCATCTCTCGCGTGCTCCACGCGGGGTTGACCGGGTGGAACACCCCGTTCGCCCACGCCACGGCCAGGAAGAACTCGATGTAGCGGTCCGAGCCGAGGGCGAGCATCCCGACGTGTTCGCCGTCTCCGACCCCGCGCTCGCGCAGGGCGCCGGCGAGTCGGGCCACCCGGTCGGCCTGTTCGCGGGCCGTGCGGAACCGGTCGCCGTAGGCCGTGACCGGCTCGTCCGGGGCGAGCTGCAGTGCCCGATGGACGATGTGGGTCAGGTGCATGATGTCCTCCGAGGAGCGAACGGGCCGGGCGGGGCCGGCCGGCCGGGTTCGGGCCGCCCGTCCGGGATCACAGCGCGGTGGCGAGTTCGTCGAGGGCCGCGGTGAGCACGTCGACGCCCCGCAGGTACTCGCCGATCTCGATGTGCTCGTCGTCGGCGTGGTCCAGCGAGCTGTCGCCGGGGCCGTACGTCGCCATCGGCACGTTCCAGTGGGGGGCGACGGTGTTCATGTCGGACGTGCCGGTCTTGAGGGTCGGGCGCGGCCTGCCGCCGTGCCGCCGGATCGCCGTCGTGACCGCCCGGACGACCGGGTCGGACCGGTCTCGGCGCACGGCGGGGATGTACCGGACGACGGTGATCTCGCCGCCGTTCGCGCGCGTGCGCAGCCGCGCGACCAGGTCCTCGACGTCGAAGCCGGGCGGGACCCGGCAGTCGATGTCGAGCAGGGCCTCGGTGAGGTCGCCGCGGATGCCGCGCAGGGTCGCGGCGGGCGTGGCGAACGCGCCGTGGTCGGGTCCGGGCCCGAGCTCCTCCAGCAGGTCGCGCCAGAATCCGGCCGCGACCTCGCTGGCCTTGGCCGCGGGGTTGGTGGAGTGCGTGGCGGGACGCGTCACCCGGTACTCGATGTCGATCTTGCCCTTGTAGCCCAGCACGACCCGCGACCAGCCGCTCGGCTCCCCCACCAGCAGCGCGTCGGGCGCCGGGACGGTGCGCGCCAGGTGCTCGCCGCCCCGCGAGAGCCGTTCCTCCTCGACCGCCCCGGCGACCCGGATGGTGCCGGGGAAGGTCGGCCGGGCGGCCGCCGCGCTGATCATCGCCGCGAGGGGCCCCTTCGCGTCCGCGGCGCCGCGGCCCACCAGCCGGTCGCCGTCGCGGCGCGCCGGCAGCGGCCGGTCGACGGTGTCGAGGTGGCTCAGCAGCATCACCACCGGTCCCCGCCCGGTGCCGATGTCGCCGATCACGTTGCCGACCTCGTCGCGGTACGCGGCCATGCCGAGGTCGTTCATCGTCTTCTCCAGGAAGCGCGCCAGCTCGTCCTCGCGGCCGGACGGCGAGGGGATGTCCAGCATGGCGTGCAGCAGGTCGACGGGCCCGATCATGTGATCTCCAGGGTCGTGCCGGCGCCGCGCAGGGCCGCGGTGACCGGACGGGGCACGCGCCCGTCGCAGACCGAGACCCGGGGGACGCCGGCGAGCAGGGCCTCGCGAGAGGCGATGAGCTTGCGGTGCATGCCGCCGCTCGCCGCGTACGGCACCGGGCCGTCGGGGGCCAGCGCGCAGCGGTCCAGCACGGTGTCCTCGTCGGCCGCGTCGCGCAGCAGACCGGGGGCCGTGGTCAGCAGGATCAGCCGCTCGGCGCCGAGCGCGCCCGCCACCGCCGCCGCGGCCCGGTCGGCGTCCACGTTCACCGGCGCGCCGTCCTCGCCCAGTGCGGGCGGCGACACGACCGGAACGAACCCGCCGTCGAGCAGCACCCGCAGCACCCGGGGCCGCACGCCGGTGAGGCGCCCGCTGTGGTCGTCGCGGACGAGCACGGTGCGGCCGTCCCGGACGGTGCGCTGCGCGGGCTTGCGCCGCGCCCGCAGCAGCCCGCCGTCGAGGCCGGTCAGCCCCACCGCCGGGACGCCGGCCGCCGCGAGGGCGCGCAGCAGCCGCGGCTTGACCCGTCCCGCGAGGGCGAGGGTGACGACCTCCAGCATGGCGGGGTCGGTGTGCCGGCTGGTCACGCCGCTGGGCGACACGAGGGTGCGGGCGGGCACGCCCAGCTCCCCCGCCAGCCCGTCGACCTCCGGGCCGCCGCCGTGCACGAGGACGACCCGGCCCGCGAGACCGGCGAGGTCCGCGCACACCGGCCCGGGCGGCACCGCGCCGCCGCACTTCACCACGGTGACGCCCATCAGACCGGGTGCAGGCCGGGGAACCCCAGGCCCAGGGTCTCGGGCTCGCCGGCGCGGATGTTGAGGCACTGCACCGCGGCGCCCGCTCCGCCCTTCACGAGGTTGTCCAGTGCCGCGATCGCGGTGATCCGCTCGCCCTCCACCGCGAAGCCGACGTCGCAGTAGTTCGACCCGGACAGCAGCTTCGGGTCGGGGAACCGGTGCGCGCCCGTCCGGTGCGCGACGACCCGGACGAACGGCTCGTCCGCGTAGCGCTCGCGGTAGGCGCGGCGCAGGGTCTTCTCGTCGGCCGTCCCGGTGGCGTGGCAGACGACCTGCACCCCGCGCACGGCCTCGACGCCGGTGGCGGTCATCCGGGCGTCCAGGCCGGTCAGCCGGGTCACCTCGGCCTCGTGCCGGTGCCGCACCGGGGCGAACACCCGCATCGCCCCGCTGCGCTCGGCGTGCAGGTTGGCGGCCCCGGCGAGCGCGCCCGAGCCGCTCGATCCCGTGCGCGCGTCGATCTGCACGTCCGGCCGGACCAGCCCGGCCAGCGGGAGCAGGGCGAGGGTCGCGGCGGTGGCCGCGCACCCCGGCACGCTGATGAGGTCGGCCCCCGCCAGCTCGGCGCGGTACATCTCGGGGATGCCGGGGACGAACGCGCCGAGCAGGTCGGGAGCGGCGTGCGGGACGCCGTAGTACCGCTCGTAGACCGCGGGGTCGGGGTTCCGGAAGTCCCCCGAGAGGTCGATGACCGTTCCCGCCCGCTTCCTCGCCTCGGGCAGCAGCGTCATGGTGGCCCGGTGCGGCGTGGCCGTCAGCAGCACGTCGCAGGTCTCCAGCTCGTCCGGCGGCGTGAACACCAGGTCGGTCTGGCCGCGCAGGTTGGGGTGGACGGAGTCGACGCGGCGGCCCGGGAAGCGGGTGGAGACGGCCTGCGCGATCGTCGCGCCGGGATGCCCCAGCAGCAGCCGCAGCAGCTCGCCGCCCAGGTATCCGGCGGCGCCCATGACGCCGACCCGGATCACGTCGCCTCCCCGCGTCGCGCGCCCGGGGCCGTCCCGGCCGGGGTCGCCGGCCCGGGGTCCGCGCCGTCGCGGGACGCCGCGTCCAGCAGGTGCGCGACGATCGCGTCGGCCACGTCGACGGCGTCGCCGTGCGCGTCCTGGAACCCCTGGAACTCGACGGTGTGGTTCACCTCCAGGACGAGCGGCCCGCCGGGGCCCTCGACCAGGTCGACGCCGAGCACCCCGCCGCCGACGGCGCGGGCGGCCGCGCGCGCCGGCCCGGTCAGCTCCGGGGTGAGCGGGCAGGGCTCCGACCGCGCGCCCCGGGCGGCGTTGGTCCGCCAGCCGTCCGAGTAGCGGTACGTCGCGCCGACCACCTCGTCCCCGGCCACGATCACTCGGATGTCGCGGCCCGGCTTGTCGACGAGTTCCTGCAGGTAGACGATGTGCTGCTGCGGTGTCGGGAGGGCGGCCCGGTGCTCCAGGACGGTCTCCGCCTGGTCCCGGTCGTGGACGGCGGCGACCAGCCGCCCCCAGGAGCCCGCCAGCGGCTTGATCACGACCGGGAAGCCCAGCCGTTCGGCGGCGTCCGCGCCCGCCTCCGGGGCGAGCGCGACCGCGGTGCGCGGTACGGGCACCCCGGCGCGCCGCAGCAGCAGCGAGGTCCGCAGCTTGTCGCCGCAGACGGTGATGGTGTCGGAGGTGTTGACGGTCGGGACGCCGCGGGCCTCCAGCAGCAGCGACGCGTACAGGCCGCGGCTGTGGGAGATCTCCCGGTTCAGCGCCGCCGCGTACCCGGCGCCCGCCGACGGCCCGGCGCCCAGTTCGTCGCCGAGCCGGCGGGTGTCGACGTGCGCGTACGCGACCCCGCGCCGCTCCAGGGCGGCGAAGATGCGTTTCTCCTCGTACCGGACGCGGGAGGCGAGCACGGCCACCGGCCTCACTCTCCCCAGTCCTCCTCGATCTCGGGGGCGAGCTCGAGGGTCACCGGGTCCAGGGCGACCACCTCGAGTTCGCTGGAGCAGTCCGCGCACTGGGCGATCTCGCTCATCCGGACGGGCTCGGCGAGCCGTACCGGGCCCTCACACTCGGGACAGGCAAGGGTCATCCGTACCACCTCCATGGGTTCCGCTGAACAGCTTGAGTGCCGCGGCGGCGGCCGCGTCGGCCGTGATGCCGTACCGGTCGAGCAGGTGCTCCTGGTCGCCCGCCCGCTCGGCGAACGTGGCGGGCATGCCGATCCGCGCCACCCGGACGGGCGCGTGCTCGGCCAGCGTCTCGGCGACGGCGCCGCCGAGCCCGCCGGAACGCCAGTGCTCCTCGACCGTGACGACGCCCCGCGTGCCCGCGGCCGCCTCCAGGACGGCGTCCGCGTCGAGCGGGTGCGGCGTGTGCAGGTTGAGCACGGCCGCCCGGACGCCGCGCGCCTCCAGCAGGTCCGCGGCGCGCAGCGCGGCCAGCACCGGGTGCGGCCCGCACGCCATGATCGCCACGTCCCCGGGCGGCCGCAGCCACTGCGCCCGGCCGATCTCGAACGGGACGGCCGCGGGCCCGCCGCCGTCCAGGTCGGGGGTGGCGGCGCGGCCGAGCCGGATGTAGACGGGACCGGGCAGCGCCAGGCTCTGCCGGACCGCCTCCTCCGCCTGCCGCGCGTCGCCCGGGACGACCACGGTGAAGCCCGGCAGCATCCGCATGATGCCGAGGTCTTCGAGCGCGTGGTGGGTCGGTCCCAGGTGCCCCGCGGCCAGCCCGCCGTGGGTGGCCACGATGCGGACGGGCAGCGCGTTGTACGCGATGTCGATCTTGATGAACTCGAGCGCGCGGGTGGCGGCGAACGTCGCCATCGTGGTGACGAACGGCATCCGCCCGCTCGCGGCGAGCCCCGCGGCCGTGCCCATCAGGTTGTGCTCGGCGATGCCGAGGTTGAGGTAGCGGCCGGGCACGGCGGCGAAGGCGTCCCGGTCGAACAGCCCGGTGTCGCTGTCGAGGCAGTAGAGCCGCTCGTCGGCGAGCATCAGCCCGGGCAGCAGGTCGCGGTACACCTCCCGCGCGGACCGCGGCCGTGCGCCCGTCCCGTCGCCGGTCACGGGGCCTCCCTCCTGCGCCGGGCGCGCAGCACGGCCAGGGAACGCTCGGCCTGGCGGCCGCTCAGCTTCGCGTAGTGGCCGCGGGTCTTCGCCTCGACCGACGGGAGCCCGCGGCCCTTCACCGTGTGGGCGATGACCGCCACCGGAGCCCCGTCCTGGCCCGCGGCGCTCCCGTTCGCCCCGGACGCGTCGCGGGCGAGCGCCCCGCGCAGGGCGGCGAAGTCGTGGCCGTCCACCTCCCGCACCGACCAGCCGAAGCTCCGCCAGCGGTCCGCGAGCGGCTCCAGGCCGATCGCGTCCTCGGTGGGGCCGGTGATCTGCAGGCGGTTCCGGTCGACGACGGCCGTCAGGTTGCCGAGCCCGAGCGCGGCGGAGGCCATGGCCGCCTCCCACACCGAGCCCTCCTGCAGCTCGCCGTCGCCGAGGACGGCGAAGCAGCGGCGGCCCCGGTCGGCGAGCGCGAAACCGTTGGCGAGCGCGAGCCCGTGGCCGAGGGACCCGGTGGGCATCTCCACCCCCGGGACGGCGCGGACCGGGTGGCCCATGAGCCTGCTGCCCGGCCGGGCGTACTCCGCCAGCTCCGCGACCGGGAAGAAGCCCCGCTCGGCCAGCACGCCGTACAGGCAGATGGCGCCGTGCCCCTTGCCGAGGACGAGGATGTCGCGGTCCGCCGCGGCGGGACGGCGCGGATCGATCCGCATGACCTCGAAGTAGAGGACGGTGAGGATCTCCACCAGCGACATAGATCCGCCGAGGTGGCCGCCCTCCGGCCCGCCGCACATCTCCACGATGTGCTCGCGGACCCGGTGGGCCGTCGCCGCCAGGTCCACCGGCGCCGCCGCGCCCATCAGGCCCGGCCCGGCAGCGCGGCGAGCACGAAGTGGCCCGGCAGGTGCACGGCGAGTCCCTCGCGGATCTCGGCGACCAGCGCGCCCCCGTCCAGCCGGATCACCGACGAGCGGCGGTCCAGCAGCGTCGCGGCGGCGGTGAAGTCGCCGACGAGGGCCGTCCCCGGCGGCACCATGCGGGTCCGGCTCACCTTGACGCCCTGCACGGCGAGCCGTTCGAGGAACGCGCCGTCCTCGACCAGCGGCCACCAGTCGTCCGGGTGCAGGACGATCCCGTCGGCGGACCCGCCGTACCACTCGCACAGCGCCGCCGTCGCCAGCAGCGCGCGGGCGGCCGACCCGCCGTCCCCCGGTTCGGACGGGCGGTGCCGCAGCCCCGGGGTCCGCAGCAGGCCGCGGATCGGGCCGGTCCCGTTGAGCAGCACGTCGTTCTCCGCCGTGCCGAGCCGCACGAGCAGCCGGTAGTCGACGAACGCGGCCAGCGCCGCCGGGTCGGCGAGGATCTCCCCCGGCACCGGGACGGACGCGCGGATCGCCTGCGTCCGCACCGTCGCGGCGCCCACCTCGAACTCCCACTCGGGGGCGGCGTCGTCCGGTTTGGTGTTCTCGGCCCGCTCGGTGAAGACGACGGCCTCGTCGGCGTCCACGACGGCCTTTCGGAGCAGGTGCCGGACGGTGAGGCGGGGGCGGCGCTTCGCCGGCGGGAACAGGTCGCTGATGGACGCGCGCAGCTCGACCCGCGCGTCCGGTCCGTGCCGGGCGTGGGCGAGGGCGAACTCCTCCCCCGGGCTGCGCCGCGTCAGTTCGGGATCGTCCAGCAGCATGTGCACGTCCGACATGGATCACATCCCCAGGGAGCGGCCGCCGTCGACGACCTGGACGGTTCCGGTGACGAAGCTCGCGCGGGCGCTCAGCAGGAACGTTCCCACGGCGGCGACCTCGTCGGGGCGGGCCACCCGGCCGAGCGGGATGCCCGCCTCCGCGGCGACGCGGGCGGTCTCCGCCTCGGGGTCGCCGGTCAGGTCGGCGAGCAGGGCGTCCGTCGCGGTGTAGCCGGGGGCGAGGACGTTCACGGTGACGTCCCCGGGGCCCAGCTCGTGCACCAGCGTCTTGGCGTAGCCGATCAGTCCCGGCCGGACGATGCCCGACAGCGCGAACTTCGGGATGATCTCGCGGACCGTCTCGCTGGTGACCAGGAGGATCCGCCCCCAGCCGGCCCGGCGCACGTGCGGCAGGGCCGCCTGGACGAACGCGATGTGGGCGATCATGCCCAGTTCGAGCGCGGCGCGGTAGCCGTCCGGGCCGAACGCGCCGGTCGGCCCGGCGGGCGGCCCGCCGGCGTTGGCGACCACGATGTGCACGGCGCCGTGCTCGGCGGCGACGTCGTCGACCCAGGCGCGCGTCGCCGCAGTGTCGCGCACGTCCAGCGCGCGGGTGCCGACCTCGGCGCCCAGTTCGGCGCGGATCTCGTCGCGGGCCTTGGCCAGGCGGCCGGGGTCGCGGCCCGCGATCGACACCGCGGCGCCCTCGCGGACCAGGTCGCGGGCGATCGCGAGGCCGATGCCCGCGGAGCCGCCGGCGACCAGGGCCACCTTTCCGTTCAGTCCCAGGTCCACGTCGTCCCCTTCGGGTAGCCGTACCGGTGGAGCAGCGGAAGCGAGAGGAGCGTGGCCGCGGAACGCTGCGGGCGGGGCAGCCCGGCCCGCCACCGGCGGTCCTCCTCGATGACGGTCCGGCCCCGGGCGAAGCGGTTCGGGTTGCCCGTGACCGTGTGGTTGCCGCCGAGTTCGACGGTCCCGTCGGCGCCGACCGGGTTGGGCCCGTCGTGCCCGAGCAGCGCCAGGACGGCGTCCACCGCGGGGCGCGGGCGTCGGGCCAGGGCCTCGTACAGCATGTGCAGCGAGTCCTCCCGGTGCGCGCGGCCGACGGCCTCGGCGGCCAGGTTGAAGCCGGTCCAGTGCAGCGTGCTGTTCAGCAGGGAGCGGTGCCCGGTGTACGCCTTGGGCCGTGCCCACGACCAGGCGACCGCGCGCGGATCGCGGATGAGGTGGACGTAGCGGCCCTCGACGCCCGGCAGCCTCGACAGCAGCGCGGCGTCGGAGGCGTACTTGGAGCTGTCGACGATGACCTCCGCGCCGGAGACCCGCGCGATGGCGCGGTAGGTCGCGGCGAGGGTTCCCGGCCAGCCGTTGCGCGGCGGGGCCCGCAGCACCCGCCACGTGTGCCGGGTGCGGCACTCGTCCTGCCAGGCCACCACCTCGGCCGCGTGCCTTTCGAGGGTGCGCCCGTCCGGCCGGACCTCTTCCAGCACTTCGGACCAGAAGGGGCACTCGCGGTGATTCACTCCGCAGCCGCACTGCCGGTTACTTCCCGTGCCGAGCACCCCATTGCGCCAGAGGAATCGTAACTCGCCCACATGAACGATGCCTGGAACCTCTGCCAGGACATTGCCCAGCATCGTGCTGCCACTACGGCACCAACCGGTGATGTAAAGCACTTTCACTCGCGGTCACAACCCTTCGGGGGGACGGGTGCGCGTCGATCTCGAACATGGAAACATGATCTTGCGCGAAGTGGAATTATCAAGTTAGGAGCATGATTGGTTCCTCTTGTTGTGACGTTGTGCCATAAACGGGCCGGCGGACGGCCGCGGCGTCAGGGCGTCCAGGAGGGGCGGCCGACGATCTCGACCGCGGCGCACGACCAGGCGAATCCGGCGCCGATGCCGACCAGCAGGACCCGGTCCCCCGGCGCCGCGCGTCCGGTCTCCACCAGGTGCGTCAGGCCGGTGAGCTGGTCGGCCGCCCCGATGTGCCCGGTGCGGCGGCCCCAGTCCCACGCGGTGCGCTCCACGTCCACTCCGAGCGGCTCGGCGTACCGCGTCCGCAGCACGTGCAGGCCGACGTTGGGGAAGACGAACCTGTCGACGTCTTCGAGCTTCAGGCCCGCCTCGTCCAGCGTCCCGCCGACGGCGTCGGCGAGGCCGGACGCCGTCCGGTCCGCCACGGAGCCCTCGGGGCGGTCCGCGCCGCCCGCGGCGAACGCCGCGCGGCGGGCGCGCACGTCCACCGGGCGGCCCGGCGCCGCGGCGAACGGCTCCCCGCCGCGGTACATGCCCTCGAGGCCGGTGTCCACGACCGTGGAGACGGCCAGCAGCCGCGCGAACCCCGTCCGGCCGATGACCGCCGCGGCGGCGCCGTCGCCGTACACGATGCCGCGCACGTCGCCGCGCCACCGGTCGAACCCGGGGTCGGCGTAGCGGTCGGCGGTCGTGACCAGGGCGGAGCCGCGGGAGGCGTCGGCGGCGAGGTAGGAGGCGGCCAGTTCCACCGCGCCCAGCGCGCCCGCGCACATCTGCTGAACGTCCAGCGCGGGCGCCCGGCGGCCGGCGTCGCCCAGGACCTCGCGGTGGACGTACGCGGCGGCCGGCCAGTAGTCGATCCCCTGGAACCACGCCGAGGCGTGCAGGAGCAGGGACACGCCGGACGGCGGCGTCCCGGACCGGCGGAGCGCCAGGCGTCCCGCGGCGGCGGCCATCTCGGGCGGCGCCTCCCGCTCGGCGACGGTGACGGAGGCGTACGCGTCCGCCCGCCGGTCCTCCGGGTCGTACCTGCCCTCGCCGACCGCGCCGTCCACGTCCACGGCCGCCGGAAGCCGGTACGCGAGCCCGGAAAGAAATAGATCACCGCAACGCATTCGAACCTCCGGGGGTGGTGACGGTGGAAGAGTTACACGTTATGTTGATCTCCGTCGCAGTCGAAACCGTTTCCCGCATCTGCAGGAGGTCGCGGTGGGCGACAGGACGCTTCCGAGTTATCGTGACCCGATCCACAACGGCCGCTCCGGGAGACGCGCCCCTCCGGCCGATCGAATTCCGTGCGGTCCGGCCCGCAGTTATCGAAGCGCACGAAACTGATCGCGACACGTTTCCGGAAGGACGAACGGGCAACGGCCGATTTCGCCGCCGGCCGCGTCCGCTCGCCGGAGCAGAACGGGAGTGCAGACATGACCACGACCTCTGCGAGCCACCGCGACCGGGGCTGGTGGCGGGACGAGACGTTCCTCGACGACCTGCGGCGGCACGTGCGCGACACCCCGCGGAAGACCGCGGTGATCACCCGGCGGCAGTCCGACGGACGGACGCACCGGCTCGACTACGAGCGGCTCGCCGCGGCGGCCGACCGGTGCGCGGGCGCGTTGGTCGAGCTCGGGCTGCGCCCCGGGGACGTGTTCGCGGCCCAGCTCACCGACAGGTGGGAGCTCGCCGCGCTCACGCTCGGCTGCATCCGGGCCGGGGTCGTGTACTGCCCGCTGATGAAGACCTACCGGCGGCGCGAGCTCGACGTCATGCTGCGCGTCACCGAGGCGCGCGTCCTCGTCACCATGGCCGAGGACGGCGGCGACCGGCTGGGCGAGCTGGGCGCCGAGTTCGCCGCGGAACTGCCGTCCCTGGAGCGCGTGTTCGTCGCCGACGGCCCCGGCCCGGAGGGCACCGGCGAGTTCGAGTCGTTCTTCTTCGGGACCGCCTGGGAGGAGCGGCACGGCCACCTGCTCGACGCGCGGGAACTCGGCCCCGACGACCCGTACCTCGTCCTGTTCACCTCGGGCACGACGAGCGACCCCAAGGGGGTCCTGCACAGCCAGAACACGCTGTACGCCGCCGTCCGCGGCGAGGCCGAGACGTTCGGGCTCGACGAGACGCTCGTCATGTACACCACCGCGCTGTACACGCACTACACCGGCGTCGTGCAGGGCATGCTGATGCCGCTGGCGCTGGGCGCCACCATGGCGTTCCAGGACGCCAAGGAACCCGGCGCCGCCCTCGACTTCATGGCCGCGCACGGAGTCACGTTCTTCTACTGCGCGCCCTTCTACCTGCTCAGCCTGATCAAGGAGCAGCGGTCCGCGCCCCGCGCGCTGCCCGCGCTGTCGTGGCTGGTCAGCGGGTCGGCGCCGATCCCGCCGTACTTCATCGACGAGACCAGGAGCGTCTTCGGGCTCCGGCTGTACTCGCTGTGGGGGATGACCGAGAACGGGCCCGTGACGATCACCCGTCCGGACGACCCGGAGGACTGGGCCGCGCACAGCGACGGCAGCCCCATCGCGGACATGCGGCTGCGCATCGACCCCGTGTCGGACCGCAGCGGGGGCGAGGGCGTGCTGTGGGTGAAGGGGCCGACGCAGTGCCTCGGCTACTACCGGCGGGACGAGCTGTACGCGGCCGACCTCGACGAGGACGGCTGGTTCAACACCGGCGACCTGGCCCGCCCCGACGGCCGCGGCGGCATCCGGATCACCGGCCGAGCCAAGGACATGATCCTGCGCAACGCGAACATCGCGCCGGTCACCGACCTGGAGTCGATCATCGGCCGGCATCCCGGGGTGCGCGACGTCGCGGTCATCGGCCTCCGGGACGAGCACGAGGACGAGACGATCTGCGCGGTGGTGGCGCCGGTCTCCGCGGCCTCGCCCGTCACGCTCGACGAGGTGCGGCGCATGCTGGACGAGGAGGGCATGGCCAAGGCGTACTGGCCCCGCCGGCTGGAGCTCCTCGAGACCCTGCCGACGACCGCGACCGGCAAGATCCGCAAGGAGGAGCTGCGCCTGCGCTACGCGCGAGCGGAGCATCCCCGGGGGTGACGGGCGCCGGGGACCCCGGTCGCGCGGGCGGCGGCCGGGCGCCGTCACGCCACGACCCGGACCCGGGAGAGCCACCGGTCCAGCTCGAGCAGGTACGACAGCCCGATGGCGGACGTCCGGGCGGTGATCGGGCCGGGCAGCGCGTCCAGCCCCGAGGTGACCGCCTCGCGCACCTTGGCCCGGTCCATCAGGTCGAACAGGGGCGCGTTCGGGTCGTCGATCGTGTCGATGACGAGCCCCTTCAGCGTCTCGACGTATCCGGGGTCCCGGCTGGCCGGATAGGCGCTCTTGGGCCTGTTGACGATCTCGTCCGGCAGGAGGTCCGCGCACGCCCGGCGCAGCAGCGCCTTCTCCATCCCGCCGCCCTCGGTCCCCCGGCCGGTCTTCAGGTCCGCGGGAACGTTGAACAGGTACTCGGCGAGCCGGTGGTCGGCGAAGGGCACCCGCACCTCCAGCCCGACGGCCATGCTCATCCGGTCCTTGCGGTCGAGCAGCGCGCCCAGCCAGCGGGTGAGGCCGAGGTGGAAGACCTCCCGCCGCCTGCGCGCGTCGCGGTCCTCGCCCGCGAGGCGCGGCACCTCCGCCAGCGCGTCCCGGTAGCGGTCGGCCTCGTAGACCTCCGGCCGGATCGCGCGCCGCACCTCCTCGCGCAGGAGGACCTCCGGCTGGCGGCGCGCGTACATCCAGGGGAACGACGTATGCCGGACGTACCGCTCGTCCACCTGCCAGGTGTAGCCCCCGAACATCTCGTCGGCCGACTCGCCCGACAGCGCCACCGTGCAGTTCGCCCGGACCCCGCGGAACAGGTGGTACATCGAGATGTCGAGGTCGCCCCAGCCGGGCAGGTCACGCGCGCGCAGGCCGCGTTCGAGGTCCTCGACGAGGCCGTCGGTGCCGACCTGCACCACGGAGTGCTTGATGCCGAGCCGCTCGGCGACCAGATGCGCGTACGGCTCGTCCGGGCTCGGCCGCCACAGGTCGCTCCCCGGCCGGGCGGGCGCCGGGACGCTCACCGAGTAGCTGGTCAGCTCCCCCGCGAACTCCTTGGCGGCCATGGCCGTGATGGCGCTGGAGTCGATCCCTCCGGACAGCAGCGTCCCGACCGGCACGTCGGCGACGATCTGGCGCTCGACGATGTCGGTGAGCAGGGCGCGGACGTCCGCCGTCGTCGTGCGGAAGTCCTTCGTGTGGGGGCGGGCCTCCACCTGCCAGTACCGGCTCTCGCGGCACCCGGACGCGTCGGCGACGACGAGGCACCCCGGCTTCAGCTCCCGCATCCCGCGGTAGACGGCGTGTCCGGGCGTCCTCGCGCGCGGGACGGCGAGCAGCTCGGCGAGCCCCTCCAGGTCTACCTCGGCCTTCATCTCCGGATGGGCGAGCAGCGCCTTGGGTTCCGAACCGAAGATGATCCCGTCGCCCAGGCGGGCGTAGTAAAGCGGCTTGATGCCGAGCCGGTCCCGCACCAGGAGCAGCCGCTGGTCCTGCTCGTCCCAGATGGCGAACGCGTACATCCCGTTGAGCCGGGTGACGAGGTCCGCGCCCCACTGCAGGTAGGCGGTCAGCAGCACCTCCGTGTCCGAGCGCGTATTGAACGACCAGCCCGCCGAGCGCAGCTCCGCGCGGAGCTCGCGGAAGTTGTAGATCTCGCCGCTGAACGTGATGACGACCGGCCGGCCGCCGGGCCCGTTCCGCGGCATCGGCTGCCGCCCGCCCTCGATGTCGATCACGGCGAGCCGCCGGTGCCCCAGCGCGGCGTGGTGCGACAGCCACGTTCCCTCGGCGTCCGGTCCCCGGGGCGCCTGCGTCCGCGTCATGGCGGTGATGACGGGGCCCTGCCCCCGTAGGTCCAGCGTCCAGTCGACCCATCCGGTGATGCCGCACACGAGCGCTCCTCCGTTGTCTTCTCTGTGGTGCACGCAGGTCGGGCGGGCGGATCAGGCGGAAAGGAGGCGGCTGCGCGCGAACGCGAAGAGGTCGGGAAGGCCCGCGTTCACGAACGTCCAGTCGTGGCCGCCGGGCCGCTCCCGGTACCGATGGGGCACGGAATGCTCCGACAGCGCGTCCCGCATCCTCCGGTTCATGCCGATCATCCGGGGGTAGTCGTCCAGGCCGACATCGAAATGCACCTCGATCGGGTACTTCTCGTTCCGGTTCCGGAGCGCGCGGTACGGGTCGTACTCGCGCCGGACCTCGCTGCCGGCCGGGCCCCAGACGCGCTCGTGGTCCCTCGTGGTGGGGATCGCCAGCCGCCGCCCCTCCCGCAGCCGGTGGTACGGGTCGCCGTCCCGCAAGGGGGCCTCGAACGCCCCGGCGTTGCTGCACACGACCGAGAACAGGTCCCCGTGCCGCAACGCCTGGTACAGGGCCGCGGCCCCGCCCATGGAGAACCCGCCGACGCCCCGCCCGTCCCGGGTCGCCACGGTGTTGTATCCGCCGTCGACACGGCCGATGACCTCGCGCACGAGATGGTCCTCGTAGCGCCTGCCCCGCGCGTCGTTGATGAACCAGGAGCGTCCCGACTCGGGAAGCACCACGATCAGCCCGGCCGCCTCCACGACCGTCGCGAGGTCCTCGCACTGGAGCCAGGTGTCGCGGTTGCCGCCGAATCCGTGCAGGAGATACAGCACCGGGAACGCGCGTCCCACCGGCGAATACCTCGACGGCAGGACGACGTTCACCGACTTCTCCCGGCCGATCGCCGCGCTCCACCAGGTCTCCGTCAGGACCTTCATCGCGCGTCCGCCCGCGACCCGGCCAGCCGCTTCCGGTCGATCTTCCCGGTGCCGGTGACGGGGAGCGCGGTCCTGACGTGGAACCGGTCCGGGACCATGTAGCGCGGGATCTCGGCCAGGCAGTGGCGGCGTATCGCGGGGACGTCGAGCGGCTCCTCGGCCGGCACCACGTACGCTTCGAGGATCCGTTCGCCGGAGCCGTCGTCGACCGCGACGCACGCGGCCTCCCGGACGTTGCCCGCGGCCGCCAGGACCGCCTCGACCTCGCCGATCTCGACACGGTGCCCGCGGATCTTCACCATGTCGTCCTCGCGTCCGCAGAACACGTAGTTCAGCTCGTCGTCGACCCGCACCAGGTCGCCCGTCCGGTACGCGTCCAGCGGCTCCGCACCGTCCCGCGGCAGCCGCACCGTTCTCGCCGCCGTGAGGCCGTCGTCCCGCCAGTAGCCGAGCATCACCGAATCTCCGGCGACGCAGAGTTCGCCGTACGCGCCCGGCTCGTGCTCGACCGGGCGCCCGTCCGCGCCGACCACGAACGTCGTCGCGTACGGGCAGGCCCGCCCGATGGGCACCGGCTGCCGGCGCTGTTCCGCGACATCCGGCTCGCGGACGCGGTGGTAGACGCAGACGTTGGTCTCGGTCGGGCCGTAGAGGTTGTAGAGGTCCGCGCCGGGGACGAGCGCGTGCAGCTCCCGGAGCCGGGCGATCGGGAACGTCTCCCCCGCGAACAGGACGACCCGCAGGGACGACTCGGCCAGCAGCCCGCCGTTCTTCGCGGCCAGCATCCGGGTGAGCGCGCCCGGGACGGAGTACCACACGGTGATGCGCCGCTCGGCGACGAACCTGTTGAGGGCGCCGCCGAGCCCGGCGTGGCTCTCCGGCACCAGGACCACGCAGCCGCCCGCCATGCACGTCGCGAACAGGTCGAGGACGGACAGGTCGAAATGGAAGGGCGCATGGCCGGCGACCCGGTCGTCCGGTCCCAGGCCGAATTCGCCGACCGCCCATTCCACGAACGCCCCGGCGTTGCCGTGGGAGAGCACGACGCCCTTGGGGACGCCTTTCGATCCCGACGTGTGCAGAATGAATGCCGGGCTGTCGGGTGCGGTGACCGGTTCGTGCTCGTCCTCCTGCGGAACGGCGGCGATCGCCTGCTCCCAGCCGATGACGGACGCGTCCGCCGCGGGCCCCGCGCAGACGATCGGGCAGGACGCATTATTCTGCAACCATTCGACCCGGTCGTCCTGGGCGATCACGCACGCGACTTCGCAGTGCGCGAGGATATGGGCCGCTCTTTTGAACGGCGCGCTCGGGTCGACCGGCACGTACGCCGCCCCGGCCTTCAGCACGCCGTGCACGGCGATGACCGACTCGATCGACTTGTGGAGCCACAGGCCGACCCGGTCACCGGCGACGACTCCGTTGTCGCGCAGTGTGCGGGCCAGGGCGGAACTGCGCCGGTCCAGCTCGCCGTAGGTCAGCGTCTCGTCCTGGAACTCGACCGCGGGCGCGTCCGGCCGCTTTCCGGCCCACCGGCGCAGGGGGTCGCCGAGACCGTTCAACACCTTCACTCCCCGCTTCCCTCGGTGTCCGGCCAGGTGATGCCGAGCTTCCCCGAAATGATCACTCGCTGCATGTCCGAGGTGCCCGATGAGATCGTCATGCCGAGGGCGTCCCGGAGATTCCGTTCGGCGCGTCCGTCGGAGGTGTAGCCGAGCGCCCCGTACACCTGCATCGCGCTGGTGAAGATCTCCACTGCGGCCTCGCTCGCGTACAACTTGCCGACCTCGGGAAAGATGGTCGCGTCCGGCCCGTCGAGTTCCGCGGCGGCACGGTGGAGAAGCATGCGGGAGACCTCCCAGCGGATCCGCATGTCGACGATCCGGTTGGAGATCGACTGGAAATGCCCGATGTGCTTGCCGAATTGACGGCGCCGCCGGCAGAAGCGCGTGCACGCGTCGATCTCGCGCCGCATCACGCCGAGCCACGGCGCCAGGAGAAGGGCCCGCTCCCAGGCCATCGACCGCGCGAATATCGCGGCGCCCTGCCGCTCGGCGCCGAGCCGCCGGGAGGCGGGAATCCGGCAGGCGTCCAGTTCGACCTCCCCCCAGCGGGCGGTGCGGAGGCCCATCTTCTCCGCCTGTTCCTTCACCGACACGCCGTCGTCGCCCCGCTCCACCAGGAAGGCGGTGACTCCGGTGAATCCGAGTTCCGTGTCGACGGTCGCGTACACGACGAACACATCGGCCAGGGGAGCGTTCGTGACGTAGCGTTTGCGCCCGGTCAGCCGGTAGAAGTCGCCGTCGCGCTCCGCCGTGGTCGCGAGCGACAGCGCGTCCGATCCGCTCTCCGGCTCGGTCATCGCGTTGGCGCCGATGAGCCGGCCGGCGGCAAGTCCCGGCAGGTACCTGCGGCGCTGGTCTTCGTCGCCGAACTTCCAGACCGGCAGCTCGACGGCCAGGACGTGGGCGCCCATCGCCATCAGCAGCCCGTTGTCGAGGCAGCCGTGACCGAGCCCTTCCATCGCGCTCGCGTAGTCGCCGAGATCGCGTCCCGCTCCCCCGTATTCGGGGGGCAGGACCAGGCCGAGCACGCCGTGTTCGGCGCATCGCGCCCAATCTTCGCGGCCGAACATTCCGGCCCTGTCGCGTTCGGCCACATCCCTGCTCAGCGCTTCTTCAGCGAACCTGCGGAAATCGCGGTACAGCTCCTCCCGGCCATCGTCCCTTTCGAACCGCATGGCCCTCCAATCCCCCAAGCGGGACGTCACGCCGGCCGCACCGAACGTTGCCCATTGTGCATGCGCGCGGCGATCTTGAGAAGGACAACTCTTGCCAAATGGGATCGGCGAGCGACTCCGTGCGTCCTCTTGCGCCCCTCGGGCGCCTGTCGTACGGTACGGACCGTCAACCAATCGAAGCGGTAAACGTCCCGGTCATGGGCCGCCGCCGGTTCTCCGAACAGAACCCGGCGGTTCGGGCCCGCGATACCGGCGACCACGCCGCCGGCACGCGATGCGCCGTTCCCCGACAGCAGGCGCACGCATTCCGCAAGTGCCGATCCCCGCCACGCCGACTCCCGTTCGCTTTTCCTTCCGGCCGACGCCGCAGACGAGGTGCATGCCATGGATCGTGCCAACAAAATGGACCTGGCGGCGCAGATCAAAAGCATCATGATCCGCGTTCTCGATCTGAACATCGCCCCCGAACAGCTCGACGAGAAGGTCTCGCTCTACTCGCCGACCGTGGGCATGGACTCGCTCAGCCTGCTGCACACCCTCGTGGAGATCGAGAAAGAGTTCGACATCGAGATCGACGACGAGGACGTCATGCTCGCGGAACTGAGGAACGTGGGCAGCCTGGTGGACATGATCAGCGGGATCGTCGACGCGGAGGGCGGCGGAGCCTGACATGCGCGAGAATTTCGAACTCGACCGCGACCGGGTTCCCACGCATTGGTACAACATCCTCGCGGATCTGCCGGTCGAAGTTCCCGGGGCGCGGCCGACGCCGCCGAGAAACGGCCATGAAGCGCCGCTGCGACCACAGCTTCCGCTCTCGATGTACCGGCAGAGCATCAGCCGTGAGCGCTTCATCGAAATCCCCGCGCCCGTCCGGACGGAGTACCAGCGCTGGCGGCCGACGCCGCTCTTCCGCGCGTCCAGACTGGAAAAGGCCCTCGACACTCCGGCGCACATCTATTTCAAGTACGAGGGCACCAGCCCTTCCGGCAGCCACAAGATAAACACCGCACTGGCGCAGGCGTATTACTACGGCAGATCGGGCGTCCGCGAGATGGTGACGGGGACGGGCGCCGGCCAGTGGGGCACCGCGCTCGCGATGGCCTGCCACCCGTACGGCATGGCGTGCACCGTCTTCATGGTGCGGTCCAGCTACGAGCAGAAGCCGTACCGGGGCACGCTCATGCGGCTGAACGGCGCCGAGGTCGTCCCGAGTCCCAGCACGAGGACGGAGGTCGGCAGGGCCGCCCTGCGCGCCGACCCCGACTCACCGGGCACCCTCGGGATCGCGAACGCCGAGGCGATCGAGTACGCGAACGCCCGGAAGGAGGCGCGGTTCTCGATCGGCAGCGGGGAGAACCACGTCCTCCTGCACCAGACGGTCATCGGCGAGGAGGCGCTGCTCCAGATGGGGCTGGCCGGCGAGTTCCCCGACGTCGTCATCGGAGCGATGGGGGCGGGCAGCAACTTCGCCGGGCTGACCTTCCCGTTCTACCGGGCGTCGCGGACCGAGAACCCCCGCACGCGGTTCCTGGCCGTCGAGCCCGACGCCTGCCCCAAGATGACCCGGGGCAGCTACATGATGGACTACACCGACTACTCCGGCATCACCCCCGCCGTGAAGATGTACACCTTGGGGCACACGTTCACGGCCTACCACATCCACGCCGGGGGCCTGCGATACCACGGCGCCGCACCGATCGTCAGCGCGATGTACCACGACGGCATGGTGGAGGCGACGTCCTACCCGCAGACCCGCGTCTTCGAGAGCGGCGCCGCGTTCGCGAAGGCCGAGGGGCTCGTTCCCGCCCCCGAATCGGCCCACGCCGTGGCCGCCGCGATCGACGAGGCCGTGCGCGCCCGCGAGGAACGAACCGAACGGGTCATCCTGGTGGGGCTGAGCGGCCACGGGCTGCTGGACCTCGGCGCCTACGAGAGCCACCTGTCCGGGGAGACGGTCGACGTCGCTCCCACCGACGAGGAGATCAAGGCGTCCCTGCGCCTCATCGAGTCGCTGTGAACCGGACCGGCGGCGCCGGGCACTGACCGGACGACCGCCGCCCTCAGGCGTGTTCGCGACCGGCCGGGCGGCGGCGGAAGGCGAGCAGCGCCGTCACGAGCATCCCCGCGGTGAAGACCGCCCCCGCGGTGAACGCGCCGCGCATCCCGGCCAGTTCGGACGTCCCGCGCGCGGCGGCGTCGTGCGCGCCGACCAGCACGGCGAGGCCGAGCGATCCGCCGATCTGCTGCATGCTCTGCAGCAGCGCCGACGTGGCGCCGGTCTCGCCCGGCGGCACCGACGCCAGCGCCACGAACGTCGCCGCCACCGACACCAGCCCGGTGCCGGCGCCGAACAGCAGCACCGGGCCGAGGATCATCGTGACGTAGGAACTCGTCGGCGCGGCCTGCGTCAGCCACACCATCCCCGCCAGGCACAGCACGGCGCCCGCCGCCATGATCGGCCGCGGGCCGTACCGGGGCAGCAGCCGGGGCACCGCCCGGCTGGCGGCGATGAGCGCGATCGTCGTCGGCAGGAACCCGAATCCGGTCTCCAGCGGCCCGTACCCGAGCACCCCCTGGACGTAGAGGGTGAGGAAGAACAGCATGCCGCCCATGGCGGCGGTCAGCAGCAGCCGCATGATGAGCGCGCCCACCCGGTCCCGGTCGCGGAGCAGCCGCAGCGGCATGATCGGCTGCCGGGCGCGGGCCTCGATCACCGGGAACAGCGCGAGCAGCAGCGCGGCGACGCCGAAGGCGCCCGGCGTCCAGCCCGCGGACCAGCCGCCCTCGGCGGCGCGGATGAACCCGTACACCAGGAGCGCCGAACCGGCGGTGCAGGCGAACGCCCCGGCCAGGTCGAAGCGGCCCTCCCGGCGCGGGGACTCCCGGACGGCCCGGGGTGTGAGCAGGACGATCGCCGCCCCGACCGGGACGTTGACGAACAGCACGGCGCGCCACGACGCCCAGGCCGTCAGCACCCCGCCGAGGACCAGCCCGACCACCATGCCCGCGCTCCCGACGATCGCGGACACGGCCAGCGCCCGGCTCCGGCGCGGCCCGTCCTCGAACGTCGTGGCGATGAGCGCGAGCGCCCCGGGCCCGGCGAGGGCGGCGCCGACGCCCTGCGCCGCCCGCGCGGCCAGCAGCCACCCCGGCGTGGCGGCCAGCCCGCCGACCAGGGACGCCACCGTGAACAGGCCGACGCCCGTCATGAACACCCGCCGGTGCCCGAGCAGGTCCCCCGCCCGCCCGCCGAGCAGCAGCAGCCCGCCGAACGCGAGGGTGTAGGCGTTGACCACCCAGGACAGCCCCGCGTCGCCGAACCCCAGGCCGCTCTGGATGCTCGGCAGCGCGACGTTCACGATCGAGGCGTCCACCACGAGCGTGAGCTGGCAGGTGGCCAGGATCGCGAGCGCGAGACGTCCGCCCGGCGCGCCGCCGTCCCGCCCCTCCGTGCCGCCAGCCGCGGCGTGTCCTCGCCCCTGCTTCCACGTCCGGGCACGAAGGGGAAGGCGCGTCATCGCGGACGCCCGCCGATCGGGCGTGCGGTGCGGGACGCGGCAGGACGGTCAGGGAGCATGGGTCCTCACGGCGAAGCTGGCGGGGCCGCCACAGGCGGTTCTAGCCGGAAGCTAACCGACTCGGGAGCCACCGGCAATGCCCACCGGCCCCTCATGCCGACCACGCCCGCCGAGAGCCGCCGCCACGACGGCCGGTCCAGCGCGGCGACGGCCGGCGGGTCGGTCACCTGGGCCGGTCGGGCTGGATGCGGAGGGCGGTGATCACGGTGGCGAGCATGTCGTAGTGGCCGGCGAGCATGCACAGTTCGACGCACTCCGGCTCGGTCAGGTGCTCGCGCAGGCGGGCCCAGGCGGCGTCGTCGATGTCGCGGTCCCGGTGCAGGCGGTCCACGGCGGTCAGGATCGCCAGGTCACGGCCGGTCCAGCCGCCGTCGTCGGGGCCGGCGACGATCCGTTCGAGGTCGCCGGCCGTGAGGCCCGCGCGGCGGGCGAGCCGGGAGTGGTGCCGGAACTCGTAGTCGCAGTCGCGGAGGTGGGCGACGCGGAGGATCACCATCTCGCCCTCCCGCCGCGGCAGGCCGCCGGCCGGCATCAGCCGGGCGGCGAAGTGCAGCCAGGCCCGGAACAGTTTCCGGCGGCGGCCCAGCGTGAGGAAGAGGTTCGGGGGCGTCGTGCCCGCGGCCAGCGCGGCGCCGCGGCTCACGAGCCAGGCCAGCGGCCCGACCTGGCGCAGGCCGCCGGGCGCGATGCGCGGCCCGGCGGGCGGCGGCTCAGCCACGGCGCGCCGACCGCCGCACGGCCAGGACGAACGCCCGGTTCATCGCGTGCATGGCGGCCGCGTACAGGGGCGGGCAGAGGCGCTGGGCCAGATGGCCGAGCCGCACGTCGGCCGAGGTGTAGACCATGTACCGGTCGCGTTCGACGCCGCGGAGGACGGCCCGCGCCGCACGGTCGGGCGACACCGCGTGCCGGGTGAACAGGCGGACCATCCGGCGCGCCGACGGCGTCTCGCGGTCGATGCCGACCAGCTCGACGCTCTGGACGAGCGGGGTGGCGACCGCGCCGGGACAGACGAGGCTCACGGCGATGCGGTGGCGGCGCAGGTCGAAGCGGAGCACCTCGCTGACGCCGCGCAGCCCGAACTTGCTCGCGCTGTAGGCGGCGTGCCAGGGCAGGCCGAACAGTCCCGCGGCCGAGGACACGTTGACGAGGTGCCCGCCGCGCCCCGCCGCGATCATCGGCGGGACGAACGCCTCGATCACGTGGATCGGCCCCATCAGGTTGATGTCGACGGTGCGGCGCCAGTGCCGGTGGTCGAGCCGCTCCACCGGGCCCCAGACCGAGACGCCCGCGACGTTCATCACCACGTCGACGCCCCCGGTGGCGGCGAGCGCCCGCTCGGCCAGCCGTCCCACGGCGTCCCGGTCGGCCACGTCGGCGGCCTCGCTGAACCGGACGGTGCCGCCCGCGTCCCGCACCTCGTCCGCCGTGCGCCGCAGTCCGGCGTCGTCCACGTCGGTCAGCACCAGCTCGGCGCCGCGGGCCGCGGCGGCCAGCGCCATGCTCCGGCCGAGGCCCCCGGCGGCGCCCGTGATCAGGCACGTCCGGCCCTCCAGATTCGTCATGGCCGGGACGGTAACATTTATAAACAGCGATGGCTATATATCGGTGTCCTCGTCCAACGACCGCGCCAACCCCCGCACGAGGACGCCGAGCGGGGCGCGGAGTCCGGGCAGGGCGGCGAAGTCGTCCCGGATGATCCTGGCGGTGGCCATCGAGACGACGGCTCCGAGCAGGGCCTCGCAGGCCAGCCGCCCCTGGGGCGAGCGGGCGCCCACGAAGTCGGCCAGGACGTCGACGACCGAGCCCTGCAGGGCGATCCGGCGCCGCAGGAACTCCGGCCCGGCGGCGTAGGCCTCGACGAGGAAGAGCCGGGCCAGGACGGGCTCGGCGGCGAGCGCGTCCAGGTAGGCGCCGACGGCCCGTTCGACCGACTCCCAGCGCCCGCCCTCCTCCGCCAGGGCGCCCGTCAGCACGTCCAGCAACGCGTCGGTGGCGGTCGCGTAGGCGGCCGCGAAGCAGTCCTCCTTGCCGGAGAAGTGCTGGTAGAAGGTCAGGCGCGACACCTTGGCGCGCTTGAGGACGTCGGCGACGGTGACCGCCGCGTACCCCTTCTCGGCGGCCGCCTCGGCCATCGCGGCGAGCAGGCGTCCGCGCTGCGAGGCGGTGACCTGCTCCCGGCTCAGGCCGTGCCGTCCCGGCGAGAGCCGCTTGGGTTCCGTGTCGGGAGAGTCCTCCATCGGACCGATGCTAGTGCCGTGCTCGCGCCGCCACCGGCGGCTGCGGACCGCGTGGCGGCGGCGCGCGTCCGCCGCAGTCGGGCATGCCGGCCGGGCCTCAGACGGGGGTGATCGGCAGGGACCGGCGCGGCTCGAAGGCGAAGTCGGCGCCGGTGCTGAAGCGGACGACGGCGACCTCGTCGGGCTCGGGGGCCGGCCGGTCCCGGCGCACGACGTCGAGCCGCCACTCCCGGTCGGTGCCGGTGACCTCGACGTCCAGATGCGGGTCCACGGCGCGGACGACGGCCTGCAGCGCGGTCGTCCAGCCGGGGCCGCACAGGGAGATCCAGGCGCCGTCCTCGTGGGCCGGGGACGGGCGGAGCTCGACGCTCGCGCCGTCGTCGTCGATGTCGGCGGTGACGTAGGCGGCGGGGTTGAAGAGGGGATGCACCGCCAGGAGCCGGGCCGCGCCCCTCGCGCCGTCCGGCAGGTCCAGGGCGCGGGCCAGGCGTTCCGCGGCGATGCCGGCGATGCCCACCAGCTGCCTGCGGCGGATCCGGAGGAGGCCGTCGGCGCCGTCGGCGCGCTCGGCCACGGCGAGCGCGAAGGCCCGGTCGAGCAGGTGCATCTGCAGGCACACCTCGTCGGCGATGCGGGCCAGCGCCGAACGGGAGAAGGCGGCGAAGTCGAGGTCGGACAGCAGCGGGCCCGAGTAGTCGGCGCGGCCCTCGTCGGCCGGGTCGATCGAGGCGAGCTCGAGGTTCGCGGCGCGGGAGCGCTCGTTGACGGCGAGCAGCGGGATGCCCTGGACGTCCGGGTGGGACTCGTCGATGGTCACGGTCCAGGCGCAGTGCGGGTGCCGGTCGGCGGGGCTGCGCGGCGGGCGGTGCACCGGCCGCACCTGCGCCTTCGGGTTGGTCGCGACCGCGGTCGCGTCGAACGTGGGGTCCTCGATGTCGTGGCACATCGAGCGGACGTAGGCGTCCCCCATCGGCTCGACGTCCATGAGGGCGCCGCAGTGGTCGAGGTGGAACTCGCCGTGCCACCGGTCGTGGACGGTGTAGCGGAAGTCCATGAACTGCGGCGGCGCGCCGATGTCGAGCTGCAGGCCCTTGAAAATCGTCGGGACGTCGCCCTTCCCGGGGATCTCGGGCGCGTAGCCGAGCGCCCGCTGCATCCGCCTGGTGTAGATCGGGCTGGACGCGGCCCATTCCTGGATCGCGATCTGCGCCATCGCCTCCCGCCCGAAGGCGGAGATGCACCACGCCATCCCGGAACGGTCGATGAGCTGCCCGATCAGGAGCAGTTCGGGGACGACGACCGCGAGCTCCTCCCGGGAGAGGTCGGCGTAACGGCTCGGGGGTGTCGCTCGGTCCATCTTCCGGTCTCCTCGATCGTCAGCTCTGGGCCAGGCCCAGGCGTGCGGCCGTCTTGTCCAGGTACTCGATCACCGTGGCCTCGTCGGCGTCCGGCACGCCCCAGATCAGCTCGGACGCGCCCGCGGCGGACCACTCGGCGAGGTCCTCGGGGGTGGGCTTCTTCGCGACCAGGATCCGCACGTCGGGCTCGCCCTCGCGGCCCGCCTCGGCCCACTCCGCGCGCAGCAGCTCGGCCTTCGCCGCGATGCCGGTCTCGATCGGGGTGGTCATCCAGCCGTCGGCGTTGCGGGCGATCCACTTCATGGTCTTGGGGCCGCCGCCCGCGCCGATGATCACCGGGATCCGGCCCTGCGGCGGCTTGGGGTAGGCCCAGCTCGGCCCGAACGAGACGAACTCGCCGTCGTAGGACGCCTCGTCCTGCGTCCACAGCGCGCGCATCGCCTCGAGGTACTCCCTGAGCACGGTGCGCCGCTTCTCCGCGGGGACGCGGTGGTCGGCCAGCTCGTCGGTGTTCCAGCCGAAGCCGGCGCCGATCGTGACCCGGCCGCCGGACAGGTGGTCGAGGGTCGCGAGCGTCTTGGCGAGGGTGATCGGGTCGGACTCCACCGGCAGCGCCACCGCGGTCGCCAGGCCGATCCTTTCGGTGACCGCGGCGGCGGTGGCCAGCGACACCCACGGGTCGAGGGTGCGGGTGTACCGGTCGTCCGGCAGGTCCTGGCCGCCGGTGGGGTGCAGCGCGTCGCGGCGCACCGGGATGTGGGTGTGCTCGGGGACGTAGAAGGTGTCGAAGCCGCGCTCCTCCGCGGCCTTCGCGAGCGCGGACGGCGCGATGCCGCGGTCCGAGGTGAACAGCACTATTCCGTTGCGCATGGCGCCATGCTAGAACGTGTTCTACATGTTTTGGAATGGTGACTGGACACCTGTCTTGCCGAAGGGCGGAGAACGGCTCCATGGAAACCGTCCAGCAGTACCTCCGGTCGCTCGCCGAGAGCGACGCGACGGCGATCAAGTTCGGCGACCTCACCTGGACATGGCGCGAGTACGTCGCCGGCGCCGGTGCGCGCGCCGGCGCCATCGGGCCGATGCTCGCGCCGGTTCGGCCCCCGCACGTCGGCGTGCTCCTCGCCAACACCCCCGAGAACGTGTTCGCCCTCGCGGCGTCCGCCCTGGCCGGGTACGTCACCGTCGGGATCAACGTCACCCGGCGCGGCCGGGCCCTCGCGGACGACATCCTGCGCGCCGACTGCCAGGTGCTGCTGACGGACGCCGAGCACCTGCCGCTCCTGGACGGGCTCGCGCTCCCGGGCGTCCGGGTGATCGACACGGACGGCGCCGAGTGGCGGCGCGCGGTCGCCGAGCGGCCGGCGCGCCTCGAGAGCCCGCGCGAGGTCGCGGCGACGGACACGTTCATGCTGATCTTCACGTCCGGCACGAGCGGGACGCCCAAGGCCGTCCAGGTCAGCAACCTCATGGTCGTCTTCTCCGGCGCCGCCCTGTGCGACCGGTTCGCCATCACGGCGGCGGACACCTGCTACCTGTCGATGCCGATGTTCCACAGCAACGCGATCCTCGGCGGCTACTCCGTGGCGCTCTGCTCCGGCGCGGCGATGGCGCTCGCGCCCCGGTTCTCGGCCGGCGGCTTCCTCACCGACGTCCGCCGGTACGGCGCGACCTACATGAACTACGTCGGGAAGCCGCTCGCCTACATCCTCCGGACGCCGGAGCGGCCGGACGACGCCGACAACCCGTTGCGGATCGCCTTCGGCAACGAGGCGTCCGACCGCGACATCGACGAGTTCGCGCGCCGTTTCGGCGCGACGGTCTGGGACGGGTTCGGCTCCACCGAGGCCGCCGTCATCATCACCCGCGAGAGCGGCACTCCGCGCGGGTCCATCGGGGTGCCGTGGGACGGGGTCGCGGTCTACGACCGCGCGACGCGCACGGAGTGCCCGCGCGCCGTGTTCGACGAGCACGGGCGCGTCACGAACCTCGACGAGGCGGTCGGCGAGCTGGTCAACACGCGGGGCGCCGGGCACTTCAACGGCTACTACAACGACCCCGCCGCCACCCGTGAACGCCTCGACGGCGGCATGTACTGGTCGGGCGACCTCGCCTACCGCGACCGGGACGGCTACGTCTATCTCGCCGGACGGACGAGCGACTGGCTCCGCGTGGACGGCGAGAACCTCGCCGCCGGCGTGATCGAGAACATCCTGATCCGGCACCCCGCCGTCAGCCAGGCGGCGGCGTACGGCGTGCCCGCCCCGGACGTCGGCGACGACCTGGTCGTGGCGCTCGTCCTGCACGACGGCCGCTTCCTGACCCCGGCCTCGTTCGAGGAGTTCCTGGCGGCGCAGGCGGACCTGTCGCCGAAGGCGTGGCCGCGTTACGTGCGCATCGCCGAGGAGCTGCCGACGACCGCGACGAACAAGGTGCTCAAGCGCGAACTGGTGCGCGAGGGCACCGACTTCACCGATCCGTGCTGGATCCGCGAGGAGCGGGGCCGAAGGTACGGAGTCCGGACGTGACCGCGGACGCCGGTCGGCCCAGTCCGTTCCCGCCCGGCTATTGCGGCGGCACCCCGGCCGACCTAAGGTGGACACATGTCCAGTCAGGTGACCAGCCCCGCGCCGCGGCAGGGTCTCAACGCTCGGCAGGCCGAGACGGTGAGGAAACTGATGGCCGCCGGACTCGAGGAGTTGCGCGCCGTCGGGCACGAGGCGCTGACGGTGCGGACCGTGGCCCAGCGCGCGGGCGTCTCCCCCGCGACCGCCTACACCTACCTCTCGTCCAAGAACCACCTGTTCGCGGAACTGTTCTGGCGGCATCTCACCGAAGGCGGCGCCGACGCGACGACCGGGGCCGGGACGACCGAGCGCCTGCAGGCGGCCGTCCGGGCGCTGACCGCCCGGATCGTCGCCGAACCGGAACTGACGGCCGCGGTGACGCCCGCACTGCTCGGCGGCGACCCGGACGTCGCGCGGCTGCGGCTGCGGATCGGCGGCGAGATCTACGCGCGGTTCGAGGCCGCGCTCGCGGGCCCCGGCCCCTCCGGCGAGCCGGCCGACCCCGCCGTGCTGGAGGTCCTGGTGCTCACCTTCACCGGCGCGCTGCTGCAGGCCGGCATGGGCCTGCTGACCTACGACCAGATCACCGACCGGCTCGTCACCTCCGTCGAAGTGATCATGAGAGGCAACGAATGACCGCCACGAGCGACGCGGCAGCCGCACCGCTGGCCTTCGATCCCTACGACTACGACTTCCACGAGGACCCTTATCCGACCTACCGCAGGCTGCGCGACGAGGCGCCCGTCTTCCACGCCGAGCGGGACGACCTGTGGGTGATCTCGCGGCACGCCGACGTCTTCGACGTGCTCCGCGACGACGTGACGTTCTCCAACCGGATGGGCGTCTCCCTCGACGCGAGCGCGTGGAACCCCGAGGCGCACCGGGTGATGAGCTTCCTGGCCCTCGACGGGCAGCGGCAGACCCGCCTGCGCCGGCTCGTCTCGGCCGCGTTCACGCCGCGGCGGGTCCGGGAGCTCCAGCCGCGGATCCAGCGGCTCACCGACCACTACCTGCGGCGCACCTTCGCCGCCGTCGCCGAGCACGGCGAGGCGGACTGGATCACCGACTTCGCCGGCAAGCTCCCCATGGACGTCATCTCGGAGATGATGGGGGTGCCGGAGTCCGACCGGGACGAGATCCGGCGCCTCGCCGACCTCGTCGTGCACCGCGAGGACGGCGTCCGCGACGTCCCCCCGGCGGGCATGGAGGCGGCCTTCGAACTGGCCGCCTACTACGGCGAGATGGTCACCGCGCGCAGGAACGCGGGCGAACCCGCGCAGGACCTCACCGCCGCGCTGACCGTCGCCGAGATCGACGGCGACCGGCTCGCCGACGGCGAGATCATCGCGTTCCTGTTCCTCATGGTGGTCGCCGGCAACGAGACCACCACCAAGCTGCTCGGCAACGCTCTCTACCATCTCTCCGCGCACCCGGCGCAGAAGGCGGAGGTGCTCGCCGCGCCGGACGATCCCGAGCCATTGGTGACGGCGTGGATCGAGGAGACGCTGCGCCACGACACCTCCAGCCAGATGCTCGCGCGCTACGTCGTCGACGACGTCGAGATGCACGGCGTGACGATCCCCGCGGGCGCCAAGGCGCTCGTCCTGCTCGGTTCGGCCAACCGGGACGAGCGGGTCTTCACCGACCCGACCGTCTACGACGTCCACCGCTCGAAGGACGAGCTCGGCCGGATCCTCAGCTTCGGCTCCGGCAAGCACTTCTGCCTGGGCGCCAACCTGGCCCGGCTGGAGGCCCGCGTCGTCCTCAACGAGCTGGTCCGGCAGGTGGACGACTTCCACGTGCACGCCGACCGCGCCGTCCGCGTGCACTCCACCAGCGTCCGGGGCTTCGCCGCCCTGCCGACGAGCTTCACCCTGCGAAAAGGCTGAGGCGGAAGGGTTCAACGTGTCCAAGAAATACCGGCACCCCGACCGCCGCCCGGCGGTGATCACCGGCGCGTCCTCCGGCATCGGCGCCGAGACCGCCAAGGTCCTCGCCGCGGCGGGGCACCCGGTGGCGCTCGGCGCGCGCCGCGTCGACGCCCTCGAGGAGCTCGCCGCGGCCATCCGCGCCGACGGCGGCGAGGCGGTCGCGCACGCGCTCGACGTCACCGACGACGACGCGGTGGCCGAGTTCGCCGCGAAGGCGACCGCCGACCTCGGCGACATCGAGGTCGTGGTCAGCAACGCCGGCCTGGTGGCGCCCGGCGCGACCATCGAGGTCACCTCCGCGCGCTTCGCCCGGGAGATCGACCTCAACCTCGTCGGCGCCCACCGCATCGTGCGGACGTTCGTGCCCGCCATGGTCGAGCGCCGGCGGGGCGACATCGTCTTCGTCTCCTCCGACGTCGCGGTGCGCCCCCGCCCGTTCATGGCGGCCTACTCGGCCGGCAAGTGGGGTCTGGAGGGGATGGTCAACGCGCTGCAGATGGAGCTCGAGGGCACCGGCGTGCGGGCCTCGATCGTCCGGCCGGGTCCGACCTGGAGCGGCATGGGCACCGACTGGGACGACGGCGAGGCCGCGTTCGTGCTCGACCAGTGGGTCCGGTTCGGGCTGGCCCGGCATCCCCACTTCCTCAAGGCGAAGGCGCACGCCGACGCGATCGCCACGATCGTCGGCGCGCCGCGCGGCGTGCACCTGAGCCTGCTCGACGTCAATCCCGAAGCACCCGTGGAGGAGAAGTCATGACTGCCCCCGGGCTCGCCCGGCTCGCCGGGATCCCCGAAGTGAGCACGGTCCTGGACGATCAGAGTCCCGATGTCCCCGAGATCATCCGCGGCACCGGGCATCTCCCGGAGATGCGGGTCGATCCGATCGGCCTGTTCCACCGCGTCCGCGCGGAGTGCGGCGACGTCGGGCGCTTCCGGCTCGCCGACAAGGACGTCGTGCTGGTCAGCGGCGCCGAGGCCAACGAGGTGTTCTTCCGGGCGCCCGACGAGCTGCTCGACCAGGCGGCCGCGTACCCGTTCATGACGCCGATCTTCGGCAAGGGCGTCGTCTTCGACGCCTCCCCGGAGGAGCGGCAGCAGATGCTGAAGAACCAGGCGCTGCGCGGGGACATGATGCGGGGGCACGCGCAGACGATCGAGGCGGAGATCCGCCGGATGGTCGCCGGCTGGGGCGACGAAGGCGAGATCGACCTCCTCGACTTCTTCGCCGAGCTGACCATCTACACCACGTCGGCGTGCCTCATCGGCAAGCCGTTCCGTGAGGAGCTCGACGCGTCCTTCGCCCGGCATTACCACGAGCTGGAGCGCGGCACCGACGCCATCGCCTACGTCGACCCGCACGCCGACATCGACAGCTTCCGGCTGCGGGACGCGGCCCGGGAGAAGCTGGTCGCGCTGGTGCAGGGCATCATCGACCGGCGCAAGGAACGCGGCAAGGTCCCCCGCGACCGGCGCGACCTGCTCGACGTCCTGATCTCCCTGGACATGAGCGCCGACCACATCACCGGCATCTTCATCTCGATGATGTTCGCCGGCCACCACACCTCCAGCGGCACCGCGTCCTGGGCCATGATCGAGCTGCTGCGCCACCCGGACGTCCTGTCCGAGGTGGTCGCCGAACTGGACGCGCTCTACGCCGACGGGTCCGAGGTCTCGTTCCAGGCGCTGCGCTCGATCCCCGTGCTGGAGTCGGCGCTGAAGGAGACCCTGCGCCTGCATCCGCCGCTGATCATCCTGATGCGCCTGGTCCGGGAGGACTTCGAACTGCTCGGCACCACCATCCCCGCCGGGACGCTGCTCGCCGCGTCGCCCCGGGTCTCCAACAGGATCGAGGGGGACTTCCCCGAGGCCGGGCGGTTCGAGCCGGGCCGCTACATCGACCCCCGCCAGGAAGACCTGCAGAACCGCTGGACCTGGATCCCGTTCGGCGCTGGCAAGCACCGCTGCGTCGGCAACGCGTTCGCGATGATGCAGATGAAGGCCATCTTCTCCGTCATCCTGCGCGACTTCACCTTCGAACCGGCCCAGCCCCTGGACTCCTACCAGGACGACTTCACCAAGATGGTGATCCAGCTCAAGCAGCCCTGCCGCGTGAAGTACCGCCGCCGGGCGGGGCGGTGAGCCGGATGCGGGTCGTCGCCGACACGGGCGTCTGCCAGGCGCACCGGCTCTGCCAGGGGGACGCGCCCGACGTGTTCGGGTTCGACGAGGAGAACGACGTGGTCGTGGTCCTCGACGAGCGCCCGGACGAGTCGCGCCGCAAGGACGTGGCCACGGCCGTGAAGTACTGCCCGGCCTTCGCACTCTCGATCGAAGAGGACTGAGGAGACGCAGTGAGCGAGCAATCCAGCAAGCAGTCGAGCGGGCACGGCGGGCTGACCCGGGCCGAGATCGAGGAGTTCTGGGACTCCTGGCTCGAGATCAACCGCGAGGCCGAACGGACCGGCGACTGGCGGATCATGGCCGAGTGGTACGCCGAGGACGCGTCCTACGGCTGGATGTACAGCCACGACGAGCACTTCATGGCGGTCGGCCGCGACCAGATCCGGGACTGGGCGATCGGCATCGAGATGGACGGTTTCGACGGCTGGCACTACGACTACCAGGTCACCGTCATCGACGAGCGGAAGTCGATGATCGTCGGCTTCTGGAAGCAGAAGTCCGGCATCGTCAACGACGAGACCGGCCGGGAGTACGAGATCCTCGGCATCGGCGGCTCCTGGTTCGGCGTCGAGCGGCAGACCTCGGGACCCGACGAGGGCAAGATCAAGATCGCCTGGCAGCGGGACTGGTTCGACCTGCCGTCGACCGCCCACACGTTCATGGAGATCGTCAAGGCCGGCAAGGCGCCCGAGTCGCTGCTGAAGCGGATGAAGGTCGCCGGCCACGACGTCCCGGGCCACTACCGCTACAAGGACCTGACCTCGACCCTCTGGCCCCCGCCGGTCGAACGCGGCGACTACATCACGCAGGCCCCCGGACAGGCACCCGGACAGGCGCCGGGCGACGCCGCGAAGGGAGCGCGGTGACCGGCCGCGTCCCGGGCAACCCGCCCGCCCGGCAGTACATCGACGGCAAGCTCTGCGGCGCGGGCGACGGGGCGTCCTACCCCGTCCTCAACCCGGCCACCGGGCAGGAGATCGGCCGCGCGCCCGACGGCACCGCCGCGGACGTCGACGCGGCGATCGCCGCCGCCCGCCGGGCGTTCGACGAGACGGCCTGGGCGTCCGACCACGCGCTGCGGATCCGGGTGCTGCGCCAGTTCCACCGGGCGCTGCTCGACAACGCCGACGAGCTGCGCGCGCTTACGACCGCCGAGGCCGGGGCCCCGGCGTTCCTCGTCACCGGGCCCCAGTTCGACACCCCGGTCGAGAGCCTGAAGTGGACGATCGACCTCGCCGAGGGCTACGCGTGGGAGACCGACCTCGGCGTCGGCACCACGATGGGCATCCGCTCCCACCGCACCATGCGGCGCGAACCGGTGGGCGTGGTCGCCGCGATCACCCCCTGGAACTTCCCCAACCAGATCAACCTCGCCAAGATCGGGCCCGCGCTCGCCGCCGGGAACACCGTGGTGCTCAAACCGGCCCCCGACACTCCGTGGCTGGCGAGCGAGCTGGGCCGGCTGTTCGCCGAGCACACCGACGTCCCGCCCGGCGTGTTCAACGTCGTGACGCCCCGCGACAACGCGGTGGCGGCACTGCTGACCACCGACCCGCGGGTGGACCTCGTCTCGTTCACCGGCTCCACCGCCACGGGACGGGCGATCGCGGCGGCCGCGGCGCCCACCCTGAAGAAGGTCTTCCTCGAACTCGGCGGGAAGTCCGCGGCGATCGTGCTCGACGACGCCGACCTGGCGTCCGCCGTCGGCACCACCGCCTTCGCGGCGTCCGTGCACGCCGGTCAGGGCTGCGCCATCACCACCCGGCTGCTGGTGCCGCGGGACCGCTACGACGAGGCGGTGGAGATCGCCGCCGCCACGATGGGCTCGCTCGGCGCGAAGGACCCGCTCGATCCCGGCACGATCTGCGGCCCGGTGATCTCGGCGGTGCAGCGGGACTGGGTGAAAAGCTACCTCGACCTAGCGGTCGAGGAGGGCGGGCGGTTCGCCACCGGCGGCGGGATCGCCGCGCAGGAGGGCGAGCTGGCCGGCGGGTTCTGGATCGAGCCGACCGTGATCGCCGGCCTCGACAACACCGCCCGGGTCGCCCAGGAGGAGATCTTCGGCCCGGTGCTGACCGTCATCGCGCACGACGGCGACGACGACGCCGTGCGGATCGCCAACGAGTCCCCGTACGGCCTCTCCGGCTCGGTCGACTCCGGTGACCTGGCGCGGGCCAAGGCGGTCGCCGGCCGCGTCCGCACCGGGACGATCGGGGTCAACGGCGGGATGTGGTTCGGCGCGGACGCGCCGTTCGGCGGCTACAAGCAGTCCGGGATCGGCCGCGAGATGGGCGTGGCCGGGTTCGAGGAGTACCTCGAGATCAAGACCGTGGCCGAACCGGCCCGACCCCAGGGAGACCAGCGGTGAGCAGATTCCAGGACAAGGTCGTCATCGTCACCGGTGCGGCGCAGGGCATCGGCGAGGTCTACGCCCGGGGTCTGGCCGCCGAGGGCGCGTCGGTGGTGGTCGCCGACATCAACGAGGACGCCGGCGCCCGGGTCGCCAAGGAGATCCGGGCGGACGGCGGCGCCGCGATCTTCGCCCGCGCCGACGTGTCGTCGCCGGAGTCCGCACAAGCAGTCGCGGACGCGGCCGTCGCCGAGTTCGGCGGCATCGACGCCCTGGTCAACAACGCCGCCATCTACGGCGACATGAAGTTCGACCTGCTCATCAGCGTCGACTGGGACTACTACAAGAAGTTTCTCGACGTGAACCTCAACGGCGCGCTCGTCATGACCCGCGCGGTGTACCGGGAGATGCGCAAGCGCGGCGGCGGCTCGATCGTCAACCAGTCCAGCACCGCGGCCTACCTCTACTCCGGCTTCTACGGGCTGGCGAAGGTCGGGGTGAACGGGCTGACCCAACAGCTCGCGCACGAGCTCGGCGGGATGAACATCCGGGTCAACGCGATCGCGCCCGGCCCCACCGACACCGAGGCCACGCGGGTGCAGGCGGGCGACGCGGCCAAGGAGCTCGTCGGCGGCATGGCGCTCAAGCGACTCGGCCGTCCCGAGGACATGCTCGGCGCGGTGAAGTTCCTGCTCTCCGACGACGCCTCGTGGGTGACGGGGCAGATCATCGCCGTCGACGGCGGCCAGACCTTCCGACTGTAGGCGGGGACGAAATGAGGAACCGACATGAGTGACGCCGTCCGCGTCGGGTTCGTGGGGCTCGGCGACATCGGGAAACCGATGGCCGCGCACCTGGCTCGCCGGCAGGCCGAGGCGGGGATCGCGCTGAGCGTGTTCGACATCGCCGAGGCACCGGTCGGGGAACTGGTCGAGGCGGGCGCGAAGGCCGCCGACGGCGTCGGCGCCCTCGCCGCCGGCAGCGACGTGCTGTGCGTGATGGTCAACAACGACGAGCAGGTGCGCTCGGTGCTCGACGAGGTGCTGGCCGCCGCCCCGGCCGCCGCCGGGGCGGGCCCGGGGCTCACCGTGGCCGTCCACTCGACCGTGGCGCCCGAGACGCCCGCCGAACTCGAGGCGCTCGCCGCACGGCGGGGCGTCCGGCTGGTCGACGCGCCCGTCTCCGGCGGCGCGATGGGCGCGGGCACCGGCGAGCTGGCCGTCATGGTCGGCGGGTCCGCGGAGGCCTTCGCCGCGGTCCGTCCGGTCCTGGACGTCCTGGCGGCGAAGGTCGTGCACGCCGGAGGGATCGGCGCGGGCACCAGGTTCAAGCTCGCCCGCAATCTGATGCACTACGCCGCGTTCACCGCCGCGACGGAGGCGCAGCGGCTGGCCGAGGCGGCCGGACTCGACATCGTCGCGCTGGGCGACGTGGTCCGGCACACCGACGCGCTCACCGGCGGGCCGGGCGCGATCATGCACCGCGACACCACCGCCGAACTGGCGCCGGGCTCGTTCTGGTTCACCACCTTCGACCACGTCAGGCGGCTCGCGGAGAAGGACCTCGACTTCGCGATCGCGATGGCCGAGGAACTCGGCGTCGACGTGCCGATGGCCAGGATCGCCCGGGACCGGCTCGCGCCCGGGCTGGGTTTCCCCGAGGAGCACTCATGACCGACGAGCAGACCGGGAAGTTCGACGACCTCCCCGAAGTGCGGGCCCGGGGCCTCCGCAAGATGGAGCAGGTCTACGGCTTCGACATGAACGACGGGCCCGGCGACTTCTTCCGCTACACCGCCGACCACCTGTTCGGCGACATCTGGCAGCGGCCCGCCCTGTCCGACCGGGACCGGCGCCTGCTCCTCATCGGCATGCTCGCCGGCCAGGGCGCCGCCGACGTGCTGGGCGTCCAGGTCCCCGCCGCCCACGCGGCCGGCGAACTCGACGACGCCGCGCTGCGCGAGATCGTCGTGTTCCTCAGCCACTACGCGGGCTGGCCGAACGGCGCACGGCTCAACTCGATCGTCGAGGAGACGATCGGCAAGGCGGCCCGGGCGGCCGCGAAGGCGGCCAAGGCGGCCGAGGCCGCCCAGGACCAGGACTGACCCGGGAGCATCATGGCCATCCGCGTCCTTCACGTGGCGACCGGCAACGTCGGCCGCATCGCCCTCGCGCACCTGATCGAGGACCCCCGCTTCGAGCTGGCCGGGCTGGTGGTGTCGAACCCCGCGAAGGTCGGCCGGGACGCCGGCGAGCTCGCCGGCCTCGACGTGGTCACGGGCGTCGCGGCCACCGACGATCTGGACGCCGCACTGGCCGCCGCGCGGCCGGAGTGCACCGTCTACTGCGCGCTCGGCGACAACCGTCTCGGCGGCGCGCTCGGCGACGTCGCGAAGATCCTCGCGACCGGCAGCAACGTCGCCGCCTCCTCGCCGGTCCCGCTTGTCTACCCGTGGGGCGTGCTGCCCGAGCGGATGATCGCCCCCGTCGAGGACGCCTGCCGGACGGGCGGGGCGAGCCTCTTCGTCACCGGGGTGGACCCCGGCTGGGCCAACGACCTGCTGCCCTTCACGATCGCGGCCACCTGCCGGCGGGTCGAGCAGGTGCGCTGCTCGGAGATCGCCGACTACGCCACCTATGACGGGGGCCCCGTCATGTTCGACGTCATGGGCTTCGGACGTCCGCTGGACGACGTGCCGATGCTGTTCAGGCCGGGGATGCTGGCGGCGTCCTGGGGCGTCAGCCTGCGGATGCTCGCCCGCGGGTTCGGTTTCGAGCTGGACGAGATCACCGAGCGATACGAGCGGGAACCGGCGCCGGAGGCGTTCGACGTGGCCGCCGGGCACATCCCGGCGGGCGGGATGGCGGCGGTGCGGTTCCAGATCAGCGGCGTCGTCGGCGGCCGGGAGGTGCTCGTCATCGACCACACGACCCGGCTCCGCGGCGACCTGCGCCCCGACTGGCCGCAGCCGGCGCAGGACGGCGGCTCCTACCGGGTCGAGATCGTCGGCGAACCGTCCTACCGCGTCGACGTCTGCCCGTCCAGCGCGCACGGCGACCACAACCACGCCGCGATCGCGGTGGGCGCCGGACGCGTCGTCAACGCGATCCCCGACGTCGTCGCGGCGCCGCCGGGCATCCGGACCCCGCTCGACCTGCCCTTCAGCACCGCCCGTGGCGTCTTCGCGACGGCACTGGCCCACTGACACCCGCACGACGGAAAGGACATCGGCGATGGGACGCCTGGACGGGAAGATCGCCCTGGTCACCGGGGGCGCGCGCGGCATCGGCGCGGCCGCCGCGGCGGCGCTGGCCGCCGAGGGCGCGAAGGTCGTGATCGGCGACGTCCTCGACGAGGCCGGCGAGGCCGTCGCGAAGGACCTGGGCGACGCCGCCCGCTACGTGCACCTCGACGTGACGAGCCCCGCGGACTGGACGTCCGCCGTCGAGACGACCGTCGCCGAGTTCGGCGGGCTCAACGTGCTGTTCAACAACGCGGGCATCGTCAACGGCGCGGCCGTCAACCGGTTCAAGCTGGAGAAGTGGCGGCAGATCATCGACGTCAACCTCACCGGCCCGTTCCTCGGCATCCGCGCGGCCACCGACCCGATGATCGCGGCCGGCGGCGGCTCGATCATCAACAACTCCTCCATCGAGGGGCTGCGCGGCACCTCCTGGGCGCACGGCTACGTCGCCTCGAAGTGGGGGCTGCGCGGCCTGACCAAGTCGGTCGCCGTCGAGCTGGCCCCGCACGGCATCCGTGTCAACTCCCTGCACCCGGGCCTGATCCGAACGCCGATCACCGAGGGGTTCCCGGACGACCAGATCCCGATCCCCCTCGGCCGCCCCGGTCGGCCCGAGGACGTCGCGTCCTTCGTCGTCTTCCTCGCGAGCGACGAGTCGTCCTACGCCACCGGAACCGAGTTCGTCGTCGACGGGGGGACCGTCAACCAGATCCCGCACAAGAGCTGACCGCCACCACCTACGCGAGGCAAGGATCGATGAACGCACACTCCTCCCCCGGACTGGACGTACCCCGGGCGCTTCCGGCCGCGGACCTCCCCGACGACGCCGAGCGGTTCGACGTCGTGGTGGTGGGCTTCGGCATCGCCGGCGGCTGCGCCGCGCTGGAGGCCGCGCGCTCGGGAGCCCGGGTGCTGCTGCTGGAGCGCGCCGCCGTCCACGGCGGGACGTCCAGCATGTCGGGCGGCCACTTCTACCTCGGCGGGGGCACCGCCGTCCAGAAGGCCACCGGCCACGAGGACACGGTCGAGGCGATGGTGCGCTACCTGACGGCGAGCACCAAGGATCCCGACGAGGTGAAGATCCGGGCGTACTGCGAGGGGTCGGTCGCGCACTTCGACTGGCTGGAGTCGCTGGGGTTCGAGTTCGAGCGGTCCTACTTCCCCGGGAAGGCGGTGATCCAGCCCGGCACCGAGGGGCTGATGTTCACCGGCAACGAGAAGGTGTGGCCGTTCCGCGACGAGGTCGGCCCGGTGCCGCGGGGCCACAAGGTGCCGGTGCCGGGCGACACCGAGGGCACCAAGCTGGTGATGGACCTGCTGCGGGACCGCGTCGAGGAGGCCGGCGTCGAGGTCCGGTACGAGACCGGCGCGACCAATCTGGTGGTCGCCGAGGACGGCGCGGTCACCGGGGTCGCGTGGCGGAACTTCGACCGGACCGGCGTGGTCGCCGCCGCAGGGGTGGTGATCGCGGCCGGCGGGTTCGTGATGAACCCGGACATGGTGGCGGCCTACACTCCGGCCCTCGGCGGGAAGCTGTTCACCCTGGGCGGCAGCTACGACGACGGGCTCGGGATCCGGCTGGGCCAATCGGCGGGCGCCGCGCTCGAGCACATGGACGAGCCCTTCATCACCGCGCCGTTCTACCCGCCGTCGTCCCTGGTGAAGGGGCTGATCGTCAACAACCGCGGGGAGCGGTTCGTGGCCGAGGACAGCTACCACGCGCGGACGTCCTACTTCGTGCTGAAGCAGCCGGGCGCGGCGGCGTACCTCATCGCCGACAGCGAGCACATGGAGGAGCAGCGGATGCCGCTGGTGCCGCTGAAGGACGGCTACGAGACCGTCGAGGAGATGGAGGCGGGCCTGGACCTGCCCCCGGGCTCGCTCGCGGCGACGATGGCGCGCTACAACGAGCACGCCGCACGGGGCGAGGACCCCGACTTCCACAAGCATCCCGACTGGCTGGCTCCGCAGGTCAAGGGCCCGTGGGGCGTCTACGACCTCACCCTCGGCACCGCCCTCTACGCGGGGTTCACGCTCGGCGGCATGGCCACGACCGTCGACGGCGAGGTGCGGCGCGCGGACGGTTCGGTCATCGGCGGGCTCTACGCGGCCGGGGCCTGCGCGTCCAACATCGCCCAGGACGGCGCCGGCTACTGCTCGGGCACCCAGCTCGGCGAGGGCTCGTTCTTCGGCCGCCGGGCCGGTCTCGCCGCCGCGGAACGGGCGCGCAAGACGTCCCGCTAGGCGGGCCCGCGGTTCGTGAGAGCGCGGGCCAGGACGGTCGTGGTGACGCCGGCCAGGACGACGGAGAGGAGCCCGACGCGCAGACCCGCGAGGTCGGCGACGAGCCCGACGAGCGGCGGGGAGAGCAGGAACCCCCCGCGCAGCAGCCAGCTCACGACGGTCAGCCCGGTGCCCGCGGGCAGGCCGGGCAGCTCGTCGGCCGCGTGCATGGCGGCGGGGACGAGCGTGGCCACGCCGAGCCCGGCGAGCGCGAACCCGGCGAGCGCCGCCGGGACCGACGGGACGGCGAGGGCGGCGCCCATGCCGACGGCCGCCAGGGCTCCGCCGGCGCGGGCGACGGCGCGCCGCCCGAACCGGTCCACGACGCGGTCGCCGGTCAGGCGGCCGACGGTCATGGCGGCCTGGAGGGCCACCACGGCGAGACCGGCGGTGGCGGCGCCGGCGTGCAGGTCGTCGCTGAGGTAGACGGCGCCCCAGGACGCGCCGGCGTCCTCGACGAGCGCCCCGCAGGCGGCGAGGACGCCGAGCGCGGCGAGCATCCGCACGGCCGGGCCGGTGAACCCCCGCCGCACCCGGTGCCGCGCCGACGGCGCGGCCGCGTGCCCGTCGGCCGCCGCGACGTCCTGGGCGTCGCCGGAGCGTTCGGCGTCCTCGGGCCCGGGCAGCAGGAAGCGGTGGGCGACGAGGGCGACGGACCCGAACAGCACCGCGGAGACGGCGAGGTGGATCACGAGCGGGATGCCGAGCCCGGCCGCGGCCGAGCCCATCAGCCCGCCCAGGACGGCTCCGATGCTCCACACGCCGTGCAGCGAGTTGACGATGGAGCGTCCGTAGAGCCGCTGGACCCGCAGGCCGTGGGCGTTCTGCGCGACGTCGACGACCGAGTCCAAGGCCCCGACGACGAACAGTGCGGCGGCCAAGGCGAACCAGGTCGGCGCCACCGGGACGGCCAGTGTCGCGACGGTGGTGACGACGATCCCGAACGCGGCCGGACGGGCGGACCCGAAACGCCGGACGGCCGCACCGGCGAACAGCCCGGCCAGCACCGCGCCGACCGGGTACCCGGCGAGCGCCGTCCCGAGCACGGCGTTGCTCAGGCCCAGCTCGTCCTTGATCTGCGGGTAGCGCGGGACGACGTTGAAGAAGACCGCGCCGTTGGTGAGGAACAGCGCGGCGACGGCGATACGGGCTCGGCGCGCGTCACGAGAGGGCGCACCGGGGGCGGCGCGGGCGACCGCGGCTTCGGACATCGGCTTCCGTTCAGCGAAGGAGGCGGTGGACGGCGTGGCGGATCTGCTCGGACGTCATCGGGTCGGTCGACAGGGCGCCGTGCAGGACGAGCCCCTCGATCAGCGCGTCGACCTCCCGGGCCGTGGTCGCGTCGAAGTGCCGCTCGAGGGCGCGGCGGCTCCGCGCCATCCACGCCTGGGTGACGGCCCGCAGCGCCGGGTTCCGCGCCGCGGCGACGTACAGCTCCACCGTGAGGACGAGGTCGTGCTGCGAGCCGAGCAGGTCCTCCGACACGAGCGCGCTGACGGCCTCGACCGCCTCCGCCCGGTTCCGCGCCGCGCCCAGCCGCTCGTCGAAGACGCGCGCCACGGAGTCGGCGTGCCGGGTGAACGCCTCGGCGAGCACCTCCTCCAGGGAGGCGAAGTGGTAGGTCATCGAGCCCAGCGGGACGTCCGCGGCGCGGGCGATCCGCCGGTGCGTCGTCCCGGCGACGCCGTGGTCGGCGATGACAGCGAGCGCGGCACCGATCAACCGTTCCCGCCGCTCGGGGTCATGCCGCCGAGGCCGCCGCCCCGCGGTCCCCCCGCTCATCCCCCACCCTTCACGACATACCACTCAACGCCGGACGATCGACCCATATGTACGAGCGTACACAAGATATGTACACCAGTACATAACCGCATCACCCGCGACGGCGTACTCGGTGTCCGGGGTGTGGGCGAGCGTACGTGGTGCCCGTTCCCGGGGCTGGTCATTCACAGGAGGCGGAAGGTGTCCCCCGCGTTCACCCGTCCCGGCGTGACGACCTGTGCGTAGACGCCGGCGCACGGGCGGGGGCCGAGTCCGGGCAGGGGCTCGACGAGGTTGAGGTGGGCGGGGGCCCGGAGCGCCGCGGTGTCGCGGGGCAGTGCGCCGTGCTCCAGTGTCGGCACGGAGCAGCGCGGGGTCGGCGCCATGACGCGCAGGACGGCCTCGCCGATCTTCAGGTCGCGGCCGACCCAGGCGTTCTCTCCGAAGCCGGGGCCCTCGGTGTCGAGCACGATGTTGGGCCGGTAGCGCGCGGCCTCCATGACGCCGCGCTCGCCCGCCTCCGCGATCGCCGCGAGCGTCGCGGTGCCGACCAGGTGGACGGGCGCGAAGTCGACGAACGTGCCGGGCGGGGACCCCTGTCCGAGGACGACCTCCTCGTCCTCCACCTCGGCGGCGACCCCGGCCGCGAGGACCTGGTCGGGGACGGCGCGCGCCAGCGTGGCGCCGTCCGGACGGGTGTCGGTGAGGACGACCCGGCGTCCGAGCGCCTTCGACAGTTCGGCGTCGGCGTCGTCGTCGCCGCTGCGCACCGTCCGGCCGTCCGGCAGGGCGATCCGCACCCCGTCGCCGTCGGTCGCCGCCGACATCGTCAGCAGGGCGCGCCAGAGGCGGGGGCTCTTGGCGCTCGCGATCCGGCCGCTCTCGGCGTCCAGCAGCGCCCAGCCGCGGTCACCGGCGACGCCCGTCGCGGCCAGGTCCGCCGAGGGCAGTTCCTCGCCGAGCATCGACTTGACCGGATACCGCCACAGTTCCGCGGCCGTTCCCGTCATGCCCCTTCACTTCCTTCCGTGGCCAGGTCGGCGGCCTTGGCCGCGCGTTGGGCGAAGACGTCGTCGCGGCGCTCTTCCATCTGCCGCAGCGCCTCTTTCCTGTCGCGTTTGGAGAGCCGGTCGATGTAGGTGCGGCCGGACAGGTGGTCCGTCTCGTGCTGCAGGCAGCGGGCGAAGTAGCCCGTCCCCTCGATGACGAGCGGGCGTCCGTCCTTGTCGAACCCTCGTGCCACGGCGCGGTCGGTGCGGGGGACCTCCATGGAGGCGCCGGGCACCGACAGGCACCCCTCGACGTCGTTGAGGAGCCTGCGGCCGCCCGCCTCGGGCAGTTCCAGAACGGGATTGACGATGTGACCGACATGCCGGACCCCGTCGTCGTCCGGGCAGTCGTACACGAACAGCCGGAGGTCGACGCCGACCTGGTTGGCCGCCAGCCCCGCGCCGTCCGCGACGTACATCGTCACGAACATGTCGTCGATCAGGGCCGACAACTCCGGTGAACCGAAGTCGGTCACCTCGCGGCAGGGGCGCCGTAGGACCTCCTCCCCGACCACGGTGATCCGGCGCACCGAACCCCGTCGCGCCTCCGGCGCCAGGTCCGGATAGGAGTCGACGGGACGTCCCTGCACGTGAACGCGCCGGTCGACGGGATCGGATCGCTCGTGACGATCGGCCATGCCGCCCCTCCTCGTCCGCACGCCGCGAACGTCGCTGCGGCCTGACGCTCCGGCGGGAGTTGCCATGATCTTTGCAAAGTAGCAGACTTTGCAAAGTGACTGAGGACGACCTCGACGCCCTGCGAGGCACCGGCGGCGGACTGCGCGCGCACGAGGTCCGCACCGCGCTCCTGAACCTGCTGGACCAGGTGGGCACCGTCACCGCGACCGAGGCGGCCGCCCGTCTGGGCTACAGCTCCGGCCTCTGCTCGTTCCACCTGAGGCGGCTCGCGCGGCACGGGCTCATCGAGGAGGCCCCGCGCAGCGGGGGCCGCGCCCGCCCCTGGCGGCTGCGGCGGTCCGACCGGGCCGCCGACGCCTCGGGCGAGGCGTTCGGCGACCTCGCCCGCGGGCTGGAGGACGAGAGCTGGAACCACTGGCTCGCCCGGCGTGACCAAGTGCCGCCCGAACTCCGCCACGACGAGGCCTTCAGCGCCGTCGCGTACCTGACCCCGGAGGAGATGAGCCGGGTCGCGGACGCCGTCCGGCGGGCGCTCGCCCCCTACCGGGACCGGGAGGAGCGCCCCCTGTCCCGCCCCGAAGGCGCCCGGCCCGTGGCCCTCATCGCCCGGTTGTTCCCCCTTCTCCCCCACAGCACCGACGACGGCCCCGGCCACGGCTGACGAGCCGTCCCCCGCCGGAGCCGCCCCGCCCGGGCGGCGGGGCAAAGGTTTCTTTGGACGGCGCTTGTGCCGGTGGACGCCGGGTACGGGGCGACCATTTCGACAGGGGGATTCGACAGGGGGAAACGATGACCGGAACTCTCGTCCCATGTACCCGGCCGCCCTCGGCGCGCCGTCCGCGGATCCGGCGGCGGGGAAGCGCCGGCCGCCGCGGAGGCGGATCATGGGCGTGCGCGGAGGCGGCACCGGACGCCCGCTCCCGGTGACGGGGACCAAGGGCCGCACCGGTGGGCGCCCTGTGCCCGGGCCCGTGCGTTCGTCCGGCCCGGTGGTGGTCGTCGGCGCGGGACTGGCCGGGTTGTCGGCGGCGATCCATCTCGCGGCGCGCGGGCGCGAGGTCGTGGTCGTCGAGGCGGAGCGGGAACCGGGCGGCTGCTGCGGGTCGGCGGAGCTGGGGCCCTACCGGTTCGACACCGGCCCGTCGGTGCTGACCATGCCCGGCGTGCTGGCGGCGACCTTCGGCGCGGCCGGCGAGGACATCGACGGACGGCTGCCGCTGCGGCGCCTGGACCCCTTCTACCGGCTGGCCTTCCCCGACGGCTCGCGGCTCGACGTCGTGGCCGGCGCGCGGGAGATGGCCGACAACGTCCGGGCCCTGTGCGGGCCGGACGAGGCCGCACGGTACCTGCGGTTCCGGCGCCGGCTCAGCGCGATGTTCGAGGCGGAATGGCCGTCGTTCATCGACGCCGACACGACCCGGCTGCGCGACATGGCGCGTCCGTACGCGCTGCTGAGGCTGGCCGCGGCGGGCGGGTTCCGGCGGCTGGACCGGTTCGTCGCCGGGCAGTTGCGCGACGAGCGGCTCATCAGGGCGCACACCTTCCAGTCCCTGTACGTCGGGCTCGCCCCGCACCGGGCCCTGGCCATCTATGCGGTGGTGGCGCACATGGACACCGTCGGCGGCGTCTACTTCCCGCGCGGCGGAGGCATGCGCGCCGTCCCGCGGGCGCTGGCGGACGTCGCGGAGAAGGCGGGCGCGCAGATGCGGTACGGCGTGCGCGCCGAGCGGGTCGAGACCGGCCCCGGGGGCGTGCGGGCGGTGCGGCTGGACACCGGCGAGCGGATCGCCGCGAGCCACGCGGTGATCGCCTGCGACCGGGTGCGCGCCCAGTCGGAACTGCTGCCCGAACACGCGGACGACTGGCGGCTGCGGCGGCCCCGCTACTCGCCGTCCTGCCTGGTCGTGCACGTCGGCTTGGAACGGCGGACGCCCGGCCGGGCGCACCACACGCTGCGTTTCGGACGGACGTGGAAGGAGACGTTCGACGCGCTGTCGGCCGGGCGCCCGCAGCCCGACCCCAGCCTGCTGATCACCTACGTCGACGCCGATGCCGACGGCTCGGCCGCGCCGCCCGGGCACGCGGCTCTCAGCGTGCTCGAACCCGCGCCGAACCTGGCGTCCGGCGCCGACTGGGACCGGCTCGCACCCCGGCTTCAGGAGCGCCTGCTCGCACGGCTCGCCGACCTCGGCTACGGCGACCTCTCGCGACGGCCGCGGCTGACGTTCGATCCACCGGCGTGGGCGCGGCTGGGGCATTCGGCGGGGACGCCGTTCGCGCTGGACCACCGTTTCGCCCAGACCGCGTGGCTGCGCCCGTCCGGCCGCAGCCGGCACGTCCCCGGCCTGCACTTCGCCGGCATGTACACCGCCCCCGGCGTCGGTGTTCCGCCCGCGCTGATCTCGGGCCGGCTGGCCGCCGCCCGGATCCTGGAAGGCGACCGATGACGGCGGGCACGGGCGCGGTGACGTTGACGGCCAGCTACGAGCAGTGCCGCCGCGTCAACGCCCGCCACGGCCGCTCGTTCTATCTGGCCGCGCTGCTGCTGCCCGCGTGGAAACGCAGGCACGTCCACGCCCTGTACGGGTTCGCGCGGCACGTCGACGACATCGTCGACGCGGGCGGCGGGTGCGGCGACGGCCGCGGCGCCGCGGACGGGCGGGCCGCGGCGCTCGACGGCGTCGCGGCCCGCCTGGAGGCGAGCCTGGCCGGGGAGCCGGTCCCGGACCCGGTGCTCCCGGCGTTCGCGCACACGGTGCGGTCCTTCGGCATCGAGCACGACGACATCTGGGCGTTCATGGCGTCGATGCGCGCCGACCTGACCGTCACCCGCTACGACACCTACCAGGACCTGCTGGCCTACATGGAGGGATCGGCGGCCGCGATCGGGTTGATGATGCTCCCAGTGCTGGAGACGCTGCCCGGCGCCGGGCGGAGCGCGCGCGAACCCGCCCGCGAACTGGGACGGGCCTTCCAGCTCACCAACTTCCTGCGGGACGTGGCCGAGGACAGGGCGCTCAGCCGCATCTACCTGCCCTTGGAGGACATGGCGCGGTTCGGGGTCGGCGAGGCCGAACTCGCCGGGAACGGAAGCAGCCGGGCACTGCGCGAACTGGTGGCCTTCGAGGCCGCGCGGGCCCGCCGCCACTACAGGCGCGCGCAGGAGGGGATCGACATGCTGGTGCCTTCGTCGCGTCCGTGCATCCGCGCCGCGTCGGCGTTGTACGGCGGCATCCTGGACCGTATCGCCGCGGCCGACCACGACGTGCTCGCCGGGCGGGCATGCGTCCCGCGGCGGCGCCGCGCCGTGATCTTCACGCGGCATCTGGTGGCGGCGTCCGCCGCGGCCCGCGCCGAGCGGCGCCCGCCCGTCGCGGGAGAAGCGAGATGACCGCGCCCGGCGGCGCCCGGGCCCGCCCGTCCGGACGTGCCGGGCCCGCGTGCGGCGGGCCGCGGGGGCCGGGACGTCCGGTGGTGCTGGACGCGATGGGCGGCGACCACGGGCCGCCGGAGACGGTGCCGGGCGCACTCGCCGCGCATCGGGAGCACGGTGTGCGGGTGACGCTGGTCGGCCGCCGGGAGCAGATCCATCGGGAACTGCGCCGGCATGGCGGCATCGGCGAACTCGAGGTCGTGCACGCCGACGACGTCGTCCCCATGGCGGGCGCGGCGGCGCGGGCGGCCGCACGCCCCGCCACCAGCCTGCGGGTCGGCTGCGAGCTGGCGCGGCGCGACCGGGCGGCCTTCGTGTCGGCCGGCTCCACGGGGGCCGTGGTGGCCTGCGCCGTCCGCTCCCTCGGACGGGCGGACGGCGTGCTGCGCCCCGCGCTCGCCGTCGCCCTTCCCACGGCGAGCGGCTCCACCGTGCTGGTCGACGCGGGCGGGACCGCCGACCCGACCGCGCCGATGCTCGCGCAGTTCGCCGTCCTGGGCAGCCGGTACGCGCAGGCGGTCGTGGGCGTGCCCGAACCCCTGGTGGGGTTGCTGTCGATCGGTTCCGAGCCGGGCAAGGGCAACCGGCTCGTCCGCGAAGCCTCCCTGCTGCTGCCGGACCTGCCGATACGGTTCCACGGCAATGTCGAGGGCCATGACGTGCTGGCCGGACGCGTGGACGTGGTGGCCACCGACGGATTCACCGGCAACGTGGTCCTGAAGAACATCGAAGGCTGCGTCCGCACGGTGCTGGGCATGGCCGCCGACCGGGCGGCCGCCGCCCCGGAGGCCCTCGCCGCGGTCGGCCGGCTCTACAGCGCCGACACCCACGGCGGCGCGGCGCTGCTGGGCCTGAACGGTGCCGTGCTCGTCGCCCACGGATCGTCCGGGGCCGCGGCCATCGCGCGCGCCTGCGCGGTCGCCTCCGCCCCGGCCATGGCCGGCGGCCTCGTGGACGCGGCCGCCGGCGGCCGCGCATGAGCCGGTCATTCCGCGGTGCGGGCGCGCAGCGGGTCACGGCCGTCCCAGCTTCCGTGATGCGCAAAGGGGACGAACCGCGCGAACAGCTCCTCGGAGTACCAGTCGTGCGCGCGCACCCGCCCGATCACCTCGCGGTGGGCGCCGGCCCGGAAGGCGAACCTGTCGATCGCCGCCGCGTCCCGCCACAGCGAGAACGTCGCCTGCCGCGCCAGCGGCCACTCCCCCACGCCGATCGACGCCAGGCAGCCGTCCTGGTCCCGCAGGGCCCGGTCCACCTCGGGAACCGCGCGGTAGAACGCCGCGAGCCGGCGCGGGCGGATCGACGCGCGGGTCAGGACGGCGACGGGCGCGCCCGGCACACGAACCTCCGGCGCGTCCGGCGGGCGTCGGGTGCCGAGCCCGCCGAACGGGTCCCGGCCGCCCCATCGTCCGCGGGAGGACAGCGGCCGCAGCCGCACGTGCCAGGCCTCCTCGGTCTCGTCGCGCCACCGCCGCGCCACGACGGAGTGCTCCAGGAAATCCTCCAGCGCGGCCTCGCCGTCCCAGACCGCGAACAGCGCCCAGCGGCGCAGGTCGGCGCCCAGGCTCATGGAGCGGCCGCGGCCGGTCCCCAGCAAACGCCAGAACGACAGCCCCGCGGCCGCGCGCAGCCGCGGACGGTCCAGCGCCATGTACCGCATCGCGTCCGCGGTCGCGTACCTGAGCAGATGGAAGGAAGCGATGACGCCCGATCCCGTCACCCCCGTTCCCGCCGCGTCCGTGCTCGTCCCGGTCATCGGCGGCTACCTGCTCGGCTCGGTGCCGGTGGCGGTCCTGGTCGGCCGCGCCCACGGCTTCGACCCGCGGTCGGTGGGCGACCGCAATCCCGGCTTCTGGAACGTCATGGGACGCCTGGGCGCCCGCTCGGCCGCGCCCGTGTTCGCCGGGGACCTCCTCAAGGGCACCGCGGCGGGCCTGCTCGCCCTTGCGGCGAGCGGCCGCCGGACGGGCCCGCTCGGGCAGGTCCGCGGGCGGAGCGTCGTCCCGGTGTACGCGGCGGTGGGCGCGGCGATGGCGGGGCACGCCTGGCCGCTGTTCGCCGGGCGCCGCGGCGGGCGCTGCGTGCTGACCTTCGCCGGCGGCATGGCGGTCATCTGCCCGCCGGCGTTCGGCCTCGGCCTCGGGCTGCTGGGCGCCACCGGCCTGGCCACCCGCTCGTTCGCCGCGGGCGCGCGGGTCGCGGTGTTCTCGCTGCCCGCGCTGCAGCTGCCGTTCGCGCCGGCCGCGCACGTCGCGGGCACCGGGGCGCTGATGACGTTCATCGGCGCCCGCTTCGGGCAGGCGGCCCTTGCCGAGCGCGCACGGCGACGCCGTCCGGCCGCCTCCACCGCGCCCTCCGGCCGGGCGGACCGGTCGCGTCCCGGTCGTAGGCGCGGCCGCGCCACGTCCGCGCGGGACGCAGCACGGACAGCGTGAGCCGGACGGCGCCGAGCGGGTCCAGCAGCGGCGACAGCGGCAGCCCGAGGCCCGGAGCCCCGTAGCTGCCGCGCAGCGCGGCCGTCAGCAGGAACCGCTGCCCGAGCAGTGCCAGGTCCAGCGGCGCGGGCCGCCCGGACAGCAGGCGCAGCACCGGCAGCGCCATGGTCAGCCACACCGCCGCCAGATCACCGGCGAGCCCGGCCGGCGTCGTCACGTCCCGCAGCGCGATCGAGCGGCCCCATTCCCGCCACACGTCCGCGACGCCGGTGTGCATGTCGACCTCCAGCAACGCGCCCGCGTCGACGAACGCGACCCGCCACCCGTCGCGCGCCAGCAGCCGTCCCAGCGCGACGTCGTCGGTGAGATGGCCGCGCACCCGGGCGAACCCGTCGGCCCGGACCATCGCGTCCTTGCGGAAGGCCAGGCACTGCCCGTTGACGAGCAGCCGCCCGGGCCCGCGAGCGGCCGGGCCGATCGGCCCGAACCGGTACACCAGGGTGGTCAGGAGCGAGGCGTGCAACGCCTGCTCCACGGCGCCGCCGGTGAGGAAGCGGGGGCCGGCGCTGACCAGGTCGCAGTGCTCCAGCAGGCCCGCGAGCGCCGTGCACAACCCGTCCTTGGGGCGGGCGTCGGCGTCCAGCAGCACCACGACGGGTCCCGTCGCGGCGTGCAGTCCCTGCCGCAGAGCCCACTGCTTGCCCACCCATCCGGCGGGCGGCTCGCTGCCCGCGACGACGGTCGCGCCGAGGTCGGCGGCCGTGCGCGCGGTGCCGTCGCGCGACCGGTCGTCGACGACGATCACTTCGTGCACGGCCGGGTCCGCCAGCAGCGGCGCCGCGCACCCCCGGAGCCGGTGTTCCTCGTCGCGGGCGGGGATCACCACCGAGATCGGCTCCGCCGGGCGGGCCCGAGGGGGCGCGGCCAGGGCCGGCGGGCGGTTCCGCCCCCGCGCCAGCCGCGCCGCCACCACCAGCGCCGCGACCGTCTCCGCCGCGGTCAGCGCCCTCACGACCGCGCTCCCGCCGGCCGCGACCGGACGAGCGGGAAGTCCTCGTCGACGAGGGACGCCACGATGCGTCCGCTCATCGCCACCAGCGGAAGCCCGCCCCCGGGATGCACGGAGCCGCCCACCAGGTACAGGCCGCGGCGCGGCCCGCGGTTCCCCGGGCGGCGCAGCGGCGCCGTCCGTCCCCGATAGGCGGTGCCGTAGATCGCTCCGCCCCACGCGCCGTACCGGTCCCGCAGGTCCGCGGGCGTGAACAGCTCCACGAACCTCAGCCGTCCCGCCAGGTCGTGCCCGCGCCGCGCCAGCCGTTCCAGCACGAGATCGCGGTACGCCTCGGGCGTCACCGGCCACCGCTCCGGGTCGCGCGCGGGGACGTTGACCAGCATCGTCCAGTTCTCCGCCCCGGGCGGCGCCTGCGACGGGTCGTCCACCGCCGAGCACCCGATGTAGACCGTCGGGTCCCGGGGCGGCACGCGCCGCCGGAAGACGTCCGCGAACTCCCGCCGGTAGTCGTCCGAGAAGACCACCGAATGATGCGGCAGCCCGCCGGTCCGGCCGTCCACGCCCGCGAGCATCAGGAACGCCGAGGACGACGGGCCGAGCCCGGCGATCCGGCGCAGCCGCCGCCGGTCGGGCAGCAACCGGCCGTACAGCGCCGCCGCGTCGGCGTTGACCACCACCGCGTCCGCGCCCTCGCGCTCTCCGGACGCCAGCGCCACGCCCTTCACGGACTCGGCGTCGGCCAGCACCCGCACCACCGTGCTGCCGGTGCGGACCTCCACGCCCGCGCCGTCGAGCAGGCCCGCCAGATCGTCCGCCAGCCGGGCCATCCCGCCCGGCACGTACCAGCCGCCGCCACCGTGTTCGATCGCCGGAACGCACCCCAGCGCGGCCGGTGCGCGATAGGGGCTCGACCCGGCGTACGTGGCGTACCGCCCGACGTACTGCCGCAGCCTGCGGTCGTCGAAGAACCGGCGCGCCAGACCGTGCAGCGTCCGTCCCGGCGCGACCGCCAGGAGGTCGGCGGGGCGGGCCTCCCGTGGCGGACGGCCGATCGGCCCTGCGAAGAACGTCCGCTGCGACGCCTCGAAACACCGGCGCGCCCACGCGTGGAAGGCACTCCACGCCGCGCCCTGCCCCGGCGCGAAGCGGTCCACCTCGGCGGCCATGCGGGCCGGGTCGCGGTAGGCCCGCAGGACCGAGCCGTCCGCGAACCGGTACCGGCACAGTTCGTCCAGGGCGACGGCCTGCCGGGCGGCGCCCAGTTCGCGGAACACGTCCGGGAGGGTGAGCAGCGACGGCCCGAGCGAGAAGGCGAATCCGTCCCGCGTGCGTTCGGCGAGCTTGCCGCCCAGCCGGTCCAGCCGCTCGTGCAGCCGCACCCGGTGCCCGGCCCGCGCCAGCAGCAGCGCGGCGACCATGCCGCCGACGCCGCCGCCCACCACGATCACCTCGGCCATCGGCCGTCCCCGCCGCCCGTCCGGGCCGCCAGCAGCGCCGCGGGAACCGCGAAGGCCCCCATCGCCGTTCCGCCGACCACGGCCACGAGCGGATCGCGCGGCCGGAACACCGCCGCGAACGCCACCGTCTCCATCGCCGCCATGACCACGTATATCGCCACCAGCCCCCGCGCGACGTCCCGCTCCGGTCCGACGAGCGCGTCGACCACCGCCGTCAGCAGCGCCGACGCGGCCAGCCAACCGGCGAAGTTGCTCGCGGGCACGCCCCGGTACGCCCCGCTCCGCGCCCATCTCCACAGGTCCAGCCGCGTCATCTGCGGGTCCAGGAACAGGTCCCAGGCGGTGAGCGCCGAGGCGCCGACCGCGACCCGCGCCCACCGCCGTCCGTCCGGGACGAGCGTGGCCGCGACCGCGTGCGACGCCAGCCCCATGCCCGCCCACGCCGCCGCGACCGCCGCGGGAACGCCGCCCACCTGCGGCCGCAGAACCCCCGTGTAGGAGTACCTGCCGAACGGCACGCCCGTCCGCACGCCCACCCATTCGGCGGCGTATCCCAGCGTCGCCGCCGCACCCACGGCTCTCGCCGCGCGCCCGGCGCCCAGGCGGGACGCGGCGAAGCAGCCCGCGCCCGCCGTCAGCAGCCCCACCACCGGCCCCGTCCAGCGCACCGGGTCCGGTCGCACCCCCGACGCGACCTGCGCCGCCACCATCGACCCCAGGCACCCGGCGCCCGCCACCGCGAAGCGCTTCCTCCTCTTCTCGGAACCTGCGATCCGAGCACGACACCGCGACATCGACTCCGCGCCTCCCCTCCGAAGCGAACCGGCTACGGCGCCGCCGTCCCGCCGCGCGCCCGGCACCGGCGGACGTCCGCGTGGACCCGGCGTACGGTCCGCACGATCGTCGCGCTACCCAAAGCGACGCATCCCACACGGAGGGCGACGTACTCCGGCGGGCCGCGGCGCATCCGGGAGGTCCGGCGGGCCGCTCGGCCACCTTGGCCTGGACGGCCGCCATCCGAGCAGCCCCGCCCGGGTATGAGGGACCCGAGCGCCCGCCCGTCGGTGGTGCCGTTACACCAGGCCGCCGTCCACCCGCAGGACGGCCCCGGTCACGTAGGACGAGCGGTCGGCGAGCAGCCACGCGGCCGCCTCGGCGACCTCTTCGGGCGCGGCCGCGCGCCGCAGCGCGGTCCGCGCGTTGAGCTGCTCGACGATCCCGGGCGCGGCGGCCTCCCAGTCCTGGACCATCTCGGTCAGCGTGGTGCCGGGCGCGATCCCGTTGACCCGGATGCCCTCCGGGCCGTAGGTGGCGGCGGCCGATTCGGTGAGGCTGTTGAGCGCCCGCTTCATGGCGCCGTAGGCGGGCAGCAGAGGGTTCGGGCCCCAGCTGCCGACGGTGGACGTGTTGACGATCGCCCCGGTCCCGGCCGTGGCGCGGATGGCCTCCACCTCGGCGGACATGGCGACCCACTGCCCCTTGAGGTTCACGGAGTACATCAGGTCGAAGTCGGCCTCCGGCATCCGGTCCATCGGTGCCGGGGGCACCGCCGTCGCGCCGTTGTTGAAGGCGGCGTCGAGCCTGCCGTACAGCGTCACAGCGCGGTCCACCGCCGCGCGGACACTGCCCGGGTCGGCCAGGTCGCACACGACGTGGTCGGCGGTGCCGCCCGCCGCGCGGATCTCCTCGGTGACCGCCTTGAGCTGCTCCTCGGTCCGGGCGGCGAGCAGCACGGCGGCGCCCTCCCGGGCGAACAGCCGCGCCGCGGCGGCGCCGATGCCGCGCCCGGCACCGGTGACGAAGGCGACCTTGCCGGCCAGCAGGCCCGTGTTCGTGTCATTGGTCATGGCGACGAGCCTGGAACCGGTAGCCGCGCTCAGCCAGGCATCGGTTGTACCTGGCTGAGCACGGCGGCGCCCGGCCATAGTGGAGGCGTGGACAGACAGGAACTGGCCGCCTTCCTGCGCAGCAGGCGGGAGCGGATCACCACCGCCGACGTGGGCCTCCCGGCAGGGCGGCGGCGCCGTACCCCCGGCCTGCGCCGCGAGGAGGTGGCCCAGCTCGCGTACATCTCGCCGGAGTACTACACCCGTCTCGAACAGGCCCGGGCCCCGCGCCCGTCCGGGGAGGTGCTGGCCGGGCTGACCCGGGCACTGCGTCTTTCGGACGCCGAACGCGACCACCTGCACCGCCTGGCCGGCGCCCCGCCGGCTCCGCCGTCCGGCCCGTGCCGCGAGGTGCGCCGGGACGTCCTCGACCTGCTCGACCGGCTGCCGCTGGCCGCGGCGATCGTGCTGTCCGCGACCTACGAGGTGATCGCCTGGAACGACCTGGCGGCCGCTCTGATGGCGGACTTCTCCGGGCTGTCCCGGCGCGACCGCAACCTGATCCGGTACGCCTTCCTCGGGCCGCGCCCGGACGGCTCACGGCTGCCCGTCCTGGCCGACGCGGACCGGGTCGTGTTCGCCGTCGAGGCGGTCCGGCGGCTGCGCGCCGCCGCCGCCCGCTACCCCGGCGCGCCCGAAGTGGACGACCTGGTGGCGGAGCTCGTGACCGGCAGCACGGAGTTCGCCCGGCTGTGGGCCTCGCACGACGTGACGCCCGGCACGAGCATGCGCAAGACCCTGCACCACCGGCTGGTGGGCCCGATCACCTTGAACTGCAACGTGCTGGACGTCTCGGACCGCGACCAGCAGGTGGTGATCTACACGGCCGACCCCGGTTCCCCCGCCGAGGAGGCGCTGCGGCTGATCTCGGTGATCGGCATCCAGCGCATGAACGTGCCGGGCTGACCGAGCCGGTCACGATGCGTCGGCGACCGTCCTCGCGGTCCGGACGTCTCCGCTGTTCGCGGCGGCGGAGCGGTGCCCGATAAATCGTTGGCGCCCGCCGGAAGGCCGTTGGTACTTTGGCGGCGTTCCTTCGATCTGCTTCGGGCCCGCGGGCCCTAGAAAGAGATTTTGTGTCCCGGCCAGCGCCGAGCGCGCTTCGCTGCACCGCCTGACCAGGCGTCCGTCTCGTCCTGCCGTCCGTCCTGGACGGTGACCGGACCTGAGTTCCAGGTGCTCTGACCCGGCCCGCGCATGTGCGGGGCCGGGGCCCTGTCGAGGCCGCTCGGCCTGCTCTTGCTGTCATCGCAGACTTCTCAGCAAGGGGTATCCCGGGTGTCCAGAACCACTTCGCACAACAACCTGCTCGGCACTTTCACCTGCGTGCGATGCGGCCTGACCGTGTCCGTCGCCGCCGGCGACGGCACGCGGCGCAACCACTGCCCGTCGTGCCTGCACTCCCAGCACGTCCTCGACCACGTCGAGGGCGGGCCCAGCGAGTGCCGGGGCAGGATGTCGCCGATCGCCATCGCCGTGCTCCGCACCGGCGACTGGATGGTCATCCACCGTTGCGTGCTCTGCGACGAGCTGACCTCCAATCCCGTCTGCGCCGACGACAACCAGCTCATCCTGATGCGCATGGCCGTGCGGCCACTGGCGCAGCCGCCGTTCCCGCTCGAAGTGTTCGCCGACCTGTGAACCGGAAAGGAGCGGGCCGATCATGCCGAGACGCGTGAGGAACTCCCGCGGGCGCGCACAGGCCGCGCGGCGTCCGCAGCGGCACAAGGACGTCCTCCACGGCCAGGGGGGTCACCGGGCGAACGACTTCCGATGCGTGGGCTGCCGGCTGGAGGTGTCGCCGGACGCGCCCGGCACCACGCACCGCAATCACTGCCCGAACTGCCTGGCCAGCCTGCACGTCGACCGGCGCGTCCCCGGCGACCGGGACGCGGACTGCCGCGGCCGGATGGAGGCGCTCGGCATGTCGGTGCGGCCCGACGGCGAGTGGATGATCATTCACCAGTGCCTGTCCTGCGGGGAGCTCAGCGCCAACCGGATCGCCGGTGACGACAACGCCCTGGCCCTGGTGCGCCTGGTCCTCAAACCGCTGCGGGACACCGGCATCGCCCATCGCATCCTGCTCGCGCTGTGACCCGGCGCCCGTCCCGGACGCCGGGAACGAGGCGGCCCGATCACGGCCCGTCTTAGAAAAACGGCGGGCCGGACTCCACGAACGGGAGTTCGGCCCGCCGAAGCCGCTCCGGCGTCCGTCAACACGGTCAACCGGGACGTTCGCCTTTCTCCGCGTGCGCCCCCTCCGCCAGGTCCCGTACCGTCCGCTCCAGCCGCGTCCGCCGGGTCTCCGGCGTCGCGGCCTGGAGCAGCGGGAGCATCACGAGATAGCGGGCGGTCCGGTCGAGCGCGTCGAACGCCGCGCGCGCCGCCGGGTCCGCGGCGAGCGCCGCGGCGAGGTCGTCCGGGACGACGGCCGTCGCCTGCGACGCGTACGCGCGGTCCCAGCGGCCGTCCTCCCGGGCCCGCCGCACCTCGGCGAGCCCGGGCTCCCGCATCCGGCCCGCCGCCGCCAGCGCCGCGACCTTCTCGACGTTCACCCGCGACCACAGGCTCCGCGCCCGCCGGGGCCCGTACTTCTGCAGGTAGTACCGGTCGTCCAGGCTCCGGCGCTGCCCGGAGATCCAGCCCCAGCACAGTCCTGCGTCGACCAGTTCGTCGTCCGTGACCGACGCGATCCCCGACGCCTTCTTCGCGACCTTGACCCACACCCCCTCGCGGCGGGTGTGGTGCTCGGCCAGCCAGTCCTCGAAGGCCGCCGCATCCGGGAACGCGAGGACTTCCACCCCGTTGAGCTCCTCCATACGGGCCAGGCTAATCCGGCCGCGCCCCGGCGAGCCTTGCCCGATCGCGGCACCGGAGGCCGGTACGGCGGATCATCGGCCGAGGACGTCCGCATGACGCGTGGCCGCCACCGGTCTGGGAAGGTGATCATCATGACCACCGGAGATGCCGACGCGCCCGCCGGAAGGGCCGCCAAGAAGCTCGCGCGGATGCTGCTGCGCGCCTGCCACGACGCCAGGATGGCCGACCCGACCGCCGAGGTCGCCGCTCAGATGCTGGGGGTCGACGGCTGGACGAACCTGGTGATCCGCCCCGCGACCGCGGAGTTCACCCGGTGGCTGACGGCCGAGGGGCTGGCCGGCCGCGGCCCGAACGGCACGGTGATCATGCCCTTCAACGGCAGCCGGGCCCAGGCGGCCGCCCTGGCCCGCACTCTCGCCGACCGGATGCCCGGCGTGACCAACGTGCGCGTCGCCGACGGCGCCCGCCCCTGGCCGTCCTCCTACCACGCCCGCCTGGAGCAGCTCCTCGACCCGGACGGCACCCGGCGGCACACCGGCGACCCGATCAACGGTCATCGGTGATCCGGCGGGCACCGGTGCGGGGGTTCCGCGTCAGCCTCGGCCGAGGACGCAGAACTCGTTGCCCTCCGGGTCGGCCAGGACCGACCAGGGGACGTCACCCTGACCGAGGTCGACGTCGGTGGCGCCGAGGGCGCGCAGCCGGGCCGCCTCCGCCTCCTTGTCGTCGATCGGGTCCGGCAGCAGGTCCACGTGGACGCGCGTCCGCACGGGCGGCGCGCCGGTCGTGCGGCGGAACTCCAGATACGGCCCGACGCCCTCGGCGGAGCGCAGCGTCGCGCGGTCGTCGGTCATCTCATGGACGGTCCAGTCCAGCGCCCGGTCCCAGAACCCGGCCATGGCGCGCGGGTCCGCGCAGTCGACGACCACCGCGGCGATCGGGCCGGTGTCCCGGTAGATCTCCCGAGGCTCCAGCACGCTGAAGACGTTGCCCTCCGGGTCGGCCAAGACCGTCCACGGGACGTCGCCCTGGCCCGCGTCGGCGGGCGTCGCGCCGAGCTCCCGGAAGCGCGCGACCAGCTCCGCCTGGTGGGCCTCGGAGGTGGTGGCGAATTCGAGGTGCGCGCGGTACTTCACCGCTTCGGGGTCCGGCACTTTGACGACATCGATGTAGAAGGCCGCGGGGTCCGGCCACTCGAAGCCCTCGGGCTCGAGGTTGGTCACACCGGGTCCCTCGCTGGAGACCTTCCAGCCGAGCGCGTCCGCGTAGAACCCGCCGAGCGCCGAGTCGTCTCCGGCCTTGAAGTTCACCTGAACAAGTCGCAGCGCCATCCGATGATCATAGGCTCAGCAAGACGGGGCCCGGTGCCCGCGCATGGGGCGAAAAAGGCCGGTAAGCGCCCCGTGAGATGCCCACGGGACGCGCCCGCCGCGTGCACGGCCCGGTCTCCCCTACAGGTGGTCGCGCGGGATGCTGAGGTTCCAGTTATCGGAGTGGATCCGGCGGTCGTTCTCATAGCCGTCGAGCTGCGCGTGGACGTGGAACTCGTCCTCGGTGCAGGTCAGGACCGTGCGGGTGACCGTCCGCGTCTCCCAGTCCCCGCGGTGGAACGTCATGGTCGACACGACCTCGCCGGCGGCGGACGTGAAGTCGTCGGCCACCCAGCTGTACCGCTGGTCGACGCGCCGGCCGACGTCCAAGTCGATGGAGTCGAACCGCTGGACGCCGCCGTCCTTGACGACCTCCAGCGCCGACTCGTAGCCCACCAGGTCCCGCGAGACCCGCCACTGCTGGTCGCCCGGGCTCACCTGCGCGGTGCGCAGCGGCGGCGCGCCCTCCGGCTCGTCGAACGGCCGCATCGACACCTCGTCGGACTCGGCGACCGGACGCACGGGCAGGATCAGCCGGCTGCCGCCGGTGAACACCGAGAGCCGGGACTGGCGCGGCGGCGGCCAGGCCAGCGGCCAGTACGAGCTGGACAGCGACAGCCGGATGCGGTGGCCCGGCGGGAACGCCTGGGCGACGCCGTTGAGCCGGATGCGCACCCGGTAGCGGCGACCGGGCTCCAGCGGCTCGGGACGGTCGTCGCCGTCCCGGTGCGTGAGGTTGAGCAGCCCGTAGGTGACGCGGGTGGCGCGGCCGTCCGGCGCCACGTCGGAGAGCCGGGCGGCGATCATGGCGACCGGTTCCGAGGCGGCCACGTCGAGTTCCACGACGGGGCCGCCGAGGATTTCGCAGCGCTCGGTCAGCACGTCGGTGTCGAAGACGAGCGAGCCGCCGTCCTCCTCCCGCTGGTCGTAGGGCAGGTCGGGCGGCGCGCTGTAGGAGCACCACTTGCCGGCGAACTGCCCCACCGACAGCGGCGACTGGATCGTCAACTCGTCCTCGGGGACCTCTTCCGCCGGACGGGCGATCCGGTGCGGCGCCAGCGGCAGCGCGTCGCGCCGGACGTGCGGCGAGGGCCACGACGGCTCCCCGACCCAGCGGCCGGGACGCTCCTCGTAGGAGGTGGACGGCGGCACGCTGTCCTGCATCCAGGTGCGCAGCATCGGCTCGTCCATCACGTCGTTGTCCTCGTCCTTCAGCCACCGGTCCCACCAGCGCACGACCTCCTGGAGGAAGCCGATGGCCGGGCCCGGCTCCCCCAGGTGCGGGTACCGGTGCGACCACGGGCCGATCAGCCCCTTGCGCGGGACGTCGAGGTGCTCCATCAGCCGGAACACCGCGTTCGAGTACCCGTCGGCCCAGCCGCAGACGGCGAACACCGGGCACTGGACGGCCGAGTAGTCCTCGCAGACCGACGCGCGCCGCCAGTAGCCGTCGCGGCGCTGGTGGCCGAGCCAGTTCTCCAGCCACAGGCCGCTGCCCTCCAGGCGCTCCTTCCACATGTCCCGCCAGCGTTCGCCGACCAGCGCGGGATCGGGCGGGCAGGTGGTGTAGGCGAACATCGTGGACGCCTCGGCCAGGTTGTCCGACAGCAGGCAGCCGCCCATGTAGTGCATGTCGTCGGCGTACCGGTCGTCGGTGAAGGACGCGATCACGATGGCCCGCAGGCTCGGCGGCCTGCGGGCCGCCACCTGGAGGGAGTTGAACCCGCCCCAGGAGATGCCCATCATCCCGGTGCGCCCGTCGCACCAGGGCTGGTCGGCGAGCCAGGCCAGCACCTCCTCGGCGTCGCGGTGCTCCTGGTCGAGGTACTCGTCGGTGAGCACCCCCTCCGACTCTCCCGTGCCGCGGATGTCGACGCGCACGCAGGCGTAGCCGTGTCCCGCCATGTAGGGGTGGTGGATCGAGTCCCGCACCGCCGTGAGGTCGCGCTTGCGGTACGGGATGTACTCCAGGACCGCCGGCACCGGCTCGTCGTCGGACGCCACCGGGCGCCAGAGCCGGGCCGCCAGCCGGGTCCCGTCCGACATCGGGATCCACAGGTGTTCCTCTTCCTTGACCGCCCACGGCAGTGCGGTGACCTCACGCATCGCTCGCCCCCTAGGTCGCTTCGTTCCCTCGGTCGCGCCGTCGCCTCAGCGCTCGTCCGGCCCGCGGCCCTCGTCGAAGACGAACCCCAGCGCCTTGACGCACCGGTCGTACTTGTCCTGAAGCTCCTCCTCGTCGGACGCGGCCACGGCGATGTGCGCGAGTTCGTGGCTGTAGCTGTCCTCCGCCTGCGGCGCGTCCGACAGCCGCTGCCCCACGTCCACCAGGGGATGGATGCTCACGCCCGTGATCTCCCGCTCGGCCCGCGCGATCTCCTCCGCGCTCGCCCGGTCGCGGACCACGCCGTCGGAGAAGCGCCGCAGGTACCACTTGGCGGCCAGCGCGTGCGGGCCCTTCCGGTCCGGCAGGCTCGGATCCCTTCCCAGCGCGAGGCTGAGCATGCAGTGGTGGTTGGGCATGCCGTCGACCTCCTCGAACAGCCGGGCGTGCGACTGCGAGTGGCGCGGGTTGATCTCCAGCAGGCCGACCTCGCCCGTCTCCGGGTCGCAGAAGTACTCGATGCTGAACGTCGAGTTGTCCAGCCCGACCTGCGCGATCACGCGCGTGGAGACGTCCGCCAGCCTGCGCTGCATCTCGGGCGGCAGCCGGGACGGGTACTGGTGCCGCAGGAAGCTGGACCTGCCGGGATACGTGATGGAGTCGAGCAGGCCGTAGACCTTGATCTCGCCGTCGCGGACGTACCCCTCGACGGCGGCGCGGGCGCCCGACATCGCCTCCTCCGCGAGGCACGCCTCCCCGCCGACCTCCGCGATCTCCGGCGGCAGGTCGAGCAGGCGCAGGACGCGGTCGAAGGGCTTGCCCAGCCGGCCGATGCCCTCGCGGATCCGCGCGACCGCGTCCCGGAACTCGGCGTCGTCCCGCACGTGGAAGGCCAGCTCCGAGGACACCGACTTCACCGGCTTCAGCCACATCGGGTACCGCATGCCCTCCGGCGGCCGCTCGGCGTTCTCGAGGTCCAGCAGCGAGAACCGCGGGTAGGCGTCGGTCACCTTCCGCTGTTCGAGCCGGCTCCAGTACTTGTGCTCGCACTTGACCACCGCCTCCAGATCGGGCCCGCGCAGCCCGAACCGGCGGGTCAGGATCGGCACCATGGTGCTGACCGGGAAGTCCCAGTAGCCCACGATCGCGTCGATGCTCCCGTCGAACTCCTCCAGCCGCCGCTGCGCCTTGTCGAGCAGAGCGTCGATGTCGATCTCGCCGTGCAGCAGCTCCTCCGGGCCGAGCAGCGGGTGGAACCGGTACTGCTCGGCGTGCGGGACGTCCAGCAGGGTGTCGAAGTTGTCCTCTTCCAGGCCGAGCACAAAAACATTGACAGCTTCCACTTAGGGACCTCCTCGCTTCGTCAAAGCAAAGTTGCCTCTAGGCAAAGCCCCAAACGTGCGCAACGCCACCCGCCCACCACGATTAGTGACGTGGCCGCGACGCGCCACGCCCGGGAGAGCCGTCCCGGAGCCTCGAAAAAATGTTGCGGGGCGTCGATGCCCGTGGCAGCGTTTCGATGACGCCGCCGATCCGATCGCGGGAGGTCGTTCATGACCATCAAGGTTTCCGGCGAGGCCCCGGCCACCGCTTCGGCCGCAGAGCGCGCCACGGCCTGACCTGCACCACCGCCGCCGGCCACAGAGCGGTCGGCCGTCACCTCACCGTTGCGCTCCTGAAGTCGAAGCGATCCCAGCGCAGGGACACCGTCCCTGCGGTCTCGCCTGCGTGAAGCCCAGCGCTTCACGGGTTCGTACCTCAAGGAGCGTCAGTGTCTTCGCACATCCCCCTTCAGCCGCTCACCGGTCCCGAAGGCCAGCCCACTGTGGTCCTGCGTCGCGGCGGCACCGTGCTGCGCCCCGCCGGGCCATGGACCCCGGCGGTCCACGCCCTGCTCGACCACCTGGAGGCCGTCGGCTTCCCCGGCAGCCCCCGAGTGGTCGGCGACGGCCACGACGGCCACGGCCGCGAAGTCCTCACCTACATCGACGGCGACCTCGTCCATCCCCACGCCTGGAGCGACGAAGGGATCTGGCACGTCGGCAGGCTGCTGCGCGAACTCCACGACGCCACCGCCACCTTCCGCCCGCCGCCGGACGCCGTCTGGCACCCATGGCCGTTCCACTCCGACGCGCCCGACGCCATCATCGGCCACCGCGACACCGGGCCCTGGAACATCGTCGCCCGCGACGGCCTGCCCGTCGCGTTCATCGACTGGCCGACCGCCGGCCCCACCGACCGCCTCGACGAGATCGCCGCCACCGGCTGGCTGAACGCCCAACTCCACGACGACGACGTCGCCGAACGCCAGCACCTGCCCGACGCCGCGACCCGCGCCGTCCAACTGCGCCGCTTCCTGGACGGCTACGGCCTCGCCATCCCCGACCGGCGGCCGCTCGTGACACGGATGATCGAGTACGCCGTCCGCGACTGCGCCGCCGAAGCCGTCGCGGCACAGATCACCCCCGAGAGCACCGACGCCGAACCCCTGTGGGCCCTCGCCTGGCGAGCACGATCGGCCGCCTGGATGCTCCGCCACCGGTCACTCCTCGAACACGCGATCACCGCCTCCTGACCCGGCCCGAGAGAAACGGCGCTCGCCGGTACCCGCCATGGGCGTCGCGCTCGATCACCCGCCGCGCCGCAAGACCGCGAACGGTCACGAGCTGATGTTCGGCACCAACCACCTCGGGCATTTCGCGCTGACCGGACGGCGGCGAGGATCACCCAGCGGGACATGGAACCTCCTCCAGCACGCGCCGCGCGCGGTCGTGGGCGACGGCGTCGGTGGCGGACCAGAAGGCCCGCACCGACGGGTCGGCGGCCGCGGTCGCGCGCATCGCGTAGAAGTCGTAGGGCGTCGGCAGCGACCAGAGGACATGGACGGTGACCTGTTCGAGGCCGGTGTAGCAGCGCCACACCCGCTCCAGCAGCATGCCGCGCTCCAGGGCGCCCGGCAGGTACTCGCCGCGCCAGCGGACGAGCCAGTCCTCCGCGGCGGCCTCGGGCAGGACGACGGTGTCCAGGACGGTGGTCACAGCTTCTCCAGCACGGTCTCGCGGTACCGGGCGATCTGCTCGCGCAGGGCGCCCAGCCCGCGCGGCCCGAGGACGCCGTCCGGGCCGCCCACCCGGGGCCCGATCACGATGCGGGTCGCGCCCGCCTCGACGTACCGGCGGACGAACGCCGGATCGGTCTCGCGGTCGGGGGCGTGGCTGCCGGGCCAGGCGGTGATCTCGACGGGGCGCCCGGCGGACGCGGCGCGCAGCAGGCCCGCCCGTTCGGCGAACTCCGCGGGCCCGATGGTGTAGGGGAACCAGCCGTCGCCGACGCGGCCCGCCCGCCGGACGGCCGGTTCGCTGTTCCCGCCGAGCACGATCGGGACCGAGCCGGATGCGGGCCGCGGCAGGCAGTGCACGCGGTCGAACGCGACGAACTCGCCCGCGTGGCTCGCCGGGGACTCGCCCCACAGGGCCCGCATCGCGGCGATGCACTCGTCCAGGCGCGCCCCGCGCCGCGCGTACGGCACGCCGACCGCCGCGTACTCCTCCTTCTGCCAGCCGATGCCGAGGCCGAGCATCAGCCGCCCGCCGGAGAGCAGGTCGATGGTCGCGGCGCGCTTGGCCAGGACGACCGGGCTGTGCAGCGGCGCGACGACCATCGCGGTCCCGAACCGCAGCGCGTCCGACCCGCCGGCCATGTAGGCGATGGTGTCGAGGGGGTCGGGCATCGGCAGGCCCTCCGGCGGGCCGGTAGTCCCGCAGGAACCCGCCCGAGGTGATCAGGCCGTCCGCGAACGGGGCCATCATTCCGAGTTCGATCATGTGCAACTCCCACCAAGAGGACCGTGCGCCGTGACTGCCATCACAGCCGCACGCCCTGCGGCGCCCACACCGTGTTTCCCGGTCATCGGGAGGGCGGAAGGCGAGACCCGTTCAACCCGCGCACGTTTCACGGCCCGTGAAGGCGCGGCGTCGGCCTGCACGCCTGACCGGCGCCGCAACGGGAACGGTCACCGGCATGGACATCGATCTCAGCGGACGGACCGCCTTCGTCAGCGGCTCCACCAAGGGCATCGGCCGCGCCATCGCCGCCGGGCTGGCGCGGGCCGGAGCGACCACCGTCGTCAACGGACGATCGGAGCAGGGCGTCACCGAGACCCTCGACGCCCTGCGCTCGGAGCTTCCGGGCGCGGACCTGCGCGGAGCGGCGGCCGACGTCGCGACGGCCGAGGGCGCCGAGGCGGTGCGCGACCAGGTGCCCGATGTCGACATCCTGGTGAACAACCTGGGCGTCTTCGGCGCGCGCCCGGTCCTCGAGATCGACGACGACGAGTGGCGGCGCTACTTCGAGGTCAACGTGCTGTCCGGGGTGCGCCTCGCCCGCCTCTACCTTCCCGGCATGACGGAGCGGGGCTGGGGCCGGGTCCAGTTCATCGCCAGCGACTCGGCGGTGGCGATCCCCGAGGAGATGGTGCACTACGGCGTGTCGAAGACGGCGCTGCTCGCCGTGTCGCGCGGGTACGCCAAGGCGGTCGCGGGCACGGGCGTCACGGTCAACACCGTCCTCGCGGGCCCGACCCACACCGAGGGCGTGGAGGACTTCGTCGCGGAGATGGTCGGGGACGACCTGCCCTGGGACGACGCGCAGCGCCGGTTCATGGCCGAGCACCGCCCGAACTCGCTGCTCAAGCGGCTCATCGAACCGGCGGAGATCGCCAACATGATCGTCTACCTCGCCTCCGCGCACGCCTCCGCCACCACGGGCGCCGCGGTGCGCGTCGACGGCGGCTACGTCGACTCGATCCTGCCCTGAGTTCCCGGCGGTCACCCACCCGTCCGGGACGAACGCCGGCTTGAGGCTCGCGAGACCGAGCGCCCACGCGGTCAGGACGGACGCCCGCACCGGTCCCGGGTACAGGCACGCGCCCGCCTCTTCGAGCGCGGGGCCATGGTGACCAGGCCGACCTCTCCGGCCAGTGCCTTCCACCGGCCGCGGTCGTGACCCGCGTCGCCGAAGGCGCCGGCGTCGTGCGCAGCGCCCCGGTTCGGAGCTAAGGACGAGCCGGCGCCGCGTGCACCGGGTGCGCTGCGGCGCGCCGGCGTCGGCGCCGCCGGAGTTTGACAACATGTTGAGAATAAAAGACGATCTGTTCAGATCCTCCGACAGAGTGTCGGCCGCGCTCGTTCCGGTGCGGGCTCGCGCGGCCGGCCTCCATGTAGAAGGTGTGACTTGGCATCCGAAGCAGCTCCGACGTCGCCGGGATCCGCGGCGCGGGCGGGGCGCAGGCGGCCGCGGATGAGTCGCGGCGACCGGCAGGAGATCGCCCTGCTCGACAGCGTCGAGCGGCTGATGGCGGTCAAACCGCTCGCAGAGATCGACCTCGCGCAGATCGCCGCGGGCGCCGGGCTGTCGCGTGCCGCCGTGTACTTCTACTTCGACAACAAGGACGCGCTGGTGCGGGCCGCGCTCGACCGCACGATCGAGGCGGCCATGGGCATCCTCACCGTGCACGCCGGCCGGGGACTCGAGCAGATCATCGAGGACGTGCTCTCCGGCTTCGCCGAGTGGTGGCGGCACAACAGCGGCCTGCTGTGCGCGATCATCGACCAGTCCGGGCGCGACGCCGCGCTGCGCGAGACGTGGCGCCGCTTCTTCGAACGGGCCGCCGACGTGCAGGCCGCCGCGCTCGAACGGGACAGGGCCGAGGGCCTGGTGCCCGACCTGGGCGACGCCCGCGCCATGTGCATCACGCTGACCTACATGTGCGAACGCAACTGGTACATGCTCTTCTCTCGCGAGCACAGCCCCGAAGAGGAAGACGAGATGCACGCCCTCCTCCTGCGGCTGTGCCGGCGGGCGCTGGGTTACCCCGACCGCTGACCCCACGAGGTCTGCCCCCAAGGAGCACGCATGCGCACCCCGCTGAGAACCGCCTGTGTCGCCGTCGTCACCGCCGTGAGCCTGACCGGCTGCCTCGGCGGGGGCGAGGACGCCGAGGAGCCCGGGCGCGGCACCGGAGCCCGTCCCGCCGGCGGCACGGTCGGCACGGTCGACCCGAGCAGGACGATCGCCCGCCAGACGTTCGGTTCGCCGATCGCCGACGGCGCCACGCTGGAGATCGGCATCATCGAGCTGAAGGTGTCCGGGCGGCTGGCCCACCTGACCCTGGTGCTCACTCCGCGCGACGCGGGATCGGAGCAGGTCAGCGTTTCCCAGCTCAACGGCAGGAGCGCCCCCGACGTCGCGCTCCTGGACACCGTCAACCTCAAGCGCTACCGGGTCGTCAGGGCCGGGAGCCGCCAACTCCAGCCGCACTACATCTTCGACAAGGTCCGCAACGGCCAGCCCAACGTGCAGACCTACACGTTCGCCGCGCCGCCCGAGAACGTGCGCACCGTGGACGTCTCGTTCGGGCAGTGGGCCCCGTTCCGCAACGTCCCGGTGACCCGGTGAGCCGCCGCGCCCGGACCGTCGCGACGGCGATCCTGCTGGGGGCCGTGTTCGTGCCCGCACCGGCCGCCGCCGCGCCCGAACCGACCGATCGGGAGATCGCCCAGTCCGTTCAGGACCTGGACCACGCGGCGTCGATCCAGGACATCGACCTCGCGGCCTCGATCGTCCCGCTCCGCCGGGAGAGCACCGACGGCTCCACCACCACCGTGCGCATCAACGCCGACGTGCTCTTCGAGTTCGGCGAGCACGAACTCACCCCGGCCGCCCGCACCGCGATCGCCGCGGTCGCCGGGCGGCTGCGCGGCGCCACCGGCACCGTGCGCGTCACCGGTTACACCGACTCGCTCGGAACGGACGCGGACAACATGCGGCTGTCCCGAGATCGCGCCGAATCCGTCCGCACGGAACTCTTGCGGACGGCCGGGGCGCTCAGGATCGAGGCGACCGGCCGGGGCGAGGCCGATCCCGTCCAGCCCAACACGAAGGACGGGGAGGACAACCCCGAGGGACGCGCCGAGAACCGACGTGTGGAAATCACCTTCCAAGGCCGCTGAACGGCCGCCCGCCGTGGCGAGCCATCGCTTTTCCCCTCCAAGGTGAGGTGATCTGTGAACGATTATGGACGAACTCCTCCGGGATGGTCCGATCCGCACGGCCACGAACAGAGCCGGAATCATTCTGAGGCGCGTTATCCCGGGTACTACGGCAGTGGGGCGACCGCCTCGGGTTGGACCACCTCCGCCCTCATCTGCAACGTGCTCGCGGTCGTCCTGTGCTGCAACGTGCTCGCGGTCCCCGGAATCATCACCGCCGCGTTGGCGATCGGCCGTTCGAGCTCCCACCCCGACTCGGCGCGGAGGCTGACCACCTGGAGTTGGAGCATCCTCGTCCTGGCCTTCCTCCTGCCGGTCGCGGTCGTCGCCGCGCTGCTGGGTCTGGACGCGGTCCACGGCGACCTCGACGACCCCGGCTTCTGATCTCCCGTCCAGGGGCACCGAGCCGAGAAAGCGCTTCTCGCTGTGCGGGCGTCTGACCGCGTCCAGTACGAGCCATATGAAGTCACTTCCGCGCCGTGTGCGATGGCGATTTCGCCCATGCTTATCGAAGCCTCTCCTGCGACTCTTCGCCACCTCGATGGCGGGTCGCTGCATGCGCGGAGAGAATTGCCGCTCTTTATGTCGCTTTTCGGTGCGGGTTGATCAACTGGGGTCGTCGATACACCGCCGAATCGGAGGAATGCATGCGATTCACACGCACCGGTTTCGTCCTCGCCGCCACCGCCCTCGTCTTCGCCGGATCCGCCTCCGTGGCGGCGGCGGGCTCGTTCCCCGACCCCGCGCCCGGCGGCCCGCTGCGGCCCCACGAGCCCGACGTCACGGGTCCCCGCAACCTGGACGCGATCACCGTGCAGGCCACCCGGAACGCGGGCCGCAGCGTCACCGTCGCGTTCGACCGCCGCAGCCGGACGGCCCAGAACACGGTGCCCGCCGCCGCGCGCCGGTTCGTGTTCCTGTTCGACCGCTCGATCAGCTTCAACCCCGAGGCGTTCCCGACCTGCGCGAGGACGACCATCGACACCGAGGGCGTGCGGGCCTGCCCGCCGGGCTCGCAGGTCGGCTCCGGCCGGCTGACCGCCTTCGACGGCACCGAGCAGGACGTCCTGCTGTTCAACAGCCGGGTCGACGGGATGCGCGGCGCCCTCGTCGTGATCCCGGAAGCCGGCATGGTCCTGGAGCAGACCTTCGAACGGGCCTCCGCGCCCTACCGCCGGGCCCACCGCTGGACACTGGACGAGATCGTGCCGCCCACGCCCGTCCCGCCGGGGCAACGCGCGGGGACGGCCCGCTTCGAACTCTCCTTCGGCGCCACCCGCATGGTCGACGGCCGCCCGGTCGGCTTCGCCGAGACCACGGCACGCCCCGGCGCACGCCTCCGCTTCGGCCTCTGGAGCGAATTCGTCACGGGCCAGATCGCGCTCCCGACCGATACCGCGAAACTGCGTTGACCTCGAACCCATCCGCCTGAAGCCGGGCCGGACGAACCGCAAGGGCACGCCCCGGTCGGTTCCGTTCGGCCCGGCCACCGTCTCCCCCGCCCGCCGCCGCCCTCGGCGCATTCGTGATCTGTTCGCGTCGGCCGAGCCGGTGGGGTTCTTCGTCGTCCATGGCCTACCGCGTCCCGGGTCGATCTTCAGTGTCCCCCTCCGCAGAGGCGGAGTTGCGGAGGGCGTGGCTCCGGTTCACATCGGCGAGCCGGTGGACGACCGAGGCCACGGCGTGCAGTTCCTGCGGGCTCACCGACTCCAGGACGGCGACCGCGTCGTCGCGGACCGGGTCCCAGATCGCGGCGCGGAGGCCGGCGTGCCGGTCGGACACGCCGATGATCTGGGCGCGGCGGTCGTCGGCGCTCTGCCGGCGGGTCGCGTACCCGGCCGCCACCAGGCGATCGACGACCTTGGTGACCGCGGCGGGGCTGAGATGGCTCAGGGCGGCGAGCCGCCGGGCGCGCATCTCGCCCTCCCGCTGGAGGAGCTCCAGGCAGCGCAGGTCGTTGCGATTGAGCCCGTAGCGTTCGGCGACCGCGTCGAACAGGGCCTCGGTCTCCGTGTGCAGCTCACGGATCGCGCGTAGGACTCCGGTCACGTCTGCTCGGTCCTGCGGGAAGGCGTCCACACTGCTCCAGTGGTTCACGGCGTGTATATTTCACGACGTGAAACAATATAACGGAGCGAGCGGATGGACGGTCGCCGCTACGGCGCTGTACGTGCTGTGGGGCGTGCTGCATCTGGGCTTGGGCGTCTCGATGGTGCTCGGCGGGATCTCGGCGGAGGCGTCCGCGGGCGAGGCGCAGGCCGAGAGCCTGATGTTCTTCCTGTGCGCCGCCCTCCTGGGCGGGCAGGCCATCGCCGTCGCGCTCACCATGAACCGCCTGAACAGCCGCCGCGGCCACTGGCTCAACCTCCTGACCCTCGGGATCGTGGACGCGGCGTTCCTCATGGTGATGGTGCTGCCCGGGCACGTGGACGTCATCGGCGGCGTGTCCGGCCCGGCCATCTGGGTCCTCGCCGCGATCGCGTCCACCGTCGCCCTGCGCCGCGCCCCGGCCACCGCCTGACCGCGGATTCCCCGCCCTGCCGTCCGGCGGTGCGTCAGGAGAGCGCGTACATGCGGATGGCCACGGAATGGTCTTCCGCTTCGCGGGCGAGGCCGACGAAGACGGTCCGGGCGAGCCATCGATACGCCTGGGCGTCGGTGCGGAAGGTGGGCGAGGTCCGGTAGTACACGCCCGCCTTGGTGACCTGGAGGTCGCCGTCGTGCTGGTCGGGGCAGTCCGCGTCCTCGTGGTAGTAGCCGCGGTTGACGATGTCGATGACCGCGCCGTCGTCCGTGCGGAGAAGGTAGCGGGCGTCCAGTTCGACGACCCGGCCGCGCGTGTTGGACCAGTCGCCGCCGCCCGGGAGGACCGTGCCGCGGAGGAGGGGGCCGTCGACGGTGCCGCCGGTGATGGGGGTGAATTCGGTCTTCTCCCCGTCGCCGTGGCCGACGTGCAGGGTCGGCGCGAGGGTCGCGCGGATCTCGAAGGCGAAGGTGAGGGCGGGGGCGAACGGCATCGTCGGTCTCTCTCAGGCGTAGTGGCGGTAGACGGGGCGTGCGACGCAGGCGGGCTTGTCGGAGCCCTCGATCTCGATGGTGAAGTCGCAGGTCATCTGGACGCCGTCGCCGGGGACGTCGGTGACCTCGGCGACGGTGGCGGCCAGCCGGACGCGGGCGCCGACGCGGACGGGGCTGGGGAAGCGGACCTTCTCCAGGCCGTAGTTGATGCTCATCGTCGTGCCCTGGATGGCCAGCAGGTCGTTGAAGAGGGGGATGACGAGGGAGAGGGTGAGGTAGCCGTGGGCGATGGTGCCGCCGAAAGGGCCGTCCTTCGCCTTGGCGGCGTCGGTGTGGATCCACTGGTGGTCGTCGGTGGCGTCGGCGAAGGTGTTCACCCGTTCCTGGGTGATCTCGAGCCAGTCGCTGTGGCCGAGGTCGGTGCCGGCGAGGGCCTTGATCTCGTCGAGTCCGGTGGCGGTGATCACGCGGTCTCCCGGTGGGTGAGGCCGAGCAGGCGGGCGGCGTTGTGCTTGAGGATCTTGGGGCGGACCTGCGGTTTGATGTCGAGCCCGTCGAAGTCGGTCAGCCAGCGGTCGGGGGTGATGACGGGGAAGTCGGACCCGAACAGGACCTTGTCCTGCAGCAGGCTGTTGGCGTACCGGACGAGCTGGGGCGGGAAGTACTTGGGCGACCAGCCCGACAGGTCGATGTAGACGTGGGGTTTGTGGACGGCGACGGCGAGGGCCTCGTCCTGCCACGGGAACGACGGGTGCGCCAGGATGATCCGCAGTTCGGGGAAGTCGACCGCGACGTCGTCCACGAGCATCGGGTTGGAGTACTTCAGGCGGATGCCGCCGCCGCCCGGGACGCCTGCGCCGATGCCGGTCTGGCCGGTATGGAACAGGGCCGGGACGCCGAGTTCTTCGATGGCCTGGTAAAGCGGGTAGGCGATCGGGTCGTTGGGGGCGAACGCCTGGATGCTGGGGTGGAACTTGAACCCGCGCACCCCGTGCTCTTGGACGAGGCGGCGCACCTCGCGCACGCCGGCCTCGCCCTTGTGGGGGTCGATACTGGCGAACGGGATCAGCACGTCGGGGTGTTCGGCGCAGCCTTCGGCGACCTCTTCGTTGGCGATGCGGGGCCAGCCGGTGGCGTGCTCGGCGTCCACGGTGAACACCACCGCCGCCATCTTCCGCTCCCGGTAGTACGCCGCCATCTCGCCGATGGACGGCTGCCGGTGGCCGTGGGCCTTGAAATGCTCCTCCGACGCCCCGAACAGTTCGGGGCTGAGCGAGCGGTGCCCGGTCTTGGAGATCTCGGCGTGGGTGTGGACGTCGATCGCGACCAGCTCGGCCACGTTGATGTCGGGCATGTCAGGCTCCCGGGGCCTTGGGGGCGGGGACGCCGTAGGTCTCGGGCGCGGCGCCGACGCCGGTGTGCCACTGCTCGGCGATCGCGTCGGCGCTCCAGCCGCCGTCGGCGAACGCGACCGCCTTCTCCGCCGGGTGGGACCACAGCGCGAGCCGGTCGCCGCCGATCCCGATCGCCTGCCCGGTGACGCCCTTGGACGCCTCGGAGGCCAGGAACGTCACGAGCCCGGCGGCGTCCTCGGGGGTGCCCAGGCCCTCGTCCTTGCGCAGCCAGCCGGGGAACGGGGCGCCGGTGCGCTCTGCCTCTTCGATGGCCGGGGCGAACGCCGGGATCGTCTTGGTCATCTCGGTGGCGGCCACCGGGACGATCGCGTTCACGGTGATCTCGGCGCGGGCCAGCTCCATCGCCCAGGTCCGCGCCATCGCCACGATCCCGGCCTTGGCCGCCGCGTAGTTGGTCTGCCCGAAGTTGCCGCGCTGCCCGGCGGGCGAGCCGACCAGGACGATCCGGCCGCCGGTCCCCTGCTCGCGCATCCGCACCGCCGCCGCCCGCGCGCAGGTGAACGTCCCGCGCAGGTGCACGCCGATCACCGCGTCGAAGTCGTCGTCGGTCATCTTCCACAGCACCCGGTCGCGCAGGATGCCCGCGTTGGTCACCAGCACGTCCAGGCCGCCGAACTCCTCGACGGCCGCGTTCACGAGCGTCTCGGCCGCCTCGGCGTCCCCGACCGCCGCCACCACGCCGACCGCGCGGCCGCCCGCCGTGGTGATCTTCTCCACCGCCGCGTCCACCGTCTTCCGGTCCACGTCGTTGACCACCACCGCGGCGCCCGCGGCGGCGAGCGCCTCGGCGTAGGCGAGGCCCAAGCCGCGGCCGCTCCCGGTCACGATCGCCCTGCTGCCGTCCAACCGCATGTCGCACCTTCCAAGATCGTCAGGATTCCTGCTGATTCGACAGTCTCACGACGAACAGGTTTCCTGTCAATCGTCGGTGCGTGATCGATGACAGGATCAGAGCGTGAACGACTTCGCGAAGGACGAGCGGACGACCGGCGGCCGGACGGCGCCGTCGCTGCTCTACATGGTCAAACGGCTGGAACTCGCCGTCCGGTCGAACCTGGACGACATCGTCCGCCCCGCCGGGGTGACCGCGCTGCAGTACACGGCCCTCACCGTCCTGGAACGGCACGACGGCCTGTCCGCGGCGCAGCTGGCCCGCGACTCGTTCGTCACGGCGCAGTCGATGGCCGACATGGTGCGCACCCTGGAGGGCCGCGGGCTCATCCGGCGCGAGCGCAACCCCGCCAGCCGCCGGGAGCTGCTCATCCACCTCACCGACGCGGGACGCGCGCTGCTGGCGGAGCTCGCCGAGCCGGTCCGCCTGCTGGAGCGGCGCATGCTCGACGAGCTGACCGCCCGGCAGGAGGAGCAGTTCCGGCTAGCCCTGTCCCGCGCCTGGCGCTCCCTCGCCTGAACCGCCGAGCGCCTTCCGCATCGCCTCGTCGAGGATCGCGAGCGCGTCGCGGGCCTCCCCGGCGGCGAGGGTGCAGGGCGGCACGAGGTGGACGCGGTTGGCGTTGGGCAGCGGCAGCAGCCCGCGCGCCCGGCACTCGGCGACGATCGCGGCGACGGCCGCGTCCGGCAGCGGCTCGCGGGTGCGGCGGTCGGCGACCAGCTCGACGGCCCAGAACACGCCCGTCCCCCGCACCTCGCCGACGGCCTCGTGCCGGTCCGCGAGGTCCGCCAGGCCGGGCGCGAACACGTCCGTCCCGAGCCGGGCGGCCCGGCCGACGACGTCCTCCTCCTCCATCGCGGTCAGGGTGGCGACGGCTGCGGCCGCGGCGAGCGGGTGCCCGGAGTAGGTGAGGCCGCCCGGGTAGGGGCGGTCCCCGAACGTGTCGGCGACGGCGTCGCTGAGGATCACGCCCCCGAGCGGGACGTACCCGGAGTTGACGCCCTTGGCGAAGGTGATCAGGTCGGGCTTCAGTCCGTACAGGTCGATGGCCAGCCAGGCGCCCGCCCTGCCGAACCCGGCCATCACCTCGTCCGCGATCAGCAGGACGCCGTGCTCGTCGCACAGGGCGCGGACGCCCGCGAGGTACCCGGGCGGCGGCGTCAGGACGCCCGCGGTGCCGGGGATCGTCTCCAGGACGATCGCCGCGATCGTCGACGGGCCCTCGGCCTCGATCGTCCGGCGCAGGTGGGCCAGCGCGCGCTCGGACTCCTCCTCCGGCGTCGTCGCGTGGAACTCGCTGCGGTACAGGTAGGGGCCGAAGAAGTGGACCACTCCGGCGGTGGCCGTGTCGTTGGGGACGCGCCGCGGGTCGCCGGTCAGGTTGATCGCGGTCTGGGTGCCGCCGTGGTACGAGCGGTAGGCGGCCAGCACCTTGGGACGGCCGGTGTGCAGCCGCGCCATCCGGACGGCGTGCTCGTTCGCGTCCGCGCCGCCGTTGGTGAAGAAGACCCGCTCCATGCCCTCGGGCGCGCGTTCGGCGATCAGCCGGGCGGCCTCCGAGCGCCGGTCGTTGGCGTACTGCGGCGCGACCGTGCACAGCCGGGCGGCCTGCTCCCGGATCGCCTCGACGACCTTGGGGTGCCGGTGGCCGAGGTTGGTGTAGACGAGCTGGGAGGTGAAGTCGAGGTAGCGGTTGCCGTCCTCGTCCCACACGTGGGCGCCCTCCGCGTCCGTGAGGACGATCGGGTCGATGCGGTTCTGCGCCGACCAGGAGTGGAAGACGTGCCGGCGGTCGAGTTCGCGGGTGCGCGACATGGCGGCCCCTTTCAGCGGTTGCTCGGGAAGGCGAGTTCGACGCCGCCGGACGGCGCGGCGGCCGGGTCGGGCCAGCGCGAGGTGACGACCTTGCCCCGGGTATAGAAGCGGACACCGTCGGCGCCGTACGCGTGCGCGTCCCCGAACAGGGACGACTTCCAGCCGCCGAACGAGTGGAACGCCGCGGGGACCGGGATCGGCACGTTGATCCCCACCATGCCGACCTGCACGTCGTTCTCGAAGGCGCGGGCCGCGGCTCCGTCCCGCGTGAAGATCGCGGTGCCGTTGCCGTGCGCGTTGCCGTTGATCAGCTCCAGCGCCTCGGCGTAGGTCTCGACGCGCACGACGCCGAGGACGGGGCCGAAGATCTCGTCGGTGTAGACCGTCATGGCGGGGGTGACGCGGTCGAGGAGGGTCGGGCCGAGCCAGAACCCGCCCGCGTCCCCGTCCGGCTCCACGGTGCGGCCGTCGACGACGACGGTCGCGCCGGCGGCCTCGCCCGCCGCCACGTAGGACGCGACGCGGTCGCGGTGCTCGCGCGTCACGAGCGGCCCCATGTCGGCGTCCCCGGCGCCGTCGCCGGTCCGCAGCGCACGGGTCCGCGAGGCGATCTTCTCGACCAGTTCGTCCGCGATGCCGCCGACCGCGACGACGACGCTCACGGCCATGCAGCGCTCCCCCGCGGAGCCGAACCCGGCGTTGACGGCGGCGTCGGCCGCGTCGTCGAGGTCGGCGTCCGGCATGACCACCATGTGGTTCTTCGCGCCGCCGAGGGCCTGCACGCGCTTGCCCGCCGCCGCCGCGCGCCCGTAGACGTACCGCGCGACGGGCGTGGACCCGACGAAGCTGACCGCCGCGACGTCCGGGTGGTCGACGAGCGCGTCCACCGCGGTCTTGTCGCCCTGGACGACGGTGAAGACGCCGTCCGGCAGCCCGGCCTCCTTCCACCGTTCGGCCAGCCACAGGGACGCGGACGGGTCCTTCTCGCTCGGCTTGAGCACGACGGCGTTGCCGGCGGCGACGGCGATCGGGAAGAACCACATCGGCACCATCGCCGGGAAGTTGAACGGGCTGATGATCCCGACGACGCCGAGCGGCTGCCGGATGTCGCGGACGTCCACGCCGGTCGAGACGTTCGTGGACGCGTCGCCCTTCAGCAGGTGGCCGATCCCGCAGGCGAACTCGACGACGTCCAGGCCGCGGGCGACCTCGCCGAGGGCGTCGGAGCGGACCTTGCCGTGCTCGGCGGTGATCAGCGCGGCGAGCTCGTCCCTGCGCGCGTCGACGAGCTGCCGGAAGGCGAACAGGACGCGCGTCCGGGCGGCGATCGTGGCGGCCGCCCAGGCCCGGCCCGCCGCGGCGGCGCTCGCGACGGCCGCGTCGACGTCGGCGGGTTCGGCGAGGACGACCTCGGCGGTGGTCCGTCCGGTCGCGGGGTCGGTCACCGGGCCGCGGCGGCCGCCGGTCCCTGCGTGGCGCCGGCCTGCGATCCAGTGCGTGATGAGGGCGCTGTGAGGAGTGGGCATGCCGGGAAGTCTGGCACCCGCATAATGGGACGTCATCGGACGATGTGTCGCCGGAACCGTCCGGGAGACGACACTGTGTCGAGGCTGGGAGGGTGCCGTGGGATTGACGGTGGCGGACGTCCTGGAACTGCCGGCCACGCGGGCGGGGCGGCCCGAGGTGCTCGCGGGCGCCGGCCTGCTCGGTCGGAGCGTGCGGTGGGTGCACGTCAGCGACGTCCCGAACGTGAGCGAGGTCCTCGCGGGCGGCGAGCTGGTGCTGACCACCGGGCAGGCCATGGCGGCGTCGGCGCGGTCGGCGGTGGCGCTGGTCGAGCAGCTCGCGGGCGCGTCCGCGGCCGGGCTGGTGGTGGAGCTGGGGCCGTCCTACCCGCGGGTCCAGCCGGAGGCGGTCGCCCGCGCGGAGGACCTCGGCCTGCCGCTGGTGTGCCTGCGCGCGCAGGTCCGGTTCGTCGAGGTCACCGAGGCGGCGCACCGGCGCCTCGTCGCCGCGCAGTACGAGCAGGTGGAGTTCGCCAAGGCGATGCACGAGGCGTTCACCCGGCTGAGTCTCGCGGGCGCGGCGCCGGACGAGATCGTCCGCGGCACCGGCGACCTGACCGGGCGGTCGGTGGTGCTGGAGGACCTCGGCCGCCGCGTGATCGCCTTCCACGCCGCGGACGGGGACGTCGCGGGCCTGCTGGACGGCTGGGAGCGCCGGTCGCGGCTGGCCCGCCCGTTCACCAGGGACGATCCGGCGCCCGGGGCCGACTGGGCGGCGGCGGACGTGGGCGCGCGGGGCCGCTCGTGGGCGCGGCTCGTCGCCGTGGACTCCCGGGCCGGCGACGGCGGGGAGGACGCCCGGGAGGCGCACGACCGCGTCCTCATGGTCCTCGAACGGGCCGCCGAGGCGCTGGAGCTGCACCGCAGGACGACGCGGGACGAGCTGACCGAGCGGCTCCGCGCGCAGGACGGGCTGCTGCGGGCCCTCCAGGAGGGGTCGCCGGCGAGCGAGGCGGACGCGATCGCGAGCCTGACGTCGCTCGGCATCCGTCCCGGCCGCCGCTACGTGGGCGTCGCGGTCCGCCGCGCCGGGCGCGCTCCCCAGGACGAACGGACGGCCCGCCGTCACCTGCTCCGGCTGTCGGAGCAGGTGGCGCAGACGTTGCGCGGCGCCGGCGCCGACGGGCTGATCGGCGTCCTGGGCGGAGGGCAGGTCGGCGTCGTCCTGTGCCTGCCCTCCGCGCAGCGCGAGGAGCGGGCGCTGCGGTCGCTCGCCGCCGGGCTGCGCGAGGCGGCGGGCGACGACGTGCGCCTCGGCGTCGGGGAACCGGTGACCGGGCTGCTCGACGCCCGCGAGTCACTGCGGTCGGCGTGCGTCGTGGTGGACGTCGCGGTGTCGATGCCGCCCGCCGCGCAGGGGTTCCGGCGGCACTCCGACGTCCGCATCCGGGGCCTGATCCACGCGCTGCGGGACGACCCGCGCCTGCAGGGGTTCGCGGAGGTCGAGCTGTCGCGCGTCCTGGCCCATGACGCCCGCACGCAGGACGGCACGCTCGACCTCCTCCGCCTCTACCTGGCCGTGGACGGCAACAAGGCGGAGCTGGCGCGGGTCTCGCACCGCAACCGCAGCTCGCTCTATCCGCGCCTGAAGAAGCTCGAGGCGCTTCTCGGGGTGCCGCTGGACGATCACGAGTCCCGGCTGTCGCTCGGCGTCGCGCTGCTCGCCCACGACCAGCTGTCCGGCGGCCGGTCCGGGCGCGCGTAGCGGTCGCGCAGCGCCTTCTTGAGGATCTTCCCGGCCGGGTTGCGCGGCAGCTCGGCGGCGAACACGACCGACTTCGGGATCTTGTACTTGGCGAGCCGGTCCCGGAGGAAGGCGACGAGGTCGTCCTCCTCCGGACGGCCCGCCGGACGCCCGTCCGGATCCTCGCCCGCGCGGAGCACGACGATCGCGCGGCCCACCTCGCCCCAGCGGTCGTCCGGGACGCCGATGACCGCGCAGTCGGCGACGGCCGGGTGGTCGCGGAGCGCGGCCTCGACCTCGGCGGGGTAGACGTTCTCGCCACCGGAGATGATCACGTCCTTCACCCGGTCGACGATCGTCGCGTACCCGTCGGCGTCCAGGACGGCGACGTCGCCGGAGCGGAACCACCCGCCGGCCATGGCGCGGGCGGTCTCGTCCGGGCGGCCCCAGTACCCGGCCATCACGTTCGGGCCCGCCACCAGGACCTCGCCCTTCTCCCCCGGGCCGACGTCGCGCAGGTCGCCGTCCACGAGGCGGACGTCGGTGAAGAAGTGCGGCACACCGGCCGTGCCCGCCTTGCGGACGGCGTCCCCGGCGGCCAGGTAGAGGACGCCGGGCGACGCCTCGGTCATGCCGTAGCCCTGGCTGAACGACAGGCCGCGCGCCAGATAGGCGTCGATGGTGGCGCGCGGGACGGGCGACCCGCCGCAGTTCAGCCTGCGCAGGCTCGACAGGTCGGCCGCCTCCCATGCCGGGCACGCGGCCATCGCGTCGAACATGACGGGGACGCCGAACATGTACGTCACCCGGTGCGCCGCGATCGTCCGCAGCACCTCGGCGGGGTCGAACGCGGGCATCAGGACGACCGTCCCGCCCTTGAGGAGCGTCGGCAGGCAGATCATGTTCAGGCCGGCCGTGTGGAACAGCGGCGCGACGACCAGCGCGACCTCGTCGGCGGCGAGGTCGACGTCGACCAGGACGTTGACCGCGTTCCAGACCACGTTGCCGTGCGTGAGGACCGCGCCCTTCGGCCGGCCGGTCGTGCCCGACGTGTAGAGGATCATGCAGGGGTCGTCGAGCCCCACCGGCTCGTCGATCGGCTCTCCCGACGACGACGCCAGCAGCTCCTCGTACCCGGACGAACCGGGCTCCGGCCCGGCGAGAGCGACGAACGCGACCCCACGCGGAACCGCGTCCCCCGCCATCGCGTCCCGAGCCTCGGCGACCACGGACGCCTGCTCCGGGGCGTGGACGAGGACCCCGCTCCCCGAGTCGGTCAGGTGGTACGCCAGCTCGGGACCGGTCAGGCGCATGTTGAGCGGGACGAACACCGCGCCGAGCATTCCGGTGGCGAACAGCGTCTCGAGGAACGCCGGATGGTTCGGGCCGCAGTAGGCGACCCGGTCACCGGGCCTCACGCCCAGGCCGCGCAGCGCGCGCGCCAGCCGGCACACGCGCACGTGCAGTTCCAAGTACGTCCGGCGTGTCTCCCCATGGACGATCGCCGTCTTCCCGGGGGTCTTGCGAGCGCGACGGGCCGTCCACGAGCCGATGCCGTGATTCCGCATGGCCGCTATCCCTCCCCCACGAGACCGAGCGACCGCCGCACCAGGTCCGGCGTCCGTCCGCCGATGCGCAGGCAGGACGGACGGGCGCCGCCGACCGTGATCTCTCGCCTGACCCGGGCCCCGGGCACGGCGTCCCACGGGTCGCCGCCGTCCGGGGCCTCGACGACGTACTCGGGGAAGTCGGTGCTGGCGAGGTCGAGCGCGAGCCGGTGCCCGGCGCGCAGCCGGTACGCGACGCTCTGCAGGTCGACGACCGTGTCCGCGCCGCCCGCGCCGTCCGTGCCGTCCGCCGGGACGTCGAGCCGCACCTGCCCCTTGGCGATGAGGAAGGCGGCGCCGCCCGGCGTCACGTCCAGAAGGCGGGCGTGGACGTGCGCACCCGCGGGCGCCGTCACGCGGAGCTGCAGCGTCGCCGCGCCGACGAGGTCGAGGTCGGCCCGGACGGGCGGCCCGGTGAGGCGCAGGACGTCCGGGCGGTCGGCCAGCGACGCAAGGTCCCCGCGATCGTGCAGGACGGCGAAGGGGTTCGCCCCGGCCGAGGGAACCGGGTCGGCCGGGTCGTGCGTCCAGCCGAGCGTCCGCGCGTCCGCGGGGGCCTCGCCGGCGAGGGACGGCCGCGGGTCGGCCGACAGGTAGAACGTCAGGTCGGGCGCCGACGGCGGCGGCCATGCCCCGGCCGCGCGCCGTCCGCCGTGGCACAGCTCGTACCGGACGCGCGGCAGGTCGGCGAGCGTGCCGGTGCGGCCGAGCACGGCGCCGAAGAACTCGATCGCGGGGTCGAGGTAGCCGGGGAGCATCCGTGCCCGTGCGGCGCCGGTGACCGCGTGGTCGTCGTGGGCGGCGACGGGGGCGTCGTCGAGCCGGTAGTTCTCGTGGTCGATGGCCTCCAGGCGGAGGTACAGGTTCGCGGCCCAGCCGGGGTCCCGCGACAGCGCGCGGACGTCGTGCCAGGACCAGACGGCGCAGTTGTCGAACCATCCGATCGTGTACAGGGCCGGGACGGGCGGCGCCTCGAGCAGCGCCTTCAGCGGCGGCGGAACGAACGGGGACGCCGCCGCGCCGAACTCGGCGTCGAAGTTCGCCGAGCGGCGGCCGAGCCGTCCGAAGAAGTCCTCGAACGCGGCCCGCAGCGGGCGCCGGTTCCAGTCGATGTCCCATTCGTACCGGCCGGCGTCGACGTAGTGCGTCGCGAAGTAGACCTTGCGGGCGGTCTGCTCGACGTCGCGGGTGCCGTCGCCGTGCTCCAGGACGGTGGAGAGCTGCGATCCGGTGACGCGCGGGGCGATCGCGCGCAGGGCGGGGTGGCCGCCGATCGCCGCCGCGATGGCGGTGTAGCCGTAGTAGGAGTCGCCCCACATGACGACGTCGCCGTCGCACCAGGGCTGCCCGGCGACCCACTGGACCGTGTCGTACCCGTCGTCGACCTCGTGGCGGCCGAACTCCGTCGCGCCCTCGGAGCGGTACTTGCCGCGGACGTCCTGGACGACGACGTTGTACCCCCGGTCGCGGAAGCGGCGGGCGATCGCGGGCATGAAGCAGTACTCGCCGTCCTTGTCGTAGGGCAGGCGGACGAGCACGACGGGCCGCGGGCGCGGCGGGTCGGTGCGGTAGACGTCGGCGGCGAGCCGGACGCCGTCGCGCATGGGGATCGCGACCTGCGCGGCGTCCGCGGGCACGGGGGCGGGCCCGACCCGTTCGATGTTCGGCACGTGAGGGTCTCCGTGAAGTCGGGGGAAGGGGCGGGGTCAGGACGCGTCGAGGGCGCGCCGGTCGCGCGCCACCCGGCCCGGGTCCCAGCCGGGCCCGGGGATGGAGTCGAGGAGCAGCCGGGTGTACGGGTGCTCGGGGCCGCGCAGGATCCGCTCGGTGTCGCCCTGCTCGACGATGCGGCCGTGCCGCATCACGATCACGGTGTCGGTGATGTGGCGGACGACGGCGAGGTCGTGGCCGACGAAGACGTAGGAGACGCCGGTGCTGCGGCGCAGGTCGTCCAGGAGGGTCAGGACCTGTGCCTGGATGGACACGTCGAGCGCGGCGACCGCCTCGTCCAGGACGAGCACGCGCGGTTCGATGCCGAGCGCCCGCGCGATCGCGGCGCGCTGCCGCTGGCCGCCCGACAGGTCGCGCGGCAGCGACTCCCCGGCGCGGGCGCTGAGCCCGACCTGGTCCAGCAGCTCGCCGACGCGGGCGCGGCGCGCCGCGGCCGGGCCCGGCGCGTGCAGCCGCATCGGCTCGGCGATCGACCGGGCGATGGTCTGCCGGGGGTCGAACGACCCGTACGGATCCTGGAAGATCATCTGGAGCCGGCGGGCCTGCCGGCGGCGGGCGCGGCGCGACCGTCCGTCCACGGGCTCCCCGTCGAGCACGACGGTCCCGGACGTCGGTTCCTCGAGCCCCGCCAGGATGCGGGCCGTCGTCGTCTTGCCCGACCCCGACTCGCCGACGATGCCGAGCGAGCCGCCGGGCGGCAGCGCGAAGCTCACGTCGTCCACCGCGGTGAACGTTCCGAACCGCTTCACCAGCGACGACACGCGGAGGACCGGTTCGCCGCGGACGACGTCGTTCTCGGACCGGCCGCTCACGGGGTCGCCTCCTCGGGACGGACGCACGCGACGCGCGAGCCCGCGCCCGTGCGGACGGTGTCCGTGCGGACGGTGTGCGCGCGGAGCGCCGGCACCTCGGCGGCGCAGGCGTCGTCGGCGAGCGGGCAGCGGTCGCGGAACGCGCAGCCGTCCGGCGCCTCGGCGAGCGGCTTCGGGCGGCCCTCGATGGCCCTGATCGCGACCTTGTCGCCGTGCACGGACGGGCTCGCCTCCAGCAGCGCCCGCGTGTACGGGTGCGCGGGGGCCTCGAAGAGCGTCGTCCCGGCCGCCTCTTCCACGATGCGCCCGGCGTACATGACGTAGATGCGGTCGCAGATCGCGGCGGCGAGGTCCAGGTCGTGCGTGACGAACAGGATCCCGGTGCCGTGCGCCGACTGGAGGGTCTTCAGCAGTGCGATCACCTCCGCCTGCGTGGTGACGTCGAGTGCGGTCGTCGGTTCGTCCGCCAGCAGCAGCGCGGGCTCCGTCGACAGCGCCCCGGCGATGACGACGCGCTGCAGCATCCCGCCGGAGAACTCGTGCGGGTAGCGCCGCAGCGCGCCGCGCGGGTCGCGGATGCCGACCTGGCCGAGCAGGTCCAGGGCCCGTGCGGCGGCGTCCCGGGCCGGGACGCCGCCGGCGCGCAGCCCCTCGGTGAGGTAGTCGCCGATGCGGCGCACCGGGTTGAGGGAGGCGCGCGGATCCTGGAACACCATCGAGACGCGGGTGCGGCGCAGTTCGCGCAGGTCCGCCCGTCCGGCGGTGAGCACGTCCACGCCCGCGACCGCGATCTTCCCGGTGGCGCGGGCTCCCCGGGGCGTCATGCCGAGCGCCGCCCGGGCCGTCAGCGACTTGCCCGACCCGGACTCGCCGACCAGCCCGACCGTCTCCCCCGGCGCGACGCGGACGGTGACGTCGGCGAGGAGCGGGACGGCCCGCGCGCCCGCGCCGATCGTGAGCCCGAGCCCGGAGACGTCGAGCACGGTGTCCGGGACGGCCGCGGCCCGCCGGGTCCCGTCGGGTGCGTCCTTCTTCGCGAGCACGATCACGTCCCCTCGCTCGTCTTGCGGCCGATGGATCCCCCGATGTGCTCGCCGAGCACGTTGACGCTCACGACGGTCAGCAGGATCGCGATCCCGGGGATCAGCCCGCTCCACGGGGCGCCCTGCAGGATGGCGCTCTGCGACTGGCTGAGCATCGAGCCCCAGTCCGCCTCCGGCGGCCGGACCCCCAGCCCGAGGTAGGACAGGGCCGCGAGGTCCATCAGCGCGTGCGCGAATCCCAGCGCGCTCTGCGCGATGAGCGCCGGGAGGATGTTCGGCAGGAGATGGCGGACGGTCACCCACAGTTCGCCGAACCCCATGACGCGGTATCCGTCGATGTAGGGGCGCGTCCCCTCCTGGATCGCCAGGCTGCGGACCATCCGGCCGATGAACGGCGTGTAGCTCACCGACAGCGCGCAGATGGGCCCGGCCGGCCCCGGCCCGAACACCGCGACGACGAGCATCGCGAGCAGCAGGCCGGGGAAGGCGAACACGATGTCCATGCCGCGCGACAGGACGGCGTCGGCCCAGCCGCCCGCGCGGGCCGCGGTCAGCCCGATCACGGTGCCGAGGACGCCCGACAGCAGCACGACGCCGAGGGGCGCGAGCAGCGAGAGCCGTGCCCCGTGCAGGAGCCGCGACAGCACGTCCCGTCCGGCGGAGTCGGTGCCGAGCAGGTGCCCCTCCGAGCCGGGCGGCGCCAGCGAGTTCAGCAGGTCGGTGCCGTCCGGGGAGTGCGGGGCGAGGGCGGGCGCCAGCACGGCCGCGGCGACGACCGCGAGCAGGAACGCGGCCGCGAGGCCCACGGCGAGCGGGGTGCGGCGCCGCCGCCGGACGTTCTTCGCGCGGAGCGCGGGGATCGTCAGGGTCATCGGACCGGGCCCCCGATCGTCACCCGCGGGTCGAGGAACGGCAGCGCCAGGTCGACCAGCGTGTTGACGGCGACGAACAGGACGACCGCGATGAGCGCGATGCCCTGCACGACGGGGAAGTCCCGCCGCGACACCGAGCTGACGAGCAGGGACCCGACGCCGTCCAGGCCGAACGCGGTCTCGACGACGGCCGTCCCGACGAACAGGCTCGCCGCGAGCAGGCCGACGAGGGTGAGCATCGGCCCGAGCGCGTTGCGCGCCACGTGCCGGCGGACGAGCGCCGCGCCGCCCACCCCGCGGCTCCGCGCCGCCTCGACGTGCTCGCGGGCAAGTTCGTCGGCGAACGCGGCGTCGCCGACGCGGGCGATGACGCCGTAGGCGGCGGTGGCCATCGCGACGGCGGGCAGGGTGAGGTGCCACAGCCGGTCGGCCGGGCCGGTGCCCGCCCCCGTCGAGGGGAACCAGCCGAGCCCGACCGCGAACACCGACAGCAGCACGATGGCGGCCACGAACGGGGGCGTCGCGGTGGTGACGGCCGCCGAGACGGTCGCGATCCGGTTGACGACGCCGCCCTTGACGGCCGACAGCAGCGCGACCGACACCCCGGCCAGGACCGTCAGGACCGCCGAGTACAGGATCAGCGGGCCGGACACGCCGAGCCGTCCGGTGATGAGCGAGGTGACGCCGGTCCGGTAGTTCAGCGACGTCCCGAGGTCGAGGCGGACGGCGTCCGCGATCCACGCGCAGTAGCCCTGCAGGAAGCCCCGGTCGAGGCCGTAGGCGTGCCGCAGCGCGTCGAGCTGCTCGGGGGTGAGGCGGCGCCCGGAGGTCACCGCGAGCACCGGGTCGCCGGGGACCAGCCGCAGCGCTCCGTAGATGACGATCGACGCGATCAGCACGGTCAGCAGCGCACCGGCGGCGCGCCTGCCGATCCAGGCCGCGAGCGGGCCGGTCATCCGCGGTCGTTTCGTGGGCGGGCGTTTCGTGGGCGGGCGTTTCGTGGGCGGGCGTTTCATGAGAGCGTCCGCCCGGTCACTTGCCGCCGAGGGCGGTCGCCCAGGGGGTGTAGAGGTAGTTCGCCCGGGGCGCCAGGCCGGCCAGGTCGGGCCCGTAGTAGACGCTGAGGTACTGCGACACGAGCGGAAGGTTGACCATGTCGCCGGCGAGGATCGCCTGCGCCCGGGCGACCAGCCGGGCGCGCCCGGCGGGGTCCTCGGTGCTCTGCGCCTGCGCGATCGCGGCGTCGTACCGCTCGTTGCGGTAGCCGGGGAAGTTGTAGAAGTGCCCGGTGGTGAAGTACGCGTAGTACTCCAGCGGCTCCGGGAAGCTCAGGAAGCCGGTGGACAGGAACAGGTCCACGCCCTTGCGGGCCTCGGGCGAGGCGAACATCGCGCCGAACTGCTCGCCGGTGAGCGGCCTCAGCTCGACGTTCAGCCCGGCCTGCCCGGCGGTGTCGGCGATCGCGGTGGCGATCCGCGTCTCCTCCTCGATCGCCGTGGTGTAGGCGAGGACGATCTTCTGCTTCGCGCCCGGGGACCCGGCGACGAGCTTCTTCGCCCGCTCGAGGTCCTGCTTCGGCACGGGCAGCTTCTCGTACGCCTGCTCGTAGACGTTCTCGCCGTAGCCCCACGCGAAGGGCGGGACGAGCGCCCGCAGCGGCTCGGCCGTCCCCCGGTAGACCGATTCGACGATCCCCTCGTACGGGAGCAGCGCGTGCAGGGCCTGCCGGACGGCGGGGTCGGCCAGCGCCCCCCGCCGGTTCAGCACCGACAGGAACGTGGTGTTCAGGCTCTCGCCGTACAGCAGGTTCCCCTTGCCCTCGAGCTGCGTGCGGGCGGCGGCCGGGACGAGGAACTGGCCGTCCACGTCGCCGCTCGCGAGCGCGGCGGTCTGCGCGGCCGGGTCGGCGATGAAGCGGAACTCCAGGTTCTTCACCTTGGGGCGGACGGAGGTGTTCCACCACGCGTCGTTGCGGGTGAGGGTGATGCGCTGCCCCTGGGTCCACTCGCCGAACTCGTACGGGCCGGTGCACATGACGCCGCCCCGAGCGGTGCCGAAGGACTTGCCGGCCTTCTCGGCGAACTCCTTCTGGACGACGAAGAAGGCGGGGCTCGCGAAGTAGTTCGGGACCAGGGCGTCCGGCTTCTTCATCCTGACGGTGATCTCGTGGGCTCCGGTGATCTCGATGCGGTCGAGGTGCTGGGCCCAGGCGATCCACGACGAGCCGAAGGCCGGGTCGAGGACCCGTTCGGCGCTGTAGCGGACGTCCTCGGGGGTGACGGGGTCGCCGTTCCAGAACTCCGCGCCCTCGCGGAGGCGGACGACGTAGGTGAGCGGGTCCGGGTGGTCGACGGACGTGGCGAGCGCGGGTTCGCGTTCGTAGTTCGGGCCGTAGGTGAACAGGCCCTCGCACATGTTGGCGATGACGGTGCCGCCGGATTCGGTCGCGGCGAGGACCGGGTCGAGCGTGGCCGGCTCGCCCGTGGGGAGGTTCCAGGAGACGGTGTCGACGGCCCGGGTCGGGGCCGGGACGGACGTGGTGAGCTTCGGCGCCTCGGCCTTCGCGGCCGGGCCGCCACCACTACAGGCGGTGAGCGTGCAGGCACCGAGAATGATGGTGAGCATCAAGGGGCGACGTGAACGTGGCATGGGTGGACCCTTCGAAAATGAAGCGGCCGGGGTGGGGGTGGGTGGGGTGGGGGTGTGTCCGGGGCGGGGCCGGTACTAGGTCGCGGTCGTCAGCAGGCGGACGAGCCGCTCGAGCAGCGGGGTCATGGAGGCGTCGTTCCAGCGCTCCGGGTCCTCCAGGCTGGAGATGTAGAAGCCGCGGAGCACCAGGAACAGGACGTCGGCGGTGAATTCGGGGTCGCCCGCACCCGCGGCGCCGGCCGCCTCGGCCAGCTCCGCGCGGTTCTCCCGGGCGTCCTCGCGCAGCGTCCGCACCGCGGCCGATTCGGGGTCGCCGCGGCCGAGGATCTCCATGAAGAGCCGCCGCAGGACCTCGTCGTTCCCGCCGGTGGAGCCGGCCCAGCGGACGGCGGCGGTCAGGCGCTCGCGGTCGCCGGCCCCCGCGACCTCCTCCTCCAGCTCCGCCGCCCACGCCCGGGTCGCGTGCTCGATCGCGTTGACCAGGAGCGCCTCCCGGGTGCGCAGGTAGTTGGTGACCAGGGTCGTGGATCCGCCGATCCGCTTGGCCACGGCTCTGATCGACACCCCGTCGAGTCCGTCCGACGCCACGATGTCGAGCGTGGCGTCGGCGATGGTCGCGAGGCGCTGGGCTACGTCGATTTCCACCGGCATGGCGGCAGGCTAACCAGAACGAACCCGAGATACAACACCGTTGTACATCAACGTTGCATCACGTACGCTCCTCCGCATTCATCGCGTCAGCACGCCCAGGAGCAGCATGGAACTCTGGCAGATGTCCGCGACACGGCTCGCGGCGGGAATCCGCACCGGAGAGATCTCGGCGGTCGAGGCGGCGGAGTCCTGCCTGCGCAGGATCGAGCGGGTCGACCCGGTGCTGAACGCCCTGGCCGACGTCCGTCCCGAGGAGACCCTCGCCGACGCGCGCCGCGCCGACGCGGCCGTGGCGGCCGGGGAGCCCCTCGGCCCGCTGCACGGCGTCCCCGTCTCCACCAAGATCAACACACCGCAGCGCGGCCTGCCGCTCACCCACGGGGTCGCGGCCATGGCCGGCGCGACCGCCGCGCACGACGACGGATGCGTCGCGGCGCTGCGCGCGGCGGGCGCAATCTTCCTCGGCCGCAGCAACGCCCCCGCCTTCTCCGTCCGCTGGTTCTCGACGAACGACCTGCACGGGCGGACGCTCAACCCGTGGAGCCACGCGCACACGCCCGGCGGCTCCAGCGGCGGCGCCGCCGCCTCGCTCGCCGCCGGGATGACCCCGATCGCGCAGGGCAACGACATCGGCGGCTCGATCCGCTTCCCCGCCGCCTGCTGCGGCGTCGTCGGCGTCCGCCCCACGGTCGGGCTCGTCTCGAACTGGACCGCGCCCGAGGACATGGGGCCCGAACCTCCCCTGACCGTCCAGGCGTGGGCCGTCCAGGGTCCGCTGGCCAGGACGGTCGCGGACGCGCGCGCCGCCCTGCACGCGATGGCGGGCGCGGACCTGCGCGACCCGTTCGGCGTCCCCGCGCTGCCGCCGGCGGGCGCGCCGCACGCCGGGCCGGTGCGGGTGGGCGTCGTCCGGGACGTCGGCATCGTGGCGCCGCACCCGGCCGTGGACGCGGCGGTCGACCGGGCCGCCGGGTGGCTCGCCGACGCCGGCCACCGGGTCGAGGAGCTGGACCTGCCGCTGCTCGGCGAGGCGGCCCGGCTGTGGTCGCTGCTGCTGTTCGAGGACATGCGCCCCGGACTGCCCGGCATGCTCGAGGTGGCCGACGAGGCGCTACGGGTCCACATGACCTACGCCTACGAGTACGCCGCCGGGCTCTGGGGCGAGCGGCCCGGCATCGCCGCGTACGTCCAGGGGTGGGCGCGCCGCGCGACGCTGATCACCCGGCTGCAGGAGCTGCTCGGCACGGGCATGGTCCTGCTGACACCGGCCTCGGCCGAACCGCCCTTCGAGCAGGACGCCGACATCGCCGACCGCGAGCGCGGGCTCGCCGTCGTCGCCGCGCAGTGGCCGATGACGTCGCTGCCGGTCCTCGGCTTCCCCGGCGTCGGCGTCCCGGCCGGGACGGCCGGCGGGCTGCCGATCGGCGTCCAGCTCATCGGCGGCCGGTTCACCGAGGACCGCCTCCTCGACGTCGCGCAGGCGATCGAGGACCGCGCGCCCCGGCTCGTCCCGCCCGTCGCGTCCTGACGCGCGGCGCCCGGGCGGTCTGACCGGCCGCCCGGGCGTCCGGCGCTCACCCGTCGATCGCGCTCATCACGTGCTTGACGCGGGTGTAGTCCTCGAACCCGTACATCGACAGGTCCTTGCCGTGGCCGGAGTGCTTGAACCCGCCGTGGGGCATCTCGGCGACGAACGGGATGTGGGTGTTGATCCACACGCAGCCGAAGTCGAGCTTGGCCGACATCCGCATCGCCCGCGCGTGGTCGCGCGTCCACACCGACGACGCGAGCCCGTACTTGACGTCGTTGGCGTAGCGGACGGCGTCGTCCTCGCCGGTGAAGGCCTGCACGGTGATGACGGGGCCGAAGATCTCGGTCTGGCTGGCCTCGTCGTCCTGCCGGAGCCCGGACACCACGGTGGGGGCGTAGAAGTAGCCGCGGTCGCCGACCCGTGCGCCGCCGTGGTGGACGGTGGCGTGGCCGGGGAGCCGGTCGACCATGCCGGCGACGCGTGCGAGCTGGTCGGCGTTGTTGAGCGGCCCGTAGGCGGCGCCGGGGTCGGACGGCCCGGCGGTGCGGGTCGCGCGGGCCTGCTCGGTGAGCGCGGCGACCAGGTCGTCGTGGACGTCGGCGGCGACCAGGACCCGGCTGGCGGCGGTGCAGTCCTGCCCGGCGTTGAAGTACGCGGCGGCCGCGATGCCCTCGGCCGCCGCCGCGATGTCGGCGTCGGCGAACACCACGACCGGGGCCTTGCCGCCGAGCTCGAGGTGGGTGCGCTTGAGGTCGGCGGCCGCCGCCCCGGCGACCTCCATCCCGGCCCGCACCGACCCGGTGATCGACACCATGTCGGGCCGCGGGTGGGACACCAGCGCGCGGCCGGTGTCGCGGTCGCCGCACACCACGTTCAGCACGCCCGGCGGCAGGAACTCCGCGCAGATCTCGGCCAGCAGCGCCGTCGAGGCCGGGGTGGTGTCGGACGGCTTGAGCACCACGGTGTTCCCGGCGGCCAGCGCCGGGGCGACCTTCCACACGGCCATCATCAGCGGGTAGTTCCACGGGGTGACCTGCGCGCACACCCCGACCGGCTCGCGCCGCACGAACGAGGTGTGCCCGGCCATGTACTCGCCGGCCGAGCGTCCCTCCAGCACCCGCGCCGCCCCGGCGAAGAACCGGAACTGGTCGGCGCACAGCGGCACCTCCTCGGTCGCGGTGAGCGCCCGCGGCTTGCCCGTGTCCGCGCACTCGACGTCGATCAGCTCGTCCAGCCGGGCGTCGATCGCGTCCGCGATCTTCAGCAGGGCGCGCTGCCGGTCGGCGGGCGTCGTCCACCGCCAAGTCTCGAACGCGCGGGCCGCCGCCGCCACGGCGGCGTCGACATCGGCCCGCCCCGACAGCGGCGACGTCGCGTAGACCTCCCCGGTCACCGGGTCGACGACGTCGAGCGTCCGGCCGTCGGCGGCAGCCCGCCGCGCACCGTCCACGACGTTGGTGAAGGTCGTCACCAGGATCCTCCATGTGCTGATTTCGTTGAGATTGGAGCCACAAACTATGAGATGAGTCGTCAGCGATGTCAATGACGACTGATATCGCCACGATCTGCGTGCGCGCTCTCCGGACGCCGCCCGTCCCGTCCGCGTCCTGCGATGATGCGGTCATGACCAGGAAGAGCTCACCCCTCCCCGACCTCGACGACATCTCGTGGCAGATCATCGAGCAGCTGCAGCAGGACGGCCGGCGGTCCTACGGGGCCATCGCGAAGGCGGTCGGGCTCTCGGAGGCCGCCGTCCGGCAGCGGGTGCAGCGCATGATCGAGGCGGGCGTCATGCAGATCGTCGCCGTCACCGACCCGATGCGGGTGGGCGGGCGCCGCCAGGCCATGGTCGGGGTGAAGGTCGACGGGCCGCTGGAGCCCGTCGCGTCCGCCCTCTCCGAGCTGCGGGAGACCATCTACGTCGTCCTCTGCGCCGGCTCCTACGACATCCTCTGCGAGATCGTGTGCGACGACGACGAGCACCTGGCCGAGATGCTGTCGACCACCATCAGGTCGATCCCCGGGGTCGCGGGCACGGAGACGTTCGTCTACCTGCAGCTGCGCAAGGAGAGCTACCAATGGCGAGCCAGTGACGACTGAATTCGTCGCCAGAAGCAGCTTCGACAACTGAACCAGTAGACATTTAGCCACATGCCACTATATTGGTGGCATGTTGCGCGTTGCCGGAACTGATCCCGTACGTTCGCTCGTTGACGCCGAACCCGTCCCGTTCTGGCTCGACGACCCCGCGCGTCCGGCGCCGTCGCCCGCGCTGGCCGGGGAGGAGCACTGCGACCTCGCCGTGGTCGGCGGCGGGTACTGCGGCCTGTGGACCGCCCTGCTCGCCAAGGAACGGGACCCGGACCGCGACGTCGTGCTCCTCGAGGCCCGCGAGATCGGCTGGGCCGCGTCCGGACGCAACGGCGGCTTCTGCTCGTCCTCCCTCACCCACGGACTCGGCAACGGCCTGGCCCGCTGGCCGGACGAACTCGCCGAGCTGCAGCGGCTCGGACGGGAGAACCTCGACGAGATCGAGGACGCGCTGCACCGGTACGGCATCGACTGCGGCTTCGAGCGCACCGGGGAACTCCACGTCGCCACCCGCCCCCACCAGGTCCGCGAGCTGCGCGACCTGGCCGAGACGGCACGGCACTTCGGCGACGCCCCCGAGTTCCTCGGCACCGACGAGGTCCGCGCCGAGGTGGCCTCGCCGACCTATCTCGCCGGGGTCCTCGACCGGCGCGGCACCGCGCTCGTCGATCCGGCCCGGCTCGCGTGGGGACTGCGGGACGCGTGCGTCCGGCGCGGCGTGCGCATCTTCGAGCGCACCGCCGCCACCGGGCTCGGCACGCGCGGCGCCGCCATGGTCGTCCGCACCGGCTACGGGCGGGTGGTGGCCCGCCGCGTCGCGCTCGCGACGAACGCGTTCCCCTCGCTCGTCCGCCGCGTCCGTCCGTACGTCGTGCCCGTGTACGACTACGCGATGGTCACCGAGCCGCTCACGCCCGAGCGGCTCGCGTCGGTCGGCTGGCGGAACCGGCGCGGCGTCTCCGACTCGGCGAACCGGTTCCACTACTACCGGCTGACGGCCGACGACCGGATCCTGTGGGGCGGCTACGACGCCGTCTACCACTACGGCTCGCGCCTCTCCGGCGACCTCGACCAGCGGCCGGGCACCTTCCAGGTCCTCGCCGAGAACTTCTTCCACACGTTCCCGCAGCTCGAAGGCGTCCGCTTCACCCACACGTGGGGCGGCGCGATCGATACCTGCAGCCGGTTCACGGCGTTCTTCGGCACCGCCGCCCGCGGCCGCGTCGGCTACGCGCTCGGCTTCACCGGGCTCGGGGTGGCGGCGACCCGGTTCGCCGCGCAGGTCGTCCTCGACCGGCTCGACGGCCTCGACACGCCGCGCACGCGGCTGCGGATGGTGCGCGACAAGCCCGTCCCGTTCCCGCCCGAACCCCTCCGCTGGGCCGGCATCGAACTGACCCGCCGCTCCATGGCCCGCGCCGACCTCAACGGCGGCAGGCGCGACCTGTGGCTGCGGACGCTGGACGCGCTCGGCCTCGGCTTCGACAGCTGACCGCGACGACCCGAGAGGAAGACATGCCGACCACCGACCGTCTCTGGCTGCACTTCACCCGGCACTCCGACGCCGACGACCCGTCCGTCCCCGTGATCGTCCGCGGTGAGGGCGCCTACGTGTGGGACGACCGCGGCCGGCGCTACCTCGACGGCCTGGCCGGGCTGTTCGCCGTCCAGGTGGGGCACGGCCGCGAGGAACTCGCCGAGGCCGCCGCCGCGCAGACGCGGAAGCTCGCCTACTTCCCGCTGTGGTCGCACGCCCACCCGGCCGCGATCGACCTCGCCGACCGCCTCGCCGCCGCCGCGCCCGGCGACCTGAACCGCGTGTTCTTCACCGTCAGCGGCGGCGAATCGGTCGAGACCGCCTGGAAGCTGGCCAAGCAGTACTTCAAGCTGACCGGCAGGCCGCGCAAGCACAAGGTGATCGGCCGCGCGCTCGCCTACCACGGCACCTCGCAGGGCGCCCTGTCGATCACCGGCATCCCCGGCGCGAAACAGGACTTCGAACCGCTCGTGCCCAGCGCGATCCGGGTGCCGAACACCAACTTCTACCGCGCGCCCGAACACGCCGACGACCGCACCGCCTTCGGCCGGTGGGCCGCCGACCGCATCGAGGAGGCCATCGAGTTCGAGGGTGCCGACACGGTCGCGGCCGTCTTCCTGGAGCCCATGCAGAACACCGGCGGCTGCTTCCCGCCGCCGCCCGGCTACTTCGAGCGCGTCCGCGAGATCTGCGACCGGCACGACGTCCTGCTGGTGTCCGACGAGGTCATCTGCGCGTTCGGCCGGCTCGGCCACGCCTTCGGCGCCGAACGCTACGGCTACCGTCCCGACATCATCACCACCGCGAAGGGCCTGACCTCCGGGTACGCCCCGCTCGGCGCCGTCCTCGCCGACGAACGGCTGATGGAGCCGTTCCGCCGCCTCGGCGTCCCGTTCATGCACGGGTCGACCTACGGCGGGCACCCCGTCTCCTGCGCGGTCGCCCTCGCGAACCTCGACGTCCTCGAACGCGAGGGCCTCTACGAGCACGTGCGCTCGACCGAATCCGCGTTCCGCGCGACCCTCGACCGGCTCACCGACCTGCCCATCGTCGGCGACGTCCGCGGCGGCGGCTTCTTCTACGGGATCGAACTCGTCAAGGACAAGGCGACCCGGGAGACGTTCACGCCGGAGGAGTCCGAACGGATCCTGCACGGGCACGTGTCGGCGAAGCTGTTCGAGTCCGGCCTGTACTGCCGCGCCGACGACCGCGCGGAACCGGTCGTCCAGCTCGCGCCCCCGCTGATCTGCGGCCAGGCGCAGTTCGACGAGATGGAGCGGATCCTGCGCGACGCGCTCACGAGCGCGTCGAAACTGCTGTAGCCGCCGAGGGACGTGCTGCCGAAGTGACGCTCGAAGTGCCGCGCGACCTCTACAATCCCGAAGGTGACCGGATACGGCGATCTTGAAGCGTTCGAGGGCCTGGACGCCTCCGCACTGCCCGCACGCCAGCAGCGGATCCTGGTCACGATCCGGGACTGGGTCGTCAGGTACGGGTATCCCCCGAGCACACGCCAGATCGGCGACGCCGTCGGGCTGCGGTCCGCCTCGTCCGTCTCGCGGCATCTGGCGAGCCTGGAGGAGAAGGGGTTCCTGCGGCGCGGCGCCTCGGTGTCCCGGCCGATCGACGTGCGGGCGTTCCTGCGCGAGGACCCGGGCCACCGGCCCGACGAGGCCGTGACCGTCCCCGTGGTCGGCCACATCGCCGCCGGCACTCCCATCACGGCCGAGGAGCACGTCGACGACACGCTGTCCCTCCCCCAGGAGCTCACCGGACGCGGCACCGTGTTCGGCCTGCGCGTGCGCGGCGACTCGATGATCGACGCCGCGATCTGCGACGGCGACCTCGTCGTGGTCCGGCAGCAGCCCGAAGCCCACCCGGGTCAGATCGTCGCCGCGATGCTCGACGGCGAGGCCACCGTCAAGGTCTACCGGCGCCGCAACGGCCACGTCCTCCTCGAACCGCGCAACCCCGACTACGAGACCATCGACGGAGACGACGCCGTCATCCTGGGCATCGTCGTGTCGGTACTGCGCAGCATCTGAGCGTCCGCCACGGCCGGCCGGTCATGCACGCGGCCCGCCGCGGCGATCGTCCAACGAGTCCGTCGCCGGTGAGAAAAAATCTCGGGGGTTTGTCGATCCGCCGGGACGCCGTTCGACCTTTGGTCGACCCACCCGTCCGAGGCGGCCGCCCCGGACGCCCGACAGAAGGAGCATCGCGATGGGATTCATCAAGTCCAGCCTCTTCATCTCCCTCGACGGCGTCATCGAAGCGCCGGAGACCTGGCACTTCCCCTACTTCGACGACCAGATGGGCGCCGTCGTCGGCGCGCTGATGGGCGAGGCCGAGGCGACCCTCCTCGGCCGGCGCACCTACGAAGGGTTCGCCTCCTACTGGCCGAACGCCGACCCCGCCGACCCGATGACCGAGACCATGAACGGCGCGCGCAAGTTCGTGGTGTCCGACACCCTGACCGAAGCGACCTGGCAGAACTCCACGCTCATCAACGGCGACGTCGCGGCGAAGCTGACCGCGCTGAAGGCGGACACCCGGCTCGGCACCACCGGCAGCGCCGCGCTGGTGCGCTGGATGCTGGAGCAGGGCCTGGTCGACGAACTGCACCTGCTCGTGCACCCGATCGTCGTCGGACACGGCGCGAAGCTGTTCACCGACGGCAAGACCGTCCCCCTGAAGCTGCTCTCCTCGACGACCTTCGAGGCCACCGGCGTCGTGCACCTCGTCTACACGAACGCCGACGCCCCCAAGGAAGAGCCGGCCTCTCCCGCCTCCTGAATCGGGCTCGTCGCATGTTCGCCCCCGGCTGCCGGGCGCGACGCCCGGCAGCCGGCGACGCGCCTCACCCGCACGGTCCTTTACGTTGTAGATCAACTACTGAGGAGGGGCGAGCGGCGGACGAGCGAGCTGTCCGGGGGAATCGGAACCCCGCCTGCGGCCCTCAGGAGATGGGAACGTTGTAGCTCATCAGGGCGCCGCACTGCGCCGTCACCGTCAGCTCGGTGACGGCGCAGCCCCGGACCTGGGGGAAGACGGTCCGGTACGTGGAGGGATCGATCCCGAGCAGTCCGCACAGCGTCAGCCGCAGGAGCGTGTCGTGCCCGACGATCAGCACTCTCTCGTCCCGGTGGCGGGACGCGGCGCGCCGTAGTGCCGCCGTTCCCCGTGCGACGGCCTTGCGCGGATCCTCGCCTCCCGGGAACGCGCCGAGGACGGGGTCGGCGAGGAACGCGGCCACGTCCGCCGGCGGCAGCTCGGCGAGGGTGCGGCCTTCGGCCGAACCGAAGTCCAGTTCGGCCAGGTCGCCGTCGATCAGGATCGGACGGTTCAGGGCGGTCGCGGCGGGCGCGGCCGTCGCGCGGGACCGGTTCAACGGCGATGCCCAGACCGCGTCCACCCTTTCCTCCGCGGCCCAGCGCCCCAGGCGTTCGGCCTGGGCGCGGCCGGTATCGGTGAGCGCGATGTCGCTCACTCCCGCGTAACGGCTCTCCGCATCCCACTCGGTGTCGCCGTGCCGGACCAGATAGAGGGTGGTGCTCATGACCTCTTCACCCCTGCCTCCGCGCGTGCACCGCCGCCTCGGCGGGCGACCGCTCCTCCGCCGTCCCGACCCGGGGCCGCTCCGAACAGACACCCTCGCACGGTATGACCCCTTCGATTTATCATCGTTAGACGTGAAGTTATAACATCGAAGCACCATACCAAGTTCGGGATCACGGCCCGCGGGACTCCGTGACCACGGCGGCGCGGGGCCTGCGTCGCCCGTGTCGGTGTTAGAAGTCCACCGATGTCGGCATGAGATTTGTTAACATCGCGTGGCATATTGCCGTTCGGTGCAGCCGGTCACCCGTCCTGGAGTGCGCGGCCACGAGAGGATCGCAGCATGACCAAGGACAACAGCGGTCGCCGCGGGCCCGAGGCGCGGCGGCGGGCGATCGCCGACCACGTGCTGTCGGTGGGTTCGGCCGGTGCCGGCGACCTGGCCGACCGCTTCGGCGTGAGCCTGATGACGGTCCACCGCGACTTGGACGAGCTGGAGCGGCAGGGCATCGTCCGCAAGTACCGGGGCGGCGTGACCGCGCAGCCGTCGGGGGTGTTCGAGAGCAACGTCGCCTATCGGATGAAGTCCATGCAGGCGGCCAAGAACGCGATCGCCGCCAAGGCCGCCGCGCTGGTGGAGCCGGGCATGTCGGTGATGCTCGACGACTCCACCACCACGCTGGCGCTGGCCCGCAGACTGGGCGGCGTCACCCCGCTGACCGTGATCACCAACTTCCTGGAGACCACCAACCTGCTGGCCCGCGAGCGCGACATCAGGCTGGTGGCGCTGGGCGGGGAGTACGACGCGCTGCACGACTCCTTCCTCGGGGTCTCCTGCGTGGACGCGATCAGCGCGCTGAACGTCGACCTCTGCTTCGTGTCGACCTCGGCCGTGTCCGCCGGGTTCACCTACCACCAGGAGCAGCACATCGTGTCGGTCAAGCGGGCCATGCTGGAGTCCGCGCAGCGCAACGTCCTGCTGATCGACCATTCCAAGCTCGGCCGCGTCGCGCTGCACCGGGTCGCGCCGCTGTCGGTGTTCGACAGCGTCATCGTCGACGACGGCGCGGACGCCGAGGCACTGCGCGAGCTGGACGAGCACAAGGTCGCCTACGAGGTGGCCGTCACCAGGTAGGGGCGGGGACGGCGCCACCGGCGCCGCAGGTCTCCGATTCGTCATGACAGGGACACGCCGCGCGGCCGTCCGCCGTCCGGCTCAAGGTGATCCACCGCGCATGGCGGACGAGCGTGCATGCCTGCGAACGGTGATCGGCGCGGCACACATAACACATGATCTTGTTGTTATCGCATCACTATGTACCGCTCCAGGTCGGCGGCCGCGCGCACGTCGGGGGCGGGCTCGGGCATGCGGCCGTGACCGTCGGTCCTGACCAGTGTGGATCTGACCAGCAACACGGCGTCGGGTCACGCCGGGAGCGGGCGCGGGCACCCCTTCCCGGACACCCAGGTCACGCGCTCGGAACGGTACGTAAGTGATGTCTTGACACCTATCAGCCGCATCTCTACGCTCAACCTCACACTTCTTGATGTTAAATACCAAGAACTTGATGCAGGATCGAGGACGGCGGCATGACCGGCCATTCCACCGAGGCTCTCACTCCTTACGGCCTCCGCTGCGAGCACCTGGCCGAGCCGCTGGGGATCGACGAACGCTCCCCGCTGCTGTCGTGGCGCCTCGCCTCCGCCCGCCGGGGCGACATGCCCGCCTCCTGCCGCGTCCTCGTCCGGCACGAGGACGGCACGGCGGTCTGGGAGACCGGCGAGCTCGACGACCCGGCCGCCGTGAGCGTCCGCTACGCGGGCCCGCCGCTGGAGCCGCGCACGCGGTACCGCTGGCAGGTGACCGTGACGGCCGCGGACGGCGCGCGCGCCGAGGCGTCCTCCTGGTTCGAGACCGGCCGGTTCGGCGCGGCGGACTGGCGGGCGTCCTGGATCGCCCACGACCCGGCCGCCCTCGACGTCGTGGACGCGCCCGAGGAGGGCGAGCTGGCGCTCGCCGACCACGGCCTCTCCCCCGCCGTCCGGCTGCGCCGCCGCTTCGACGCGCCGGACGCGCCGCCCGTCCGCGCCCGCCTCTACATCACCGCGCGCGGCCTCTACGAGATGCGGATCAACGGCCGGCGCGTCGGCGACCACGAGCTCGCGCCGGGCTGGACCGACTACCGCGACCGCATCGACTACCAGACCTACGACGTCACCGAGCTGGTGGGCGCGGGCGAGAACGTCCTGGCCGCCACCCTCGCCGACGGCTGGTGGAGCGGTTTCGTCGGGTTCGATCCGCGCCGTCTCGGCGCCCACTACGGAAGCTTCCCGCAGTTGCTGGCCGAGCTGCACCTGGACCACGCCGACGGCCGCCACGAGGTCATCGGCACCGACGCGACATGGCGGACCCACCGCTCGCCGCTGAGGTACGCCGACCTGCTGAAGGGCGAGTGCCTCGACCTGCGCCGCGAGACCCCCGGCTGGGACCGTCCGGGCTTCGCCGGTGAGGACTGGCCGCCCGCCCTGGTCACCGGCACCGACCACGGCCTGCTCACCGCGTCGGTCGCGCCGCCCGTCCGCGCCGTCCGGGAACTGGCGCCCCGCGCCGTCACCCGTGTCGGCGGCGACCGCCATCTGGTCGACTTCGGGCAGAACTTCGCGGGCCGGGTGCGGCTCACCGTCCGCGACCTCCCCGCCGGTGCCCGCGTCGTGATCCGGCACGGCGAGGTCCTGGACGAGGAGGGCGCCCTCTACACCGACAACCTGCGCACCGCGGACGCGACCGACGTCCTCGTCGGCGGCGGGGGCGGCGGCGAGGTCGTCTTCGAGCCGCGCTTCACCTACCACGGCTTCCGCTACGCCGAGGTGACCGGGCTCGCCGCGCTGCCGAGCGCCGACATCACCGGCGTCGTCCTGCACAACGACACACCCTGGACGGGCGACTTCGCCTGCTCCGATCCCGACATCGAGCGGCTGCACGCCAACATCGGCTGGGGGCAGCGCTCCAACTTCGTCGCCGTCCCGACCGACTGCCCCCAGCGGGACGAGCGGCTCGGCTGGCTCGCCGACGCGCAGGTGTTCCTGCCGACCGCGTGCCTGAACGCCGATGTCGCCGCGTTCTTCGAGGGCTGGCTGCGCGAGGTGCGCGGCGCCCAGTCGTCCGACGGCTGCTTCACCAACGTGGCGCCGCGGCTGGCCGGGGTGGCGGACCAGGGCGCGCCCGGCTGGGGCGACGCGGGCGTCCTGGTCCCCTGGCACCTGTACCGGACGTACGGGGACGAGCGGTTCCTGGAGCGCAACCTCGACGCGATGTGCGCCTGGGTCGACTTCGTCCACCGTCACAACCCCGACCTGGTGTGGCGGAACCGCGTGGGCCCGCACTTCGCCGACTGGCTCGCGCCGACCCCCACGCCGCGCGAGGTGGTGGCCACCGCCTACTTCGCCCGCAGCACCGACATCACGGCCCGCGCGGCCGGCGTGCTGGGCCGGGACGACGTCGCCGCGAAGTACCGGACGCTCGCCGCGCACATCCGCAAGACGTTCAACGAGCGTTTCGTCTCCGCCGACGGCGCGATCGAAGGCGACACCCAGACCGGCTACCTGCTGGCGCTGGCGTTCGACCTGCTGCCCGAGGAGCTGGTGCCGGGCGCCGCCGCACGCCTGGCCGCGCTGGTGGAGGCCGCCGGCCCCGGCCCCCGCACCGGTTTCCTCGGCGTCGGGCTGCTGGCCCCCGTGCTGGACGGCATCGGCCGTCCCGACCTCGCGCACGCGCTGCTGCGCCGCACCGACCCGCCGTCCTGGCTGTACCCGCTGCGGCACGGCGCGACCACAGTCTGGGAGCGCTGGGACGGCTACACGCCGGAGCGCGGGTTCCAGGCCCCCGCCATGAACTCGTTCAATCACTACGCGCTGGGATCGGTCGGCGAATGGCTCTACCAGGGCGTCGCCGGGCTGGCTCAGGCGCCGGGCTCCACCGGCTACCGCGAGCTGCTGATACGTCCCCGTCCGGGCGGGCTGGAGTGGGCCCGGGCCTCCTACGAGTCGGTCCGCGGCACCGTCCGCGCCGCCTGGAGCCGGACGGGCGGCGAACTGCGGCTGGAGGTGGGCGTGCCGCCCGGCGCGACCGCGACCGTCCACGTGCCCACCGGTGATCCCGCGAGCGTGCGCGAGGGCGGGACGCCGGTGGCCGACGCCGCCGGGGTCACGGTCCTCGGCACCGGGCCTGGAACGCTCCTGTGCCGGGTGACCTCGGGTGACTACCGCTTCACCGCGGACGTCCCGGCGAGCGCCGTCCCCTAGCCGACTCGGCGGGAACGGCCGCCGCGGCCACCGGCCGCGGCACCTGCGGCGGCCCGCGCGGGCCGCCGGATCCCTCGCGGCACAGGGCCGCGGGGTTCGAGGAGGACTCATGACATCGTCGCTTCGGACAGCTTCTCTCAGCCGCCGCGGCTTCCTCGGGCTGACCGGCGGGGTCGCCGCCATGGGCGCGCTGGCGGCCTGCGGCGGGACCTCGGGCTCGGGCGGCGGCGCCGGAACGCTCCAGCTCGTCGGCGTCGCCGACCAGCAGAAGGCCCTGGAGGCGCTCGTCAAGGCCTACACCGCGAGCGAGTTCAACACCTCGTTCGCGCCGACCGACCAGGTGCAGACCTCGGTGCGCACCCGGCTCGGCGCGGGCAACGCCCCGGACGTGCACGTGGTGTTCCCCGGCAACGGCTCGGCGATGAGCATGGTGCAGATCTCCCAGGCCGGGCTGCTCGCCGACCTCAGCGACCAGGCGTGGACCAAGCGGATCCCGGAGACGCTCAAGCCCGCCTTCCAGAACGACGGCAAGACCTTCGTCTACTCCGCCGGATCGAGCGTCATCGGCGCCGTCTACAACAAGAAGGTGTTCCAGGACGCCGGGGTGGAGCCGCCCACGACGTGGAGCGGGTTCCTGGACGTCTGCGAGAAGATCAAGGCCAAGGGCAAGGTGCCGATCGCGCTGGGCGCGCAGACCCAGTGGGTCACCCAGCTGATCACCTACGCGCTGGTGCCGTCCACCGTCTACGCGAAGAACCCGCGGTTCGACGAGCAGATGAAGGCGGGAACGGCCGACTTCGCGGGCTCCGGCTGGGCGCAGGCGTTCGAGATGTACCTGGAGCTGCAGAAGCGCGGGTTCTTCAACGACAACCCCAACGGCACCACCTTCGAGCAGCAGACGGCGATGGTCGCCACCGGCGAGGCCGGGATGGCGATCCAGGTGTCGGCGGTGCTGCCGGACTTCCGCAAGCAGGCCGCCGGCCCGGACGACCTGGGCATGTTCCCGGTGCCGGGCGCCGACGACGAGAAGCAGTGCTGGATCCCCGCCGGCGTGGTGGTCGGCCTGGGCGTCAGCGCGCGCAGCAAGAACCTCGACGAGGCCAAGGCGTTCGTGGAGTTCCTCGGCGAGCAGAAGAACATGAACACCTGGGCCGAGGCCGTGGCCTGCGTCCCGCTGACCCGGGACGGCACCTCCAAGATCGACCCCGCGCTGGAGTCGTTCCTGCCGTTCGTCGACGGCGGCAAGGCCGTGCCGTTCATGGACCAGGCCTGGCCCAACGCCGAGGTCCAGCCCGCGCACTTCGCCGTCGTCCAGGAACTGCTGGGCGGGCGCACCACCGTCCCGAAGGCGCTGGCCAAGCTGGACGAGACCTACCGGAAGAAGTCCTGAGTCGTGACCTCCACCCTCGGTTCCGCCCCCGCCGCGAAGGAGACCGGCACCGCGAAGGCCCCGCCCGCCCGGCGGCGGCGGCGCGGCGGCCGGTTCCTGTCCCCGCCGTGGTGGTTCGCCGCCCCCGCCCTGGCCGTGTACGCGCTGGTGGTGCTGTACCCGGCCGTCGCGGGCACGGTGTACGCCTTCACCGACTGGAACGGCCTGGGCGAGCGCAACTTCATCGGCCTGGACAACTTCTCCCGGCTGTTCGATGACGAGGCGGCGCGCGGGTCCCTGGTCAACACGCTGCTGCTGACCGTGGCGATCGTGTTCGTGCAGAACGGCATCGGGCTGGTGCTCGCGCTCGGCGTGCACACCAGGATCAAGTCGCGGTCGGTGCTCCGGGTGATCTTCTTCGCTCCGGCCGTGGTCAGCCCGGTGATGGTGGCGTTCCTGTGGAAGTACATCTACAACCCCGCGCCCGAGGCCGGTATCAACGGCATCCTCGGCGCGGTCGGCCTCGGCGGGCTCCGGCAGGACTGGCTCGGCGACCCCGGGCTGGCGCTGTGGTCGGTGGCCGGCATGGTGATCTGGCAGTTCGCCGGCTACTCGATGGTCATCTTCCTGGCCGGGCTGGAGGGCGTCCCGGAGGAGCTGCACGAGGCGGCGATGATCGACGGCGCGGGGCGGTGGCAGCGGTTCCGGCACGTCACCTGGCCGCTGCTGGCGCCCGCCGTCACCATCAACCTGATGCTGTCGACCATCGGCGGCCTAAAGCTGTTCGACCAGGTGTACGCCGCGACGAACGGCGGCCCGGGGTACGCCAGCGAGACGCTGTCCACGGTGCTGTACAAGCAGGCGTTCGTGTTCGGCAACTACGGCTACAGCACCGCGATCGCGCTGGTGCTCGCCCTGTTCGTCGCCGCGGTGTCGATGGTGCAGATCTACTACCTGCGCGGCCGGGAGGTCTCGGCATGAGCGGCGGACCCGTTCGGACGGCCTGGGGGGCCGCCCTCGGAAAGGACACAGCATGAACCCCAGGTACGGGCTGCGCACCTTCGGCCTGGAGCTGGTGATGATCGCCGCCGCCGTGGCCTTCCTGTTCCCGGTGTACGCGCTGATCACGATGTCGTTCAAGGACCCTCGGCAGATCGCCGAGTCGCCGCTGGCGCCGCCGTCCAGTCCCAACCTGGACAACTACGCCAACGCCTGGACGCGCGCCGAGATCGGCCCCGCGCTGATGAACAGCACGGTCATCACGGTGGTGAGCCTGATCGCGCTGATCGCGATCGGCTCGCTGGCCGCCTACCACCTGTCGAGGCAGGTGACGCGGCTGGGCTACGGGATGTACATGCTGTTCCTGCTGGGCATCGTGCTGCCGTTCCAGCTCGGGATGATCCCGCTGTTCAAGATGGTGGACGCGGCCGGGCTGCTCGGCGGCTATCCCGGGATCATCATCTTCTACACCGGCATCCAGCTGCCCTTCACGATCTTCCTGTACACGGGGTTCGTCCGGGCGCTGCCGTCCGACTACGCCAACGCGGCCCTGATCGACGGCGCCGGCCACTTCCGCGCGTTCACCCAGGTGGTGTTCCCGCTGCTGCGGCCGATCACCGGCACGGTGCTGATCCTCAACGCGGTGTTCATCTGGAACGACCTGCTGACGCCGCTGCTGTACCTGGGCGGCTCCACGCGCGAGACGGTGCCGGTGCGGATCTTCGCGTTCGTCGGCCAGTACGTCTCCGACAACGGGCTGGTGTTCGCGGGGCTCGTGCTGGCCTCGCTGCCGATCCTGGTGGTGTTCCTGGTGCTGCAGAAGTACGTCATCAAGGGCTTCGCCAGCGGGCTGAAAGGATGAGCGCCGCGATCCCGCGGCGGCTGCGGGCGGTGCTGGACGCGCCGCCGCGCAGCCACTCCCCCGCGCCGATCTGGTGGTGGAGCGGCGAGAAGCTGGACCGGCGGCGCCTGCGCGACCAGCTCGAGCGGTTCGCCTCCGGCGGGGTGTACAACCTCGTGATCCTGAACCTGGCGCCGTCCGGTCCGATGTTCGGCGCGGACGCCGACGAGCCGGCCTTCTTCACCGACGCGTGGTGGGAGCTGCTCGACGGCGTCTGCGAGGACGCCCTGGAGCTGGGCGTCTCGCTCTGGTTCTACGACCAGCTCGGGTTCTCGGGCGCCGATCTGCAGGCCCGCCTGGTCCGGGACGTCCCCGCGTACGCCGGGCAGTGGCTCGACCGGGACGGCGGCGTTTCCGCGCGCGGCTTCGACTACCTGTCGGCGCAGGCGTGCGCCGCTCTGCTGGACCGCGTCCACGGCGAGTACGAGCGGCGGCTGGGGCATCGGCTCGGCACCGCGATCGTCGGCTCCTTCCAGGACGAGTTGCCGTCGATCCCCACCTGGACGCGGGAGTTCGCCGAGGAGTTCGCCGCCCGCCGCGGCTACGACCTCGCGCCGCACCTGCCGTCCCTGTGGAAGGGAGGGGACGAGGCGGACCAGCGGGTTCGTCGCGACTACCACCTGACCCGGGGAGAACTGGCCGAGGAGGCGTTCTTCCGCCCGCTGGCCGAATGGCACCGGCGGCACGGGCTCATGCACGGCTGCGACCAGCAGGATCCCGCGCGCGCCGGGCACCCCGTGGACGGCGTCCGGCTTTACGCCGACTATGCCCGCACCCATCGCTGGTTCGGCGCCCCCGGTTCCGACCATCACGGTGACGCGCGGGTGCACTCGTCCCTCGCCCACCTGTACGGGCGCGACCGGGTGTGGATCGAGGCGTTCCACTCCAGCGGGTGGGGCGGAACGCTGGAAGAGACCTTCGACTGGCTCCTTCCGTGGTTGCGCGCGGGCGCCACGCTCTACAACCCGCACGCGTCCTACTACACCACCAAGGCCGGCTGGTGGGAGTGGGCGCCGCCCTCCACGGACTGGCGCCAGCCCTACTGGCGGCACCACCGCGTCTTCGCCGAGGCCGTGACGCGGCTGTGCGCGGCCCTGTCGCTGGGGCGGCACGTGTGCGACGTGGCCGTCCTGTTCCCCACGGCGACCGCCCAGGCCGGATCGCGGCTGGACGGTGTCGACTCCTTCGCCGCCGAGGCCCAGGAGACCTACCGGGCACTGGTGGGCGACATGGCCTGGTTCCAGATGGTTCCGGGCGTCCTGGACCGGGCGGGGATCGACGCCGACGTCGTGGACGACGACTCCGTGCAGCGCGCCGTGGTCGGCGACGGGCGGCTGGCGGTGGCCGGCGAGTCCTACGGGACGGTGCTGCTGCCGGCGTGCACGGTGCTGGAAGGCGACACCGCGCGCCGCCTCCTCGACCTGATCGAGGCCGGTGGACGGGTCGTCGCGATCGGCCCGCCGCCCCGGCTCGGCGTCGGCGATCCCGAGGCCGACGCGGCCGTGGCCCGCCTGGCGTCCCTGGTCGAGACCGTCGCCGACGCCGGCTCCCTCGCGCCCGTCCTGCGGGACGCGCGGCGGGTGGAGGCCCCCGTGCCCGCCCTGGTGCGCGAGGTGGACGGCGCGACGGTCGTGTTCGTGACGGCGAGCGCGTCGATGGCCAGCCGCGTGTCGGTGGGCAGCCCCGACGAGCGCGGCATCGACCTGGGCTGGCTGGACGTCGCCTACGACTTCGACCCCGGCCGCTACCACCGGGACATGCGGGTGCGGGTCCACGGTGTCACGGGACCGGCCTTCCTGGCCGGCCCCTTCGGCGGCGAACCGCGGCCCCTCCCGACGATCCAGGGGCCGTCGTCGGTCGACGTGATCGTCCCGTTCGACGACGCCCCCGCCGCCCTGCTGATCTTCCCCGGTGACGGGGACGGCGCCCCGCCGCCGCCGTCCGAGCGCCCCGGCCGCGAGATCGTCCTGGGCTCCGCCTGGGACATGGAACTGGTGCCGACGCTCGACAACACCTGGGGCGACTTCGCCCGGCCCCGCGGCGAGATGCCGGTCCTGGAGAGCTGGCGGCTGTCGCACCGGGCCGGCGAGGAACCGTCCGCCGAGGACTGGAAGCCGGTCCACGCGACGTTCGGCCCGCACGCCGTCTGGACCGACACCGGCCACGAGTGGCGGCCGGTCGTCTACTCCGACACCAGGGGCATCCACAAGGACCCGATCCACCGAGCCGTCCTCGGCCCCAAGGGGCACGTGCCCGAGGAGTTCCTCGACTTCGGCCCGGCCCGGGCGGGACGGCCGGTGGTCGTGCGAACGCGCATGACCGTGCCGTCCCCGGGCGGCCACCTGGTGATCGGGGCCCCGGCCGCGAAGACCGTCGTCCTGGACGGAGAGGTCGTTCCCGTGGACGACCACGGGTACCTGGCGGTCTCCGAGGCACGGCTCCCCGCCGGCGAGTACACGCTGGAAGTGCGGCTCGTCCCGGAGGAGGACCTGCGGCTGCGCGGCCACCTGTCCGTCACCACCGACCCCGACGGCTGCGCGCGTCCCGAATGGATGACCGCGACCGGCGACCCGCGCCCCGGCGCGGAGGTCGCGTTCACCGCGCGGCTGCCGGCCGGCCGCGCGGGCGTCCTGCAGGTGGCGTCCGCCGCCGCGTGCCGGGTCCTGGTCGACGGCGTGGAGATCGGCCGCCAGGGCGGCTTCGAACCGTACGCCGAACAGGACACCCCCCGGGTCGGCCGCTACACGCTCCCCGGCGGGACCGGCTCGCGGCTCACCGTCGTCCTCACCGAGGACCGGACGCCCGCGAGCGTCCTGGTGGACGGCCCGGTCGTCTCCGGCTCCGGCTGGCGGGCGACCCGTGCGGGGGCCGCGGTGCGGGTCGTCGCCGGGCGCGCCCAGCACGGCGACCCGGCGGCCCTGCACCTGCACCGGCGCCCGCACCCCCTCCCCGCCGCCGGCTGGCTGGACGACCGGGAGGACGGCGGCACCGTCCTGCCCACCGGCTTCGCCGTTCCGGGCGCGGGCCGGCGCACCGAGTGGCTGCGCTGCACCGTGCCCCCGGGCGCGACCCGGATGCGGTTCACCGCGCGGGCCGAGGTCACCGGCGTCGTCCTGGACGGCATCGCGCTGCGGCCCACCTGGGCCGACGGCGCCGTCGACCTCGAACTGCCCGGCGACCACCGGCCCGCCGGGACCGCGGAGATACGCCTGCGCACCGACCCCGGGCACCGGGAAGGCGCCGCGCTCGCCGGACCCGTCCGGTTCGAGGTCGGCCCCGGCGTCATCGAACTCGGCGACTGGGAGGACACGGGCCTGGCCGGGTACAGCGGCGGCGTCCGCTACCGCCGCGCCCTCGACCTGGACGCCGCCCCCGGACCGGCCGAACTCGACCTCGGCCGCGTCCGGGGCACCGCCGAGGTCACCGTGAACGGGACCCCGGCGGGCGTCCGGATCTGCGCCCCGTACGTCTTCGACCTGGGCACCGCACTGCGCGAGGGTCGCAACGAGATCGACATCGTCGTCTACGGCACCCTCGCCCCGTACCTGGACGACACCAGCCCCACCCACTTCGTTTTCGCGGGCCAGCGGACCACCGGCCTGCTGGGCCCGGTCGTCCTCCGCGTCACCGAGAAGGTGACCGCACGTCCTTCGTCACCGAGAACGGCGGCCCGGGCCTCCCGGCCCGCGAAGCGCACCGAACGAGGAGAAGCCCGATGAGTGAGGCGATCACCGACCGCACCCTGCTGCCGCCCGTCGTCCGCCGCAAGGCCCGCATCGGCCTGGTGGCCGGAGGGCTGGGCACGTACTGGCCCCAGTTCCCCGGCCTGCTGCCGCAACTGCGGGAATCGGCCCGCCGCGTCTCGGAGCGGTTCCGGGACATGGACGCCGAGGTCACCGACGTCGGGTTCATCTCCGACGCCCAGGAGGGCGCGGCCGCCGCCGAGCGGTTGCGGCAGGCCGACTGCGACCTGATCGTCATGTTCCTCACGACGTACCTCACCAGCTCGATGGTGCTCCCGATCGCCCAGCGGTCGAACACCCCGGTGCTGGTCATCGACCTGCAGCCGACCGAGAAGATGGACCACGCGACGTTCGACACCGGCGACTGGCTGGCCTACTGCGGGCAGTGCGCGGTCCCCGAGGTCGGCAACGTGTTCCGCCGGGCCGGCATCCCCTTCCGCTCGGTGTCCGGCCACCTCTCCCAGGAGTCGGCGTGGGCGCGCATCGGGCGGTGGATCCAGGCCGCGAAGATCCGCGCGGCGCTGCGCCACGCCCGCCACGGGCTCATGGGCCACCTGTACCCCGGCATGCTCGACGTCTCCACCGACCTGACCCTGCTGCCCGCCACGTTCGGCAGCCACGTCGAGGTGCTGGAGTTCGACGACCTGCGCCAGCGGGTGGAGAAGGTCACCGACGCCGAGGCCGCAGCCAGAATGGACCTCGCACGGCAGGTCTTCACGCTCGACCCGAGCGTGAACGACGACGACTTCGCCTGGGGCGCCCGCGTCTCGGTCGGGCTCGACCGGCTGGTCGAGGACTTCGAGCTGGACAGCCTGGCCTACTACCACCGGGGCCTGGACGGCGAGCTGCACGAGCGCCTCGGCGCCGGGATGATCCTCGGCGCGTCGCTGCTGACCGCCCGCGGGCTGCCCGCGACCGGCGAGTACGAGCTGCGCACGTCCGTCGCCCAGCTCGTCACCCAGGTCGTCGGCGCCGGTGGCTCGTTCTGCGAGATCCAGTCCCTCAACTTCGAGGACGGCGTCGTCGAGATGGGTCACGACGGCCCGGCCCACCTGGCCGTCGCCAGCCGCGACCCGCTGCTGCGCGGCCTGGGCGTGTACCACGGCAAGCGGGGCTGGGGGGTCTCCGTCGAGTTCGACGTGCGCCACGGCCCCGTCACGCTGCTCGGCGTGGGCCAGGACCGCGACGGCACCCTCGCGTTCATCGCCAGTGAGGGCACCGTCGTGCCGGGGCCGCTGCTCGAGATCGGCAACACCACCAGCCGCGTGGACTTCGGCCGCGACCCCGGGGAATGGGTCGACGACTGGTCGGCCACCGGCATCGGGCATCACTGGTCCCTGTCCCTGGGGCACCGCACCGGCGACTACCGCGCCGCCGCGGACCTCCTCGGCATCCCCTTCCGCGAGGTCTGAGCCGACGGGGCGGAGGCGGGGGCCGGCGGGCCCCCACCTCCCGCCCACGGACGCTCGCCGCGCGCCGGCGTGCCCGGTCAGGCCGGCTGGACCCCCGGGTTACGGTCCTCGACGACGAAGGACGCCCGGGTGGAGACCGGCGCGCCCGGCCTGGTGACGTACGGCAGCACGCGGAAGTCGCTGCGCCAGCGATCGCGGCCGACGTTCACCCTGATGTAGCCGCGCTGGGCGTTGTAAAACCGCATGTGCGGGTTCGCGGCGAGGAACCTGCGGCCGAGGTCGTCCATGTCGGCGCCGTCGCCGCCGCTGGTGACGGACGTCGTGACGAACTCGGTGGCGACGGTCGGCGAACCGGGCTCGTCGAAGTCCCGCTTGAGGTCCACGGCGTAGTTCTGGTGGCGGTCGCCGCTGAGCACGACCAGGTTCCGCACGCCGTGCTCGTGCGCGGCCGACAACACCTTGTTGCGGTCGGCCACGTAGCCGTCCCACGGGTCGACCCACAGTTCCTTGCCCGGACCCGAGTCCCAGTCCGTCTCGGTCATCGGGACCTGGTTGCCGAGGATCTGCCAGCGGGCCCGCGACCGCTCGAAGCCGTCCAGCAGCCAGCGGCGCTGTTCGGCGCCCAGGATGGTGCGGGAGGCGTCGAGACGCTCGTCGCAGGAGCTGGAGCGGCCCGTCCCGTTGCCGTACGAGCAGGCCTGGATGTCGCGGTGGCTGCGTGTGTCGATCATCGTGAGGTCGGCGAGCCTGCCGTACGACAGCCGGCGGTGCAGCCGGATGTCCGGCCCGGACGGCAGCTGGGCGCGGCGCAGCGGCAGGTTCTCGTAGAAGGCCTGGAAGCCCGCGGCCTTACGGGCGGCGAACTCGGCCGGGTCGGGGTTGGGGTCGCGACCCATGATGACCGTGTCGTCGGCCCAGTCGTTCACGACCTCGTGGTCGTCCAGGGTGTGGATCCACGGGCACTGCGCGTGCGCCCTCTGCAGCGGCTCCTCGGACTTGTACAGCGAGTACTGGAGGCGGTACCGGGCCAGGTCGAACGTCTCCGTGCCGAACTGCGGCGGGACGCTCACCCCGCGCCGGTTGTTGCCGGTGATCTCGTACTCGTAGATGTAGTCGCCGAGATGGAGGATCAGGTCGAAGTCCTCGTCGGCCATGTGGTCGAAGGCCGTGAAGTACCCGTCCTGCCAGGCCTGGCAGGACGCGACGCCGAACGACAGCTCGTCCGGCATCGACCTGGCGGCGGGCATGGTGCGGGTGCGGCCGACGGGCGAGATCTCCCCGGCGGCGCGGAAGCGGTAGAAGTACTCGCGTCCGGGGGCGAGCCCGGAGATCTCCGGGTGCACCGAGTGCCCGAGCTCCGGCGAGGCGACGGCCTCACCGCGCCGTGCGATCTGCCGGAACCGTTCGTCCCGCGCCACCTCGTACTCCACCTTGATCCGGCGGTCGGGCATCCCGGCCTTGCCGTCGGCGGCGAACGGCTCGGGCGCCAGCCGGGTCCAGAGCACGAAGCCGTCCGGTGACGGGTCGCCGGACGCGACGCCCAGCGTGAACAATCCGGACTTGCGCAGCGTGTAGGCGTGCGCGGCGGTCGCGCCCAGCGCGCCGGTGCCGAGCAGGACGGTGGCCGCACCGGCCCCGCCCCATCCGAGAAACCTGCGCCGGGACAACGGGGCGGCATGCGAAGACATTCGGACCTCCTGCACTTCGGGGGTGGAGCACGGGGCCCTTCCGTCGGGGGACGGGAAGGGACGGCGACCGGCCAGCGCTGATCGTATGACAGAACGACCACAAAGTTAACGACTTGTTTTGCGAACATCGCAGTGCTAGATGTGAACAAGCCGTGAACGGATCAGTCGCCGGTCCCACACGCCCCGTGACGACCGCACCGCTTCACCGGCCGCCCGGGCGCCGCGTCCCGGACGTCCTGAAGCGGCGGAACCGCGACGCCGCCGGGACGGCATCGCGCGGGGCTTGACCTTCGAGCCGGGTGGAAGGTTTACCGTCGGCCCATGAGCACGATGCGGATCTCCCGGCTCGCGGAGCGCTCCGGCGTCCCGGCCACCACCCTGCGGTTCTACGAGTCGGCCGGTCTGCTGCCCGCCGAGCGGTCCCCGGCCGGGTACCGGCTGTACGGGGAGGACGCGGTGGACCGCCTGGCGTTCATCGGCGCGGCCAAGCACCTCGGGCTGCCGCTGGACGAGGTCTCCGAGCTGCTGGGGGTGTGGGAGTCGGGCGCCTGCTCGGACGTGAAGGCCGACCTGCGGCCGCGCGTCGCCGCCCGGATCGTCGACGCCGAGGCGCGTGCCGCCGAGCTGGCCGCCTTCACCGCCACCCTGCACCGGGCCCTGCGACACCTGGACTCGCTGCCCGACCGCCCCGGCCCCTGCGACTCCGAGTGCGGGGTCCTCGCCCCCGATGCCCCGGGTTCCCGTCCCGTCGACGTCGCCTTCCCGCCCGGTCGGCACGTCCCCGAAGGCGAGGTCGAACGCCGGCGGCGCGCCCCCGTCGCCTGTTCGCTGGACGGCGGCGACCTCGCAGAGCGCGTCGCCCGGTGGCGGCGGCTGATCGACGGTGCGGTACGGCAGGAGATCGACGACGGCGTCCGGTTCACCCTGCCCGCCGACCGCGCCGCCGGCATCGCGGCGCTGGCCGCCGCCGAGCAGCGCTGCTGCCCGTTCTTCGGGTTCCGCCTCGATCTCGACGGCCCCGAACTGCACCTCGAAGTGCGCGCGGCCGGCGAAGGGGCCGCCATGCTCACCGACCTGTTCGGCCCGGGAACCCGAACCGCCGGCACCGATCGCGTCCGGACGCCCGGCGCGACGTCCGTCCCGTGATCGCGCTCGGGACATCGGCCGTCCGGGCGGCACGCGACCGCTCCTTACCGGCCCTTGCGCTTGTAGGTGCGGACGGACAGGGGGACGAACACCACCAGCAGTGCGGCCGACCAGAGCAGGACGGCGGCCACCGGATGCGCGAGCGGCCAGGCGACGTCCCCGGACGGGACGCCCGGGTTGCCGAACAGCTCGCGGGCGGCCGCGGTGAGCGCGCTCACCGGGTTCCAGTCGGCGAGGAACCGCAGCCACGCGGGCATGCCGTCGGTCGGGACGAACGAGTTCGACAGCATCGTGAACGGCAGGAACAGCGGCACGAGCTGATCGGCGATCTGGTCGTTCTTCACCATCAGCCCCACGTAGACGCCCACCCAGCTCAGCGCGTACCGCAGCAGCATCATCAGCAGGAAGGCCTGCGCCGCCGGGAGCAGGCCGCGGTGCGGCTGCCAGCCCACCAGCAGCCCCGCCCCCACCATGATCGCCAGGGCGGGCAGGCCCGTCACCAGGTCGGCGCCGGTCTGCCCGAACGGCACCGCCGACCGCGCCATCGGCATGGCGCGGAACCGGTCCATCACGCCGCGGGAGGCGTCGGCGGCCACCCGCGTCGTGACGCCGATCATCGCCGTGAAGGTCACCATCGCGAACAGCCCGGGCATGAGGTACTCGCGGTAGTCGCCGCCGCCCGGCACCTGGATCGCGCTGCCGAACACGTACCCGAACAGCACCACCATGACGGCCGGGAAGATCAGCGCGGCGACGATCTCCCCCGGTTCCTGCCGCAGCCGTCCCAGCTCGCGGCCGATCAGGGTCAGCCCGTCGACGACCGTCCAGCGCAGACGGCCCGCGGGCGGGGTGAGGACGGTCATCGGACGGGCTCCTCGCGGTCGGTGAGGCGCAGGAACACCTCGTCGAGAGTGGGACGGCGCAGGCTCACGTCGGCGGCGGCGACCCCGGCGCGGTCGAGCTCGCGGACGATGTCGGCGAGCCGGACGCCGGGGCCGGGCAGGGCGACGCTGAGCCGGTCGGCGCCCGTCATCGCGGGGTCGGTCCCGGCCAGGGCGTTCAGGACGACCGCCGCCGGACGCAGCGCGCCGGGGTCGTCGAGGACGACGTCGAGCCGGTCCCCGATCGTGGCCTTCAGCTCGTCGGGGGTGCCCGTGGCGATCACCTTCCCGTGGTCGATGACGGCGATGTCGTCGGCGAGCCGGTCGGCCTCCTCCAGGTACTGCGTGGTCAGCAGGACCGTGGTGCCGTCCGCCACCAGTTCGCGGACGGTGTCCCAGATCTCGCCGCGGCTGCGCGGGTCCAGGCCGGTGGTCGGCTCGTCCAGGAACAGCACCTCGGGGCGCAGGATGAGGCTGGTGATCAGGTCGAGGCGGCGCCGCATGCCGCCGGAGTAGCCGGCGACCCGGCGGTCGGCGGCGTCCGTCAGGCCGAAGCGCTCCAGCAGCTCGTCGGCCCGCCGGTGCGCCTCGCGGCGGGACAGGTGGTAGAGCCGCCCGAACATGCGCAGGTTGCCGCGGCCGGTGAGCTTCTCGTCGACGGCGGCGTACTGGCCCGCGAGCCCGATCCGGGCGCGCACCTCGTCGGCCTCGCGGACGACGTCGTGTCCGGCGATGCGGGCGTGCCCGGCGTCGGGGTCGGACAGGGTCGCCAGGATGCGCACCGCGGTCGTCTTCCCGGCGCCGTTCGGGCCGAGCACCCCGCAGACCGTCCCTCTCGGGACGCTCAGGTCCAGGCCGCGCAGCGCGTGGGTGTCGCCGAAGGACTTGTGCAGTCCCTCGGCCACCACGATCGGATCCGCCATGATCCCTCCATTGGGTACCGTGTAAGCAGTTATGGCGGGCAGCGTAAGATACTGGATACCGTGTACGCAACCGGGGAGGTGGCACGAGTGGCCGACACCGAGTACGTGAACATCTGGATGCGGCCCGAGCGCCCGGCCCGCGGGCCGCGGCCGGCCTACAGCCGCGCCCAGATCACCGAGGCCGCGATCCGCATCGCCGACGCCGAGGGGCTCGAGGCCGCCACGATGCGCCGGATCGCCGCCGAGATCGGCGCCGGCGCGATGTCGCTGTACCGGTACGTCCCGAGCCGCGACGACCTGGTCGAGCTCATGGCCGACCGGCTGCAGGGCGAGATCGACCTCGAGGGCGTGCCGTCCGGCGACTGGCGCGCCGACCTGACGCGCTACGCCGACGGGCTGCGCGCGATGTGGCTGCGGCACCCGTGGGTCGCCACCGCGCACCGGTCGCTGCCCGGCTTCGGCCCCAACCAGCTGCGCCTGATCGAACGGGTGATGGCGGTCCTGGACCCGTACGTCTCCATCGACGAGAGCCTCAGCCTCCTGTCCATCCTGACCGGCTACGTCGAGAGCGCCGCCCGCGGGGAGGTGAGCCAGGCCGAAGAGGTCCGCCGCAGCGGCCTCACCGCGGCGGAGTGGATGGCGCGGCACTCCCCGCACGTCCGGCAGCTGGTGGAGAGCGGGGAGTACCCGATGTTCAGCAAGATCGTGCTGGAGGCGCGCCAGCCGCACCTGAACCACGATGACCAGTTCCGGTACGGGCTCGAGCGCGTCCTCGACTGCTTGGCCGCGGCCCTTTCCGCACCCGGCGGGCCGCCCGACCCCCGTGACGAAACTTTCGTCACAAGGGCCGGTGACGAAACTACGGACGCACCCGCGTGCCCCGTGTGCGGCGCCGCCGTCCCCGAAACCGCGACCGGACGTCCCCGCAAGTACTGCTCGCGGGCGTGCAGGCAGCGCGCCTACCGCACCCGGCAGGAGACCGGCTCCCCCGAGTGACCCGCCGACGGGCGGATCAGAATCCGATGGCCTCGCGGAGCAGCAGGACGGTCCCGCGTCCAGGCCGTGCGGCGGGCTCGACGAGCCGCGAAACAAGGTGCGGCGGAATGCAGCCGAAAAGTGTCTTGGCCCTGTAATCAAGATCAACGACCTCCGCAAAAGCGGACCATAGCCCCCGGCAACGGACACAAATCGGCGGGCCTCAGAGAAATCGTCGAACCGTCCGAGCCGGTGCCGGCGAGGCGCACGCGCCGGCCGTCCGACACCCGAACCGAAACTCCCTCATTTCGTTATACATCCGTACGCAAGCCTCAACAGTCACCGCCGTAACGTCTCCTGGCTCGCCCCCATATTTCGGGCGTATCGCCATCTTTTGCCAGGAGGTTGTGCGTTGCGGCGTACCTTGATCATCGCTGCCTGCGCCGTCGTCACCGCGACGACCGCGCTGGCGGTTCCAGCTTCGGCCTTGCCGAACCAGGCGTCCGGCCAAGCCTCCGAGTACGTCGTCCTCTACAAGGACGGCGTCTCGCTCACCGATGCCCGCGCCGCCGTCGAGGCGGCCGGGGGGACGATCGTCCGCGAGAACACCGACGTCGGTGTCGCGACCGTCCGGTCCACCGACACCGGATTCGCGGCGCAGGCCCGGCGGCAGGGCGCCCTCGACGGCGCGGCCGCCAACCGGGTGATCGGCCGGGCTCCCAAGACCGGGAAGGTCACCGAGCAGTTCGCCGTGGAGAAGGAGGGCCGGGGCCAGACCACCGGCAGCACCGCCGTCAAGGGCGCGAAGAAGGGCGAGGAGCCCCTCGCCGGCCTGCAGTGGGACATGAAGCAGATCCACGCCACGGCCAAGGGCTCGTACAGGGTCGAGCCCGGTGACCGGCGTGTCACCGTCGGCGTCATCGACACCGGCATCGACGGCTCCCACCCCGACATCGAGCCCAACTTCAACCGGGCGCTGAGCCGCAACTTCACCACCGACGTCCCGGTCGACGCCAACGGCGCGGAGGTCGACGGTCCCTGCGCCGACGAGCCGGACAAGTCCTGCAACGACCCGGCGGACGTGGACGAGAACGAGCACGGCACCCACGTCGCCTCGACGATCGCCTCGCCCCGCAACGGTCTCGGCATGGCCGGCGTCGCCCCCGAGGTGTCCCTCGTCAACCTGCGCGCGGGCCAGGACTCCGGCTACTTCTTCCTGCAGCCCACGGTGGACGCGCTCACCTACGCGGGCAAGCACGGCATCGACGTGGTCAACATGAGCTACTACATCGACCCGTGGCTCTTCAACTGCGCGAACAACCCGGCGGACTCCCCCGCCGACCAGGCCGAGCAGCAGACGATCATCAAGGCGGCGAACCGGGCGCTGAACTTCGCGCACCGGCACGGCGTCACCCTGGTCGGCGCCGCGGGCAACGAGGCGATCGACTACACCAAGACCAACATCGACGCGACCAGCCCGGACTTCGCGTCCGAGCCCGGCGAGCAGCCCTACGAGCGCACGATCCCGCCGAGCTGCCTCTCGCTGCCCGGGGAAGGCGACCACGTCATCCCGGTCTCCTCGACCGGCATCAGCGAGCGCAAGGCCTACTACTCCAGCTACGGCAACGGCTACATCGCGGTCGCCGCTCCCGGCGGCGACAAGTACGACACCGCCGACCGGAAGATCGACGACAAGGCCGGCATCTGGGCCGCCTACCCCGAGTCGATCGCGCGCGAGCGGGGCGAGCTGAACGCCGACGGCACGCCCAACACCCCGCGGGTGGTGCGCAGCTGCAAGGGCGGCGTCTGCGGGTACTACCAGTCGATCCAGGGCACCTCGATGGCCTCGCCGCATGCGGCGGGCGTCGCGGCACTGATCGTCAGCAGGTACGGCAAGCGCGACCGGGCCAACGGCGGGCTCACCCTGCCCCCGGCGGCCGTCCGGTCGATCCTGACCCGCACCGCGACCGCGACCGCGTGCCCGCCGAGCGGCTCGTACACCTACACCCGGTACGTCAAGCAGGCGGACGGCTCGTTCGAGGAAGTCGTGGCCACGCACGCCTGCGAGGGCTCGAAGCGCCACAACGGCTTTTACGGCGCGGGCATCGTTGACGCGTTCAACGCCGTGAGGCGCTGACCCGTCCGTCCGTAACCGCGCCCGTGGCCCCCGACCCGCCAGGTCGGGGGCCACGGTTTTGCCTGGGGCAACCGAGCGGCTTCATGGGCGATGGTCGTGCTCGTCCCCGGGCGGGAGGTGACCGGCGTGCTCAGCGGGGAAGAACGCAGCGAGCACACGCCGCCGACGCTCGAAGGCGTTCGGCTTGGCGCTTCAAGGCCGTGTCTCCGGCAGGAAGGGAGGGACTGTGGATCGCTTCATGGGCCTCTTCCGCCGAAGTACGTCCACGCCCGAGCAGGACGGTGCGGAAGACGGGAGACGGCTCCGCCCGTTCCGGCGCAGAGAGATGCTCCACCGTTCGCTCTACACGATCGTCCACGACGGGCCGGACGGTCCCGGCCGCACCTGGACGGTGGACGTCACCATGAAGGACGTCGGCTGGGTGGCCGAGTTGTACCTGGACGGCGCCTGGCAGGAGAAGAGCGACGTCCCGGCGGCGTTCGCGGTCCCGGACGGAACGATCGAGGTCAAGGCCTCGATGTACGGGGTCACGCGGGCGCACCTGGTCCTCGATTCCGGCCCGGAACGGCCTCTCACCCCGGTGGCCGGGACCGCCGAAGACCTGCGCGGCAGGCTGGCCCGCCGGCATCCGCGGCTGAGCCGGACGATCGGCGCCCTCGCCATCGCGATCCTGGTGGTCAACCTCGTCCTTGCCGTCCCGCAGGCGCTCGAGATCGTCACCGGCATTTCGCTGGTCGCCGACCATGTCGGATCGTTCAGGTCCCCGGTCAGCCTGCCGCCGTGGCTCAACGCCGTCCTGCTCTCCGCCGGCATTCTCGCCGCCACGGAAAGAGTCCTGATGCGGCGGAGCAACCGAGTCCTGAACATCGAAACCATATGGTCGAGCTTCTGACACCGAAGGGTGATGAAGCGGCTTTTATGGGTCAGGACGCCGAAGGGTGCAACTTTCCGATATCGAGGCGGCGGACGCGTACGAGGTTGCGGACGGCGTTTCCCTCGTGCCCGTCGGTGTATTCGGCGACCGTGACGTAGCCGTGCTCGTCGTAGATGCGCGCGAGTTCGGGGCTGTCCGCCCAGTGGTCCAGGGCCAGGGCGGGGGCGCCGTGCGTTCTGGCGAGGTGCTCGGCGTGGGCCAGCAGGATCGAGCCCACGCCGCGGCCTTCGGGGCCGCGGGCGGTCATCACGGTGTGGACGAACATCGAGCCGTCGAAGGATTAGATTGTCAAAGGAATCTACGGTCGGCGCCATCGCCCGGGCGGTCCAGGAGCTGCGGGACGCCACCGATCTGATCGATGAGCTGGCGGCCCGGCGCCTGGGCGTCAACCGCACCGACCTGCGGTGCCTGAGCCGGCTGACCGCCCGCGGCCCGCTGACCGCGAGCGAACTGGCGGTCGCCGCCGGACTGACCGGAGGTGCGGCCACCACCGCCATCGACCGGCTGGAGCGGGCCGGTCTCGCTCGGCGGGTACGCGACGCCGCGGACCGGCGGCGCGTCCTGGTCCACCTGACCGACCGGGCGCACGAAGCCGCCGAGGAGGAAGAATCTGGGGGCCGATCGTGACCGACGCCTTGACCGAGTTGCGCCGGTTCACCGCCGCCGAACTGGAGGTCATCGAGACGTTTCCGCATCGCGCGCTGGACAATCAGTCGCGGCACGCGGACCGCCTGCGTTCGCAGACGCCCGGTCGATGAGACGAGGTGCTCCGGGCTCGGCGAGCCCTTCGAGCCGGCTCTACGGCGGCTGCTCGCAGCAGCCGCGCCCGCGCGTCGCCCGTTCGCCGACGTCGACGCGTTCGTTGACACTGCGCGAAGCGCATGATGAAGGCGATCGTCACCGAGCAGATCATCGAGTACCCGGCTCCGTCCGGGAGAGGTCCGCTACACCGCGGCGCCCGCGTTCCACATCACCGGCATCTGCGGCCTGCTGGCCGGGATCGCGCGCGGCGCGACGTCGCTGATCGTCCCGCAGTTCGACCCGCGGGTGACGCTGGACCATCTCGCGGCGGACCGGCTCACGGCGGTGTTCCCGGTCCCCACGATGATCAGCATGCTGCTGCAGCTCGACGACGTGCACGACCACGAGTACGAGCGGCTCGAACTCATGTACTACGGCGCGTCGGCGATGTCCCCGGCGCTTCTGCGCCGTGCGATGGACACGTTCCGGTGCGATTTCCTGCAGGCGTTCGGCGCGGGCACGGAGGCCGGGCTCCAGGCCGTCATGAGCCCGGAGGAGCATCGCCGGGCGCTCGACGGGCGCCCGGAGCTGCTCGCCTCGATCGGCAGGCCGGCGTACGGGGTGGCGCTGCGGATCGTCGACGACGACCTCAACGAGGTCCCCGCCGGCGAGGTCGGAGAGATCGCGACCCGGAGCGACATGCTGTTCGACGGCTACCTGGACATGCCGGAGGAAACCGAGCGCGCGACCCGCGGCGGCTGGTTCCGCGCCGGCGACATGGGCTATTTCGACGAGGACGGTTATCTGTATCTGCACGGCCGGAAAAAGGACATGATCGTCCGCGGCGGGGAGAACATCTATCCCATCGAGATAGAGTCGGTCCTCGCCGAGCATCCGGCCGTCGTGCAGAGCGCCGCCGTGGCCGTCCCCGACGACCACTGGAGCGAGATCGGCCGGGCCTGGGTCCAGGTCGTCCCGGGATCCCGGGTGACGGAGGAGGAGCTCGCGGCCCATTGCGCGGCCAGGCTCGCCAAGTACAAGGTGCCCGCGCAGTTCCGGCTCGTGGACTCGCTGCCCACGAACGCCAGTGGAAAGATTCTCAAGCGTGAACTCCGCGAGCGCGAGTAGGACGCGCGTTCGCGAGCGTATTCGGACGGACGAGGAGGACACGTTGAGTCCACGGGGCGGAAGCCCGGGAGGGCGCGCGGTGCTCGGCCCGTCGGCCACCCAGCGCGAGCGCCGGGACGCCGGGCCGGTGACGACCAGGTGATCGCCGACTGCCCCGGGGTGGCGTCCGTCGCGGTCGTCGGCCGCCCGGACGACCACTGGGGCGAGACCGTCGCGGCCTACGTCACCCTGCACGACGGCGCCGCCGTCACCCCGGACGACATCCGTGCCCGCTGCCTGGCGAGGCTCGCCAAGTACAAGGTGCCCGAGACCGTCACCGTTCTGCCCGAGATGCCCCTCAACGCCAGCGGCAAGATCCTCAAACGGGAACTGCGCCTCCGCGCCGCGTCCCCCGCGTGACGCGCCGCCGCCCGCTCAGGTGCCCGCCGCCTGCCGGTCGGGCGGGGTGGCGAGTTCGCGGAGGAGGTCGCGGGTGCGGCGGCGGGAGGCGGCGTGGTCGGGACCGACGGCGACGATGTTGACCCAGATGTCGGTGGCTCCGGCGTCCAGGAGCGACTGGAGCTGCTTGCGGACGGACGTCTCGTCGCCGACCAGGGCGGCCTCGGCGGGCGAGGACGCGCCGCCGAGGTCCATGACGCGCCGGTAGTTGGGCATCCCGGCGTACGCTCCGGCGGTCGCGGCGACCGCTTCGCGGGCTTCGGCGACGTCGTCGTGGACGGCGACGGGGAGCCCGGCCACGATGCGCGGCGCCGGACGTCCGGCGGCCGTCGCCGCGGCGTGGATGCGGGGCGCGATGTGCTCGGCGACCGCCTTCACGGGCGCCATCCACAGGATCGTGCCGTCGGCGTACTGACCGGCCACGCGCAGCAGCCGGGGCGACAGCGCCGACAGCAGCACCGGCACGCGGTGGGTGACGGGCGCCATCCGGCCGGCGCTGCGGGTCGACCAGTCCTCGCCTTGGAAGTCGACGTCGTCGCCGCGCAGGAGGGCGGTGAGGATCCGGATGTACTCCTCGGTGTTGCGGCCGGGCCGGTCGTAGGACATGCCGTAGACGTCGCGGACCATCGGCTCGTGGGACGGGCCGATGCCGATGGTCAGCCCGGGACGTCCCATGGTGGCGGCGGCGGAGGCGGCGCGGTTGGCCTGCAGCAGCGGATGGCAGGGGTAGGTCTGCAGGACGGCCGTGCCGAGCTCGATCGCCGAGGTCTCCCGCCCGGCGGCGGCCATGGGGGCCAGCGGGTCGCCGGTGACGACGCTGGCGTACCAGAGGGAGGCGAAGCCGTCGGCCTCGGCCCGCTTCGCCTGCTCAATGATCTTGTCGGGGGTCGCGGCGCCGCCGGTCAGGCCGATGCGCATGGGGAGTCCTTCGTCGTCGGGGGCGTCGTCGGGGGCGTCGTCGGGGGCGTCGTCGGGGGCAGGGAGGTTCCGCGGCGGGGACCCGTCATCGCGGCTTCTCCCCCGCCTCGTCCGACCAGCGGGCCGGGGCGGGGTCGTCCAGCAGCAGCGGGCGCCGGTAGGACAGGTCGCCGGTGTCGCGGGTGCCCCTCATATATCCCTGGCCGGTGAAGAAGGACGACTTCAGCACCGAGGCGTCGGCGGTGAACATCGCCTCGACGGTGGAGCGCCGCAGCGCGATGCGCCACCGGCCGTCCCGCCGCTCGAGCCGGTCGAGGTAGCGGCCGTTGATGATCTGCGCGGTGCGTCCGTCCTTGCCCAGCAGCACGACGAGCGAGTAGCTCTCGCAGTGCGCGACGTCCCCGTCGATCTCGCAGGTGTGGGTGGTGATGTTGTGCAGGTGCGTCCGCGACGTCGTCGCGTGCGCGGGATTGGCCCAGGCGGCGTAGTCGGCGCCGGAGTTGACGGCGAACCCGTGCTCGTCCGCCGCGTCCGGGTGGTAGGCGCTGCCGATCAGGTCCTCGTCGTGGCGGTCGCAGCCGCGCGCGTGGCGGGCGACGCAGTCCAGGATCTCCGCCCGGTCCTTGAGGTACCGGACGTCGCGCCGCAGCGCCTCGAACTCTTCGCCGGTCATCTCAGGCCACCGCCTCTTCACCGACGAGGGTGGTGCGGTGCATCAGCCGCCGGGACGTCGGCTCGAACGGCATGGCCCGGTGCAGCATCCCGGTGTTGTCCCAGATGACCAGGTCGCCCCGCCGCCAGCGGTGCCGCAGGACGAAGCGCGGCTGCGTCGCCCATGCGGTCAACCGGTCGAGCAGCGCCCGTCCGTCCTCGGCCGGGAGCCCGACGACCTCGCCCGCGGTGGCGCCCACGAGCAGCGACCTGCGCCCGTTCCCGCGCGTCCACACCAGCGGGTGGATCCTGGACGAGACCCGCTCCCACGCGGCGACCTCCCGCTCGGAGGCGTCCGGGTTGGCCCGCCGCTGCGCCGCGGCGAAGCTGTGCACCACCCGAAGGCCGTCCAGCCGCGCCTTCTCCGCCTCGGGCAGCTCCCGGTAGGCGAGGAAGGTGTTGGCGAACTCGGTGTCGCCGCCCGCCGGGTCGACCTCCCGGGCGGTGAGCAGCGTGGCCTTCTGCGGAACGTCGATGGTGGCCCCGTCGATGTGCCAGTGGAAGTTGCCCCGCCGGATGGCCGCCAGCGCGGCGTTCGTCCTCCCCGGGTCCAGCGTGATCGTGTCGATCTCGGGATGCCGGTGCTCGCTGGTCTTGGCCACGAGCGGCTCCCCCAGCAGCCGTGTGAAGGCGACCAGGTCGTCGTCCCCGATGTCGAGCTCGCGGTAGACCACCACCCCGTGCTCCTCCAGGGCCGCCCGGCACTCGTCCGCGGCGCGCCGATCGACCAGCCGTCCGCCGGACGCGCCGGTGACCTCGACACCGAACGGCTCCAGCGCGGTGAACCTCACGGTCATCCCTCACCTCTCAGATGCCGGCGACGGACGCGCCCGGCAGGGGCATCGCCTTCTTAGGCAGTCGCCTAAACCTTTCTTAGGCACATGCCTAACACCGGCCCATCGCCCGGGTCAAGGCCCCGATACAGTGACCGTGGTGCCGCGCACCGGCGGATCCGTCCCACTTCGCGATCGAGGGCGACATGAGCGATACCCCACCGGCCAGGGACTCCAAGACCCGGACCGCACTGCTCGAGGCGGCGACGCGGCTGATGCTGGACGAGGGGTACGCCGCGGTCACGACCCGCAAGGTCGCCGCGAAGGCGGGCGTCAACCAGGCCCTCGTCTACTACCACTTCCGCACGATGGACGAACTGTTCCTGGCCGTCTTCCGGCGCGGCGCCGAGGCCACCCTCCGGCGGCTGGAGGACGCCGCACGGGCCGACGATCCGCTGCGCGCCCTGTGGCAGGTCAGCAGCGAGCCCCAGAACAGCGCCCTGACCGTCGAGTTCATCGCCCTGGCCAACCACCGGCCGGCCGTCCGCACCGAACTGGCCGACTACACCCGCAGGTTCCGGCTGCGGCAGCAGGAGATCATCGAGCGGGTCCGCGGCGACCGGCCCGGCGGCGTCCCCGGCGGGCCGAGCCCCGCAGCCGTGACCGTCCTGGCCGCCGCGCTCGCCCGCATCCTGTCCATGGACGGCGCGATCGGCATCACCGACGGCCACGACGAGGTGCTCGCACTCATCGAGGACTACCTGGCCCGCACCTCACCGCTCCGTCCCGACCGCGAGGCCACGTCCCCGAACCCCTGAACGGACGGCCGATCGTCCCAGCGGTTCGCCCCGGTTCGTGGAATGCTCAGCCTCACAGGGCGATGGGGAGCTCTTCGATCCTTTTCTCTCACCGTCGATCCGGCCAGGCGAACGCCTTCGCGGTACCGCCGACGATCCGGGCGGGCGCCGTCCCGTACTGGACGACCTGGAACCGCACGCGGTGACCGGCCCGGACGGTGTCGGCCGGAAGTGCGTAGTGGACGAACGTGTCGCCGTCACTCGCGGTGTACTCGGCGATCGGGCCGGCCTCGTACCCGGACCCGTCCTCGGCGTTCTCGATCGCGCGGGCCTGCAGTGCGACGCCCTTCGGCAGCCCGGTGACACGGATGTTCGCCATCAGCGCGTAGCGGGCGGGCCCGATCACGATCGACGGGCCGCCCTGGTCCTCGTGGTGGTGCGAACCGTCGGCGTACTCCTTGCCGAAGTCGACGGTGACCCACTCGTTCGGCGGGAGATCCTGCGGGGCGGTCGTCCCGACGCTCACATATTCGGGCATGTCGTCTTCTTGCCCGAGGGCGAGCGCCTTGAGTTCGGCGAGGCCGCCGCGGTAGGCGTTGGCGTCGCAGCGGCCCGAAATGCCTTGCACCGTGCTGCTGGAGGTGAATTGCAGAATCGAGATCGGCTCTCCGCCGAACGACGTCCACCACGAGGCGGGCACCTTCGCGTACAGCGATTCCGGCGATCCCGTCCCGGACACGTAGTGCGATTGCCAGATCGTGTCGAAGAAGCCCAGGTCCGGGCGTCCGGTCTGCTCCCAGTACCAGCGCGGGTAGTAGCCGATCACCGGGTGGCCGCCCGTGCGGTCCTTGAACTCGGCCACCCAGGCTCGGGCGGTCGCCGCGTCCGCGCCGGACGCCTCCACGTCCAGCGCGACGGCGAAGGCGGACACGTCGCCGGCCTTATCGAGGAAGTACCGCGCCTGGGCGGCGCCGTCCCCGCCGTGCAGGAAGTGGTACGCGCCCGGCAGGAAGCCGCCGCCGAGGGCGAGCATCCCGGCGCGGTTGTGGGCCCAGGTCGGGTTCGTGTAACCGGTCGACTCGGTCACCTTGGAGAACGCGAACCGGATCCCGTCGGCGTAGACGGCCTTCCAGTCGGGGTTCCCCTGGTAGCTCGCGACGTCCACCCCGTAGATCAACGATGCCTCCTGAGGGTCGGAAGGGGATCCGGAACGGGCAGTATCCCGCCTACCGGACGACGGCGGGTGACGACTCGGTGAATCGGCGGCCGTCCGAGACAGGTCTGCCTGTGCGGCCGCCCGGTGGGGCGGCCGCACAGGCAGGCGTGTTCAGCGGACGGTCAGGTCACCGCCTCCACTGCTCGGCGGGCGAAACGCCCGGGAGCGGCTTGCCGACGAGGGCGAGGGGGATGAAGAAGCAGACCTGGCCGATCGCCATGGTGAGGGTGGCGAGGGCCTTGTCGTCATAGTGGGCGGACGCCCGCGCGTACAGCTCGTCGGGGACGCGCTCGCCGTGCGCGGCGGGGGTGAGGACGGCCTCCACCAGGGCCAGCGCGGCGCGTTCGGCGTCGGTGAAGTACGGCGCGTCCCGCCAGGACGCCACGGCGGTGATGCGCTCCTCCGTCTCGCCGGCCTTGCGCAGGTTCCCGGTGTGCAGGACGGTCAGGTAGGTGTTGCCGACGAGCTGGCCCGCGCGCAGCTGCACCAGGCCGATGGTGGTCTGCGGGATCGAGCCGTTGCCGACGGCCTTGAACAGCGCCTGGCCGACCTGGCCCAGTTCGGGGACGAGCACGGCGGGGTTGGGCAGCCGGGACTCGGACTCGTTCATCGTGGTGGTGGTCATGACGGGTTTCCTTTCGGTCTTCAGTGATGCGTCGCATCTCTGACGGTCGGCGGGGTCTGGATGTGACCGGTGATCGGCACCGGTCCGCGGCCGGGTCACCGCTCGGGGACGGCCGCCTTCTCGGCCGTCTGCTCGGGCGTGGTCGACGGCCGGTCGCGGTCGGAGCGCGGCCGCATGAGCACGACGGCGCTGAGAACGGCGGCCAGGTAGAACGCGGCCGCGCCGAGCAGGCCGGCGGTGTAGCCGTGCGTGAGCGCCTCCGCAAGCGGCGTCCCGGCGGGACGGCCCTCGGTGGCGGTGACGGCGACGCTGGCGAGGGCGGCGAGGCCCAGGGCGCCGCCGATCTGCTGGCTGGTGTTGATGAGGCCGGAGGCGATCCCCGAGTCCTTGGGGGCGACGTCCTGGACGCCGCCGATCGTGGCGGCCACGAACCCGATGCCGAGGCCGATGCCCGCGACCAGCTGGGCGGGCAGGAGGACGGCGAGGGCGTTCTGGTCCGGGGTGAGCAGGCTGAACCAGACCATCGCGGCGGCGGCCACCGCCATGCCGGCGGCCAGGACGGTGCGGGGGGACGTGCGGGCCTGCAGCCGGGGGCCGACGGCTCCGGAGCCGATGCCGATGCCGATCGCGAACGGCAGGTAGGCCAGCCCGGTGACCATGGGCGAGTAGTCCTTGATCGACTGCATGTAGAGCGTGAGGAAGTAGAAGGTGGCCAGCTGGCCCGCGCCCATCAGCAGCATGACCAGGTTGGCGCCGAGCCGGCCGCGGTCCGCCAGCACCCCGGCCGGGAGCATCGGGGCGCGGACGCTGCGCTGGATGACGGCGAACGCGACCCCCAGCACCAGGGCGAGGGCGCCGAAGGCCAGGGTCTGGCCGTCGGCCAGGCCGTCGGATCCGGCCCGGTTGATCGCGTACACCAGGGAGCCGAGGGCGAGGGTGACGGTGATCGCGCCGGGCAGGTCGATGCCGCCGCGTTCCCGGGTGCCCGGGACCAGGACGAGCGTTCCCACCAGCACCGCCAGCGCGATGGGGACGTTGATGAACATGATCCAGCGCCAGCCCAGGTACTCGGTGAGCGCGCCGCCCAGCAGCAGGCCGACCACCGAGCCCAGGCCGCCCATCGCCCCGTACACGCCCAGCGCCTTGTTGCGCTCCGGGCCCGCGGGGAAGGTGTCGGCGAGCAGCGACAGCGCGGCGGGGGCGATGATCGCACCGCCCACGCCCTGCAGGACGCGCGCGGCGATCAGCGTGGCGCCGTCCTGGGCGATCCCGCCCAGCAGGGAGGCCAGCAGGAACACCACCAGCCCGGCCCGGAACAGGCGGCGGCGGCCGAACAGGTCCCCGGCGCGGCCGCCGGCCAGCAGCATCCCGCCGAACGCCAGCGCGTAGGACGTCAGGATCCAGTCGAGATCGGCCGGTGCGATGCCCAGGCCGGAGCCGATCACGGGCAGGCCGACGGTCACGATGGTGCCGTCCATCACGATCAGCAGCTGCGCGGCCGCGATCACCACCAGCGCGAGGTTCGTCTTCCCGCCCCCATCCGGGCGGGATCGAGCGTGCGAGGTCATCGGGGAACTCCTCAGGACGCGGTGGCCGCGCGGTGGACGGCGGCGGCCAGCCGGTCGTGTTCGGGGTAGGACCAGTTGAAGGAGAAGCGGCGGCGCGTGTAGCCGAACGCGATGCCGTGGAGCGGGTCGGCGAAGGACTCCGCGCCCGCGGAGCCGCCGTGACCGAACGACAGCGCGCTCAGGAACGGGTAGCGCAGGCCCTTGGCCTGGAAGCCCAGCGCGTAGTGGCCCTGCGGGCCGGTCACCAGGTCGCCGTCCGTCGAGTGGAGCATGGCGAACTCGCCGATGGTGTCGGGCTTGAGCAGCGGCGCGCGGCCGTCCAGCCCGAACACCGCCGCCGCGTACATGGCGGCCAGGCCGCGGGCGTTGCCGACGCCGCCCGCGGACGCCTGGCCGAGTTCGCGCACGCGCCGGGTGTTGAGGAACCCGACCTGGTCCAGCGGCGGGGTGGAATCGAGGCCGTACCCGATCCCGGTGATGCTGTGCGGGCCGGGGACGTTCGCCCAGAAGGCGGCGAGCTCCTCGGGGCTCGCCAGACCCGGCCGGATCTCCCGGTAGCGGTCCTCCAGGTCGGCGGGCAGGCCGAGGTGCATGTCGAGGTCGTAGGGGGCGCGGATCCGCTCCTCGAAGGTCTCCTGCAGCGTCCGCCCGGTGACCCGGCGGACCACCTCCCCCAGGATCGCGAACGACACGAACCCGCCGTAGCCGCAGGCCGTGCCCGGGCGCCAGTACGGACGCTGCCCCGCGAGCCGTTCGGCGATCACCCGGTCGTCGGCCAGCTCGGCCGCCGTCAGACCGCCGTCGACGCCGATCACCCCGGACCGGTGCGACAGCACGTCCCGCAGGGTGATCCGGTCCTTGCCCGCGACGGCGAACTCCGGCCAGTGCCGCGCCACGGGCTCGTCCACGTCGAGGGCGCCGTCCTGCACCAGCAGCGCCGCCACCAGCGTGGCCGCGCCCTTGGTCGAGGAGTAGACGCCGGTCAGGGTGTCGCCGGCGACCCCGTCCCCGGCCCACAGGTCGACCACCCGCCGGCCGCGGACGTACGCCGACAGCTGCGCGCCGGACTCGCCGTCCTCCTCGGCCACCACGGCGGCGAACTCCTCGCGCACCGCCTCGAAACCGTCGGCCACCGTGCCGTGAATCTCGGTATCGCCCATCTTTCCACTCCGCTTCGTCGTTGGGTTCGCAGCCATGACGAACGAGCCGCCGCGAGTGTGACCGGGCGCCCCTCGCGGTCGCCGTCCGGTTCGTCGATGCGGTCCACACTCGTGCTCCGGACGAGGGGGCATCAATGAGCACCTGCGCAAGGATCGTGAAGCGAGACTTAACGAGGGTGGCCATGCTGGAAAGACATGAGCTGGAGGCGTTCCTCGCCCTGGCCGAGGAACTGCACTTCGGGCGCACCGCCGAGCGGCTGCACGTGTCCACCCGCCCGGATCAGCCAGACCATCGCCAAACTCGAACGCCGGACGAACGTGCCGCTGTTCAACCCGCACCGGCCGTCGCGTGGAGCTGACCGCGGTCGGGCAACGGCTGTACGAGGAGGTCCGCCCGGCTCATCGGGGCCGCCGAACCGTTCCGGGAACGTCACCCCGACTGCGACGTCCGGCTCCGCGAGGCGCAGATCGTCGACCCCATGCAGTGGCTGCGCGACGGTGAGATCGACATCGTCCTGGGATCGTTCCCGATCGACGAACACGGCATCGCCACCGGGCCGACGCTAATGCGCGAGAAGACTGCGACCCCCGCACCCCCCCGCCGGACGGCCGATCGAGGCGGGCCGGGCGGCCGCCACGTTCAACGAGGTGCTCACCCTCATCGGCGCCGGCCGGGGCGCCTTCCTCGTCGGCGCGCAGGTCATGCGCTACTACAGGCGCCCCGACGTCGCCTATGCCCCGCCCGACTTCGCCGCCCGAGAGTGACCCCGGCCCGCGCACGTCGTCGCCGCCGCACGACGCACGTTGATCGGCGGTCCCGCTACCAGACCTCTTCGACAGCGCCGGCTTCCGCCCCACCGGAAAGGACGTCCGGCGTCAGCAGCACCGGCGGGCAGTAGGCGTGGAGCCGCTCGAAACGCTGGGTGTAGCCCGCGTTCAGCGGAGAGTCGACCATCCGGAGGATGTTCTCGTCCTGCTGGCGCAGCGCCTGATAGGTGAGGTTGTGGCTGCCCACGTAGAGCCCGGCCGACGTTCCCCCGCTGATCTGCATGAATTTCTCGTGCATCCAGGCGATGCCGTTCTCCGGCCCGCAGACCTTGACGCCGCCGGTGATGTACTGGCTGTTCGCGAGTTTCCGGACCGCCTCATAGGTCCGGTCGGTCTCTTCTTCGTCCTTGTACCGGGTGTCGCCGGTGACCACCCGGACCGTGCAGCCGCGCTTGCCCGCGGCGATCAGCGCGTCCGCGACCGGCGCCCGGGCGACCCTGGCGTTCGCCACGTTGATGACGTCGGTGGTGGTGTCGGGCGAGCATTCGGCCGCCTTGATCTTCGCCACGACCGGATCTCTGGAGCCACTGGTGAAGGCCTGGCCGTCGGCCTCCTTGCGCGGGAAAGTGTAGAGCTCGTACTTTCCGTCGGCCGTCTTGCGGGTCTTTCCGTAGTTGTGGTTGTCCTCTTCCAGGTTCCCCGTGGCGAGCGCGTACATGTCGTCGAAGTACTTGGCATAGAACGTGTGCAGCCCTTGGTCCCGCACCGTGATGGCGCTCTCGTAGGAGGTCCACTCGTGGAGGTTGGCCGAGGCGACGTAGACGACGTTCTGCGCGATGCCTCCGCCCGACAGTTCGACCTTGTCGATCGTCATGAACTTGTTGTGCATGCGCGAGTAGTGATCGCCCCGCTGACGGTCGGCGATGCAACCGCGGTCGGAGATGTAACGGCCGCTCTGGGTCGGGAAACCGCCCGCGGCGTCCTGGACCCGCTGACCGCAGGTCACCACGTCCAGCTTGATCTTCGCCGCGCCGGGCGAGGGCTCGAACGGGGCCGTCAGGCTCTTGTACTGCGGCATCCCGATCTCACTGCCATTGATGACGATCTTGACCTTGACGCCGCGGACGCGCGCGTTCTTCAGGGCGTCCACGATGCTCTGCTGGGTGAAGTAGTACAGCGGCAGCCGGAGGTTGGCGCCGCTCGGCGCGGCGTCGATGAGGGCCTTGGCGTGGGCCGCGATGGCGGTGTTGTCGTCCTCGGTGAACTTCGAGTAGTCGTCCACCAGGCTGAGATCGATGGGCGTGGGCGCGGCGGCCGGAGCGGCGGGGGTCGGGGCGGCCGCACTCGCGGGAGCCGCGGTCGGCAGCAACGCCGCCGCGGCGGCCGTCACGATTGCGGTGCGCATGCCCCCGCGGGCCCGAACCGATGATCTGATGGCCATGGAGGTTCCGTTCGGTCGGACGGCGGGCGTGTGGCGACCACCAGAGCGTCGACCATCCGAATGACGACGGCAAGATCTTGACCGAATGAGGACTGCCGGTCATGACCGCGGTCACTCATGACCGGCGAGCCCTGCCCTTTCGGTCGGGATCGCCAAAGCGGCGCGCGGGATTGTGTCAGAACAATTCGATGCTTTCGGGACGCCGTCGGGTTACCGGGCCGCGTTTTCCTTGAGCAGTTCGCGTGGGAGTGCGTCTCGCCACCACTGTTCGATCCGGTCGGGCGTCCAGCGGCGTTCGTTGACGAAGGTGGAGTAGACGTCGATGTTGCCTCCCGTATCGGCGGCTGGGCCGCGATCGCTTTCGCCGCCCTGCTCCTGGGCACCAACCTCGTGCTCGCCCCGGCCGGACTTCCCCTCATCGGCGCACCCACCGGAGAGGTCGCCGACTTCTTCGGTGACCGCAGCGGGATGGTTCGGCTCACCAGCGCGACGGGTCCGTTCGTGTGGCTGCTGGCGACCGTGATCGGCGCCGCCGCGACCGCGGCGCTGTGGCCGGTCGAACGGCGCCGCGGCGAGGCATGGTCGCTGGCGCACGCCGTCCTGGGCTTCGCCGCCGCCGGGCTCCAGTTCGCCTCGGCCGTCCTGCTCCCGGCGGTCTTCGACGACCCCGGCCTCCTCGGTCTGGCCGGATGGCTGCTGTGGGTCGGCTGGATCGCGTGGTACGGCCTCGTCCTGATCCGCACGCGTTCGTCCGCGGCCGATCGGGTCGGTACGCCCGAGCGGGCCGCGCCGTGAACCCGCGAGCCCCTTCACGGGTCGCCCGGGGACGGCGGGCTACCCCGCGTACGGTTCCAAGGCTCGGCGGAGTTCGCGCGCGGTCTGGAAGCCGATCCGCGGACGCTCGGTGAGCGCGTGGTCGACGACCTCGGCCAGACCGGACGGCAGGGCGGGCGCCCGCTCGCGGATCGGCACCGGGTCGGACTGCAGGATGTGCAGCCACGGGTCGGCGCCGGCGGGAAATCGGCGCGGCGGACGGCCGGTCAGCATCGCGTACAGGGACGCCGCGGCGGCCCACACGTCGAGCTCCGGGGACGCCTCGCGGAAGTTCACCACCTGGCGGCGCGGAACGAAGTACGGCTTGCCGGCCGTCGTGCCGGTGCGGGTCAGCCCGCTCAGGCCGTGCGCGTCGAACGCCTTCGCCAGGCCGAAGTCGCACACCTTGGCGTCCCCGCCGGAGAGGAGGATGTTGGACGGGCTCAGGTCCCGGTGCACGACGCCCTTCCCGTGGGCGTGCTCCAGGGCGTCCAGTACCTGCAGGACGAGCGGGACCGCCTCGTGCACGGGCATCTTCCCGCGCCTGTCGACGCCGCCGCCGGGGCAGTACTCGAGCGTGAAGTAGAAGACGCCGTCCGCGAACCCGGCGTCGTACAGCTCGGTGATGTGCCGGTGGCGCAGTGACCGGGTCAGCTCGATCTCGTTGAGGAAGCGGCGGCGGGCGGTGTCGTCCGCGGCGGCCCTCGGCAGCATCAGCTTCAGCGCCACCTCCGCGCCGGACGCGTCGCGGGCGAGGTGCACCACGCCCATGCCGCCGCGGCCCAGTTCGCGCAGCAGCGTCAGGCCGGCGATCGACCGCCGCTCCCCGCTGCCCGCCAGCTCGAGCAGCAGTTCCAGCATGGCGGACGGCTCCGCGCGGCAGTCCGGGCAGACCTGGTCGCCGGCGTCGGCGGGCACTTCGAGGCCGCACCGGACGCAGTGGTGCAGGACCTTGGTCGGGTTCCCCCGGACGCCGACGCGGAGCGTGTAGCCGCCGATCTCGATCTCGTCGCCGTCGGCCAGGTCGTGCTCGGGGAAGGCGAGCCGCGCGCCCTCCTCGGGCGTCTGGGTCCCGGCCCGCTGGCCGATCTTGACGCCGTTGACGCGGGTGCCGTTGAGGCTGCCGAAGTCGCGGATCCGCGCCTGCGGCGGGTTGACGTCGAGGAGGCAGTGGTGCCGCGACACCCGCCCGTCGCCGTCCAGCCGGGGGTCGCAGTCGGAGGCGCGGCCGAGGACGCGGGTGGTGCGCTCGGTGAAGACGAACTCGGACGGTCCGGACGGCCCGCCCGCCACCACGGTCAGGCTCACGCTCGCCGCCATCAGGACGCCTCCGCGCCGCGCAGCACGAGTTCGCCGCCGGCGGCGTCGACCCGGACCGGCTCGCCCTCCCGGAACAGTCCGGCGAGCAGCGCGCCGCCGAGCGGCCGCACGATCTCCCGTTCGATCGCGCGCTCGATCGTCCGGACGCCCGAGGGGCTGTCCAGGCCGAGGAACACCAGCAGTTGCCGGGCGGCGTCCGTCAGCTCGACGGCGGCGCCCCTGGAGCGGACCCGGTCGATCAGCTTGTCCACGATGCGGCCCAGCGCGGCGGCGTCCAGCGGGCGGAAGGCGATGACGCCGCTGAGCCGGCCGACCAGCTCCGGCCGGAGCCGCTCCGCCGGGTCGGCGAGGTTGCTGGTCAGGAAGATGAGCGTCTCGGTGAAGTCGACGCGGCGGCCGCGGGCGTCGGTCAGCCGCCCCTCGTCGCAGATCTGCAGCAGGACGTCGAGGACCCGCTCGTGCGCCTTCTCGATCTCGTCGAACAGGACGACGCTGTGCGGGTGCTCGCGCAGCGGCCCGGTGAGCTGCCCCTCCCGGTCGTGCCCGACGTAGCCGGGCGGGGCGCCCAGCAGCCGGTTGACGGTGTAGCGGTCCTGGTACTCGGACATGTCGACGGCGACCAGCCGGCGCTCGTCGCCGAACAGGAACTCCGCCGCGGCCTTGGCCAGCTCGGTCTTGCCGGTCCCGGTCGGCCCGGCGAGCAGGAAGACCCCGATCGGCCGCCGCGGGTCGCCGAGCCCGGCCCGGGCGGCGCGCACCGCCTCGGCGACCTCGCGCACCGCCTCGTCCTGCCCGATCACCCGCCGCGCGAGGTGCGCCTCCATCCGCAGCAGCCGGTCCGCCTCGCCGGACGCCGCGGGCTCGATCGGCGTCCGCGCGCGCTCGGCGACCTGCGCGGCGACGTCCTCGGCCCGGACGAGCGCCGCCTCGCCCGGCACGTCCGGTCCGAGCGTGCGGATCCGGGCGGCCGCGCAGGCCCCGTCGACGAGGTCGATGGCCTTGTCGGGGTGCCGCAGGTGCGGCAGGTGCCGGACGGCCAGGTCGACCGCCGCGCGCGCCACGTCGTCCTCGATGCGCACCCCGTGGTGTTCGGCGAGCCCGCCGAGCAGGCCCCGCAGGATCGTGACGGCCTCCTCGGGGCTCGGTTCCTCGACCCAGACGACCTCGAACCGGCGCCGCAGCGCGGAGTCCCGCTCGATGTGGCGGGCGTACTCCTCCGGCGTCGTCGCGCCGACGCAGCGCACCCGGCCGCGGGCGAGCGCGGGCTTGAGGATGTCGGCCGCGTCGCCGGGCCCGCTGCGGCCCGCCCCGAGGACCGTGTGCAACTCGTCGATGAACAGGATCACCTCCGGCGACGCCTCCGCCTCCTTCAGCACCTTCCCGAGGCGCCGTTCGAAGTCGCCCCGGTACTTCGCCCCGGCGAGCAGGGTCGACATGGAGATCTCCACGATGCGCGAACCGGCCAGGTCCGGCGGCGCGCCGGGCGCGGCGAGGCGGGCGGCGAGCGCCTCCACGATCCCGGTCTTGCCGACCCCGGCGGGCCCGACCAGGACGGCGTTGGGCTTGCGCTGCCGGACCAGCACCCGCGCGAGGCTCCGCAGCTCCGCGCGGCGCCCGATCAGCTCGGGCGGCCGGCCCTCGCGGGCCTCCCGGGTCAGGTCCCGGCCGTACTTGTCGAGGTAGGGGGTCGCGACCGGCTCCGGCTTCGGTTCGGGGCGTGGTGCGCGGTCGCGTTTCGGCTCGTCCTTCTTCGGCTCGTTCCGCTTCGGTGCGCGCCCGTCCGGTGCGGCCTCCTTCGGCGGGCCGGCGGGACGGCCGTTCGGGAAGAGGGCGGCGACCGGGTCGGCGATGCCGAACGGGTCCATGAAGACTTCCCGGCAGCAGTCCGGCAGGTCGGTCAGCATCTCGTAGAGCAGTTCGTCCGCCTCGAGGGCCCGGCCGCCGGAGCGTTCCCGCCCCCGTTCCACCGCCGCCGTGACGAGGGGGTCGGCCGGGGGCGCGGCGCCGCGCGGCGACGGGATCGCGCCCACGCGAAGATGCGCGACGCGCAGCGTCCTGCGCAGGACGTCCGGGGACGGCCCCGCGTCGGCGAAGGCGGCTTGCAGGACGCGCGCCACACCGGCGAGCTCGTCCCGCTGCGCCCGGTCGAATCTGCTGACCAGCTTCACGTCGATCCTCGCCAGCTTGGTCGCCCCCATCAGGACGTGGCAGGGCCCGACCGAGGGCGCGCCGCTTCGCTTCGCCTCCTGCGCCGCGAGCCCCATCATCACCGACACGCTGATCCCGTTGCGCATCAGGCCCCCGCCGACTCGGGCGCGGCGAGTTCCCAGTCGAGCGCCCAGAACCGGACGACGTCGTCGCCGCCCCACGCGAAGACCTCGTCGCCGCCGGGCAGGACGTCCGCGCGCCAGAGCCGGTCGCGATCCTTCTCCAGGACTCGCAGGCACTCTCCGCTCCCGACGTCCCACAGGCGCACCGCACCGTCCTCACCGGTCGAGATCGCGAACCGGCCGTCGGGGAAGAACCGCGCGCCGGTCGGCTCGTGGTCGCCCGCCGCCGCCGGATCGAACCTCCGGACCGGCTCCCCCGTCGCCGCGTCCCGGACCGACAGCTCGTTCCCGTAGCCGCCGCAGCAGAGGAGCAGCCGGCCGTCCGAGCTGACGCAGACGCCGTGGGCGTCACCCTCGACTTCCCACAGCGGGCGCCCGCCGGCCAGGTCCCAGGCGCCGAGCCGCCCGTCGTTCCGCACGGCGAAGGCCGTACCGCCATGGCAGCACAGATCCCGGACGGCCGCGCCAGCCGCGGGCACGGACCGGACGAGCCGTCCCGCGTCCAGGTCCCACAGCCCGATGCCGTCGGGGCCGCCGGTGACGGCCCGGGTCGCGCCGTCGCCGAACGCGATCGAGTCTGCGTCCACGGGGAGCGTCCGCAGGCACTCCAGGGTCGCGGCGTCCCACAGCCGGAGCACGCCGTCCTCGCCCGCCGACAGCAGCCTGCCGCCGTCGTCGCTCGCCACCAGCATGCGGACGACCGCCGGGTGCCGGTCACTGCGGCCGTGCGCCCGGACCTTGCGCGGCGCGCCCTTCCCAGCGGCGTCGATGATCGTGATGTGCCCGCCGGTGCCGCCCAGCGCCAGCGCGCCCGACCGTCCCACCGGCACCAGCGAGCGGCCCCACTCGAGGGGGAACTCCCGCACCTGCCAGGCTCCGCGCAGCCCGGTGCGGACGGCCGACGCGCCCGCGCGGCGCCACGCGCGGACGACCGCCGGGTCGCGTTCGTGGCCCGGCACGGCCCGCGCCCGGCCCAGCAGCCGCAGCGCCTCCGCGTCCCGGCCGTCCGCCAGCGCGCGGCCGGCCCCCGCCACCATGTCCCGCACCCGGTCCTCCGCCCGGCCCAGCTCGGCCGCCGGGCGCGGACGGCTGAGGTGCAGCGCGGCACGCCGGCCGCTCGGCAGCCGCCACGTCCGGACCGTGTCGTCCTTGCCGACGGACAGCGCGGTGCCGTCCGCCGCGCGCGGCAGGACGGCGGCCACGGACGCCCGGTGGCCGCGGAACGTCCGCAGGCACCGGCCGGTGCGGACGTCCCAGTACCGCGCGGTCTCGTCCTCGGAACCGGACAGCAGGTGGCGCCCGTCGGCGCTCAGCGAGAGCGCGGTGGCCCTCTCCTGGTGCCCGCGCAGCGTCACCGGGCTCCGGCCGCCGGTCAGGTCGTGGACCTGGATCGGGCCCCTCGCTTCGGCGGCGACCAGCAGGTTCCCGTCGGGGCTGAGGTGCAGCGCGGCGAGCAGGGATGCGTCCACGGCCCGGCCGAGCGCGGGCGCGCCGCCGGACAGGTCGACGACCCGGATCCGGTGGTCGAGCTCGAGCACCATCCGGTCGGCGGCGGCCGCCGCGCTCACCCGGCCGCCGCTCCATCCGGTGGCGAGGGGGCCCTGACGTCCGGTCCGCAGATTCCAGTAGACGTAGGTGCCGCCGCAGCCCCAGACGGCCCAGCGGCCGTCCGCGCTCAGCGCCGCCGTGGCCCGGTGCAGGGCGCGCTCGTCCGGCGCCTCGGGGTCCGGGGGCGGGACGTCGAAGACGTGCAGGCAGCGGCTCTCGTCGAGGTTCCAGACGCGCACCGTGCCGTCCTCCGACGCGGAGATCGCGCGGCGCCCGTCCGGTGTCACGTCGACCGACACGACGTTGCCGGTGTGGCCGTGCAGGCCGCCGATCAGCCGCGCGGAGTCGAGGTCCCACGACTGGACGAGACCGTCCGGGCCGCCGCTGACAGCCCGGATGGCGCCCCCGTTTCCCCCTGCTGGACGGCTCAGCGCGATCGTGGCCCGGCCGGTGAACAGCAGCGCGGCCACGCCGCCGTCGCGCCGTGCCCAGGGCAGCGGGCGGGCCTCGCCCTCCGCGTCCCGCGCGTCCCCTTCCCCCCGCTCCGTCCGGACCTGCGCGATCAGCTCGCGCACCTCCGGCGAGTCCGCGCCGTCCGTCCGGATGCCCTCCAGCCTGGCGAGGACGTCCTCATCGGTCGCCCTGCCGCCGCGCCACGTCAGCAGCGCGTGGTTGTAGCTCGCGGCGGGGTGCTGTGGATCGACGCCCAACGCCTGCCGCAGCGCCTGCACGGCCGCGGCGACCCGCCCCAGGTCGAGCAGGGAGAGCGCGCGGTTGTTCAGCTCGTCGGCGCGCAGGTCCACCTCGCGCGGAGCCGGACGGGACCCGCCGGTGAGGCGCCCGCGGATCCCCGCGAGCGCCTCCGCGACGTCGCCGATCGAGCGCGGCCGTCCGGCCGGGTCCGTCCGGAGGCACCGCGCGAGCAGGTCGGCGACGTCATCGGGAAGCCGGGGCAGGCCCGGCTCCGGCCGGTACGCGGCCAGCGCCTCGGTCGCGGCCGGGCCGACCATCCAGGTGACACCGCCGGTGAACATCTCCAGAACGGCCACCGCGAACGCGAACACGTCGCTGCGCCGCCCGACGGGCCGTCCGGCCGCCTGCTCGGGCGAGGCGTACGCCGGGGTCATCCCGCCGGTGGTCACCAGGACGCTCGTCTCCCCGGTGCCGTGATCCCGCGCGCCGCGCACCGGGACCTCGGACGGCGGCGCCGTGAACGCCCGCGCGAGCCCGAAGTCGGTCAGCTTGACCGCCCCGTCACCGTCGAGCAGCACGTTGGCCGGTTTCACGTCCTGGTGCACGAGGCCGCTCCGGTGCGCGTGGTCGAGGCCCCACGCGATCTGGACGGCGATGTCCAGGACGCCGTCCAGTGCGCGCTCACCCGCGTACAGGCTCCGGTCCGCGATCCGCCCGGCCAGGCTGCCGCCGGGCAGGTACTCGGCGAAGACCAGCGGCACGCCGTCGACCGTCCGCACGTAGTGGCACGTGCACACGTTGGGATGCAGCCCGAGCCCCACCCACAGTTGCGCCTCGTCGACGAACCGCTTCTCGCCCGCGCCGCCGTCCAGGAGTTCCGGCCTGGCGGACTTCATCGCCAGGTCGACGCCCCAGTCCAGGTGCCGGACGCGGTGGACCGTACCCATGCCGCCCCGGCCGAGCAGCCCCACCACCCGGTAGCGCCCGTCGATGACATCGCCCGTCCGCCACCGCGGCCCGTCGATCCCCATGGCTCCCTTCCCGGTTCGTCCGTCCGACCCCTCAAATAGACGACGATGTTCGGGAAGTTGTTCACGGCGGAGCGGGCCGATCCAAGACGTCATCGCGGCGCCATCCGGCGTTCACCGGCCCTCGCCTCCCGGCCGGGCGGGCGTCACCTTCCGTCGCGCCGGCCCCAGACCTGCGCCACCAGCGCGGCGCCGGAGCCCATCAGGGCGACGCCGAGCGGAACGTGGACGGCGGTCGCACCGTTCTCGCCGAGAGAGAACTGGACGACGGTGAACACGGCCGTCGCCAGTGCGGCGACGAGCGGCCGCACCGATCCGCCGCCGCGCCGCACCAGGAACGCCGCGACGATCGTGACGAGGAGGGCGACGACGAGGATGCCGGACGCGTTCCGGTGGATCTCGCTCCCGTTCTCGGCGCCGTCCAGCAACTGACCTGCGGTGATTCCCTGGAGCAGCATGCAGGCCGCCACGAAGGCGGTGGACGCTTTCAGCAGCCCGTAGAAGCGGGGCGGGACGGACGCGGCCGGTTCACGGGCGGCGGCGGTGCGGGCGGACGGCGACGACATCGTCTACTCCTCGACGTTCGGCGAGACGGTGTTCGCGGATTCCCCTGGCATCGCATGGCCCGGGGCACGCGCGGTCCCCCTAAAGACACTTTTCGCGCCCCGAATGTGACATCCGGCCGATAATTCCCGCCGGGCTCAGCCGTACCGGTCGACGCGACGCCCCGGCGAGCAGCGGGTGCCGGCATCGGGGTGGCACTCCCCCGCATGCAGGAGGACCTCGGCTTCTCGCAGGAGAATCTGTCGTGGGTCTTCAACGCCTACGTCGTCGCCTTCGGCGGCCTGCTCCTGCTCGGCGGACGGCTCTCCGACCTTTTCGGGGCACGACGGCTGTTCTCCGCCGGCCGGGTCGTCCTGCTCGCCGGATCCGCCGTGGCGGGCGCGGCCGGGACCGTGGCCGTCGAGCTGACGGGCCGCGCGCTGCAGGGCGTCGGCGCGGCGCTCGTCCGTCCGGACGGGTCGTACTGGGTGGACGTGCTGCCGGCCTCGCTCGTCGCGGCGCTCGGCATGTCGCTGGCCTTCATCCCCTCGCCGGGCACCGCGATGTCGGCGGCCGCGCCCGAGGAAGGCGGGCTCGCGTCCGGGATCGTGAACACGGGCTACCAGGTCGGGTCGGCGCTGGGGCTGGCCGCGATGACCGCCGTCGCCGCCTCCTTCGGCGCGGACGAACCGGGGAACCTGCCCGCGCTCACCGACGGCTTCCCGGCCGCCTTCGTCGGTGCCGGCCTGATCGCGCTCGCCGGAGCCGGGCCGACCGCCGTCACGCTGCGGATGCCCCGCCGATCGCCGGAGCCGGCGCCCGCGGCACCGCGCGAGACGGCCAAGGGCCGCTGACCGTCGGAACGGAAACCGAGCACGAACACGCGGTCGCCGAGCGCGGCCTTCGCGGCGGCCGCCCGCTCGACGAGGTCCGGGTCGGAGGCCGGCGGAAGCTCGCCGGGACA
>NZ_JBFAUZ010000017.1:0-153165 GCF_040679555.1 Spirillospora sp. NPDC052242
TACACTTTTCCCCAACACGCCGCTGTCCCTATCTCATTTATGGGCGTTTTTGCTCACCGGGGGGGGGGGGGGGGGGGGGCCCCGCCCACGGCGGGGACGGTCAGGCGAGCGGCGGCTGCTCCTCGTCGTTCTCCGCCCGGATCACCTGCATGACCGCGTTGATCAGTGCCAGGTGCGTGAACGCCTGCGGGAAGTTGCCGAGGTGGCGGCCCGTGTGCGGGTCGATCTCCTCGGCGTACAGGTGCAGCGGGCTCGCGTACGACAGCAGCTTCTCGCACAGCGCCCGGGCGCGGTCCAGCTCGCCGATCAGGACGAGCGTCGACACCAGCCAGAACGAGCAGATCGTGAACGTGCCCTCGTCGGACTCGAACCCGTCGTCGGTCTCGGACGCGCGGTAGCGCAGGACGAGATCGTCCTCCGAGAGCTCGTCGGCGATCGCCAGGACGGTCTCGCGGACCCGCTTGTCGTCGGCGGGCAGGAAGCCGAGCAGCGGGATCAGCAGGGCGGACGCGTCCAGGGCCGTCGCGCCGTAGTGGGCGGTGAAGACCCCGCGGTCGTCGAGGGCGTTGGCGAGGACGTCGGCGTGGATCTCGTCGGCCGCGGCCTGCCAGCGGCGGGCGCGTTCGGCGTCGCCGCGGATGCGGGCCAGCCGGGCGCCGCGCTCGGCCGCCACCCAGCAGAAGACCTTGGACGAGGTGAAGTGCTGGGGTTCGCCGCGCACCTCCCACATCCCGCAGTCGGGGGAGCGCCAGTTCGCGAGCGCGTCCTCCACCTGCTTGACGATGATCTTCCACAGCCGGTCGTCGAGCCGGTCGCGCTTGCGCACGAACAGGTACACCGACCCGATGATCGCGCCCCAGACGTCGTGCTGGGCCTGCATGTACGCCTCGTTGCCGATCCGGACGGGACGGGCGTTGTCGTAGCCCGACAGATGGTCGAGCGTCGACTCGGGCAGCTCCTCCCGGCCGTCCAGCCCGTACATGATCTGCAGCTTGCCCTCGGCGGCCTCGGCGACGTCGGTGATGAAGTAGAAGAAGTCGTTGGCCTCCCAGTCGTAGCCGAGCGTGTAGAACGCCCACAGCGCCATCGTGGAGTCGCGGATCCAGGTGTAGCGGTAGTCCCAGTTCCGGTCGCCGCCGGGCGTCTCGGGCAGCGAGGTCGTCGCCGCCGCCGCGACCGCGCCGGACGGCGCGAACGTCAGGCCCTTGAGGGTGAGGGCGCTGCGCTGCAGGTGGGCGCGCCACGGGTGGTCGGGGAACCGGCCCCGGTCCAGCCAGTGCTGCCAGTGGTGGACCGTCCAGACGAGCCGTTCCTGCGCCTCCTTGTAGGTGGCGGGGGCGGCGTGCTCGCTCCAGGACAGGGCGACGAACCGGGCCTCGCCCTGCTTGAGCAGGGTGCGGGCGGTCGCCAGGGACCCCTCGAAACCGACGTTCATGTCGGTGGTGAGCCGCAGCCCGACACCGTTCCCGCGCGCGACGGCCTCGTGGTAGCCGGCGCCGGTGTGCTCCCAGCGGGCGGGCGTCTGCCCGTAGTCGAACACCGGCATGCAGTCGAGCCGGACCTGCACCTGGCCGTTCACGCAGCGCACCATCCGGAGCAGGACGTGGTCGGCGTCGTAGTCCGTGGGGGCGCGACGGTGCGTGTGGGACCGTTCCGTCTCGTGGTGCCAGGGCCCCATGAGCAGGGCGTCCGTCACCACCAGCCAGCCCCCGTGCACCCACCAGGTCGTCTCCATGACCATGGTGCCGGGGATGTAGCGCTGCGCCGCCGGGACCTCCACCCCGGCCGGGCCGACGCGGAAGTAGCCGGCGTCACGGTCGAGGATGGACCCGAACACGCTCGGGGAGTCCATCCTGGGCAGGCACATCCACTCGATGTTCCCGCTGGGGGCGACCAGCGCGGTCGTCTCGCAGTCGGACAGGAACCCGTAATCGGCGATGGGGGCGAACGGATCTCCCGCCCGGCCGCCGGCGACCTTCGGCCTCACAGCCTCACCTCCTTGATCTCCATCATTCCCTCTCGCGTCCGGTGGGTACGCCATCGACGGGCGCGAATGTCGCCCCGGGCGCGCACCGCCCGGGGAATCTGTGACGCATGTCCGGAGTGTCCTAGTGGAATAGACCACTATCCAGGATCTGACCTGCGAGAACGCCACTCCGGTGACGGGGCGCCGAACAAACCCTCACAGCGCGGGTACAGTCCCGGCAAACAGGGCAGCGGACCCGCCACTGCCTGGGGGAACGCGATGACGCGCGCCTCCGGGGGAGCGGGACCGGCACTGTCCCTGGCAGAAACCGGAGCGAGAAGGAGCTCCCCGTGGCGAAGTTCGTGTACGACTTCACTGAGGGCAACAAGGACCTCAAGGATCTGCTGGGCGGCAAGGGCGCCAACCTGGCCGAGATGACCAACCTCGGACTGCCCGTTCCTCCCGGGTTCACGATCACCACGGAGGCGTGCCGGTACTACCTCGAGCACGGGGGCCTCCCCGACGGGCTCGAGGACGAGGTGGACCGGCACCTGGCCGAGCTCGAGCGCGCGATGGGCAAGCGCCTCGGGCAGAGCGACGACCCGCTGCTGGTGAGCGTCCGGTCCGGCGCGAAGTTCAGCATGCCGGGCATGATGGAGACCGTCCTGAACGTCGGCCTCAACGACGAGTCCGTGCACGGCCTCGCGGCCCAGGCGGGCGACGAGCGGTTCGCGTGGGACTCCTACCGGCGCCTCATCCAGATGTTCGGCGGCACGGTCCTCGGCATCGAGGGCGAGCTGTTCGAGGACGCCGTGGAGGCCGCGAAGAAGGCGCGCGGGACGGACGACGACGTCGACCTCACCGCCGACGACTTCAAGGGCCTCGTCGAGAAGTTCAAGGCCATCGTCCGCGAGCAGGCCGGACGCGACTTCCCGACCGACCCCCGCGAGCAGATGGACCTCGCCGTCCGCGCCGTGTTCGACTCCTGGAACGCCCCCCGCGCGATCCTGTACCGCCGCCAGGAGCGCATCCCGGTCGACCTCGGCACCGCCGTGAACATCTGCTCGATGGTGTTCGGCAACCTCGGCATGGACTCCGGGACGGGCGTCGCGTTCACCCGCGACCCCGCGTCCGGGCAGCAGGGCATCTACGGCGACTACCTGCAGAACGCGCAGGGCGAGGACGTCGTCGCGGGCATCCGCAACACGGTCCCGCTGACCGAGCTGGAGCGCCTCGACAAGGCGTCCTACGACCAGCTCCTCCAGATCATGGAGAAGCTGGAGAACCACTACCTCGACATGTGCGACATCGAGTTCACGATCGAGCGCGGGAAGCTGTGGATGCTGCAGACCCGGGTCGGCAAGCGGACCGCCGCCGCGGCGTTCCGCATCGCCTGCCAGCTGCTCGACCAGGGGCTCATCGACGCCGACGAGGCCGCCCGCCGCGTCAAGGGCGACCAGCTCGCGCAGCTGATGTTCCCCCGCTTCACCTCCACCACCGACGGCATCACCAAGCTGACGCGCGGCATGAACGCCTCGCCGGGCGCCGCCGTCGGGAAGGTCGTGTTCACCTCGGAGCGGGCGGTCGAGCTGGCCGAGCGCGGCGAGGACGTCATCCTCGTCCGCCGCGAGACCAACCCCGACGACCTCGCCGGGATGATGGCCGCCCGGGGCGTCCTGACGTCCCGCGGCGGCAAGACCTCGCACGCCGCGGTCGTCGCGCGCGGCATGGGCAAGACGTGCGTGTGCGGCGCTGAGGAGCTCGACGTCGACGTCAAGGGGGGCCGCTTCACCGCCCCGGACGGGACGACCGTCGCGGAGGGCGACGTGATCTCGATCGACGGGTCGTCCGGCGACGTCTACCTCGGCGAGGTCCCGGTCGAGGACTCCCCGGTCGTCCGGTACTTCGAGGGCGGGCTCGCGGCCGCCGCGGGCGACGACCTCGTCACGGCCGTCGACCGCCTGATGCGGCACGCCGACGAGCGCGCCGCGCTGGCCGTCCGCGCGAACGCCGACAACCCCGAGGACGCGGCGCGCGCCCGCCGGTTCGGCGCGCGGGGCATCGGCCTGTGCCGCACCGAGCACATGTTCCTCGGCGACCGGCGGCGGCTCGTCGAGACGCTGATCCTGGCCGAGGACGACGCGGAGCGGCAGGCCGCCCTGGACGCCCTGGAGCCGCTGCAGCGCAGCGACTTCGAGGGCATCTTCGAGGCCATGGACGGGCTGCCGGTCACGATCCGGCTGATCGACCCGCCGCTGCACGAATTCCTCCCCGACCTCACCGAACTGTCGGTGAAGGTCGCGCTCGCCGGCGACGGCGCGGACCCCCGGGACCGCAGCCTCCTGGAGGCGGTCAACCGACTGCACGAGCAGAACCCTATGTTGGGATTGCGGGGTGTGCGGCTGGGTTTGGTGATTCCCGGCCTGTTCTCCATGCAGGTGCGCGCGATCGCCGAGGCCGCGGCGGCGCGGCGGGCCGCGGGCGGCGACCCGCGCCCCGAGATCATGATCCCGCTCGTCGGCGCGGTGCAGGAGCTGGAGGCCGTCCGCGACGAGGCCCGCGAGGTCCTCGCCGACGTGGCCCGGGAGACCGGCACGGACGTCTCCGCGCTGATCGGCACCATGATCGAGCTGCCGCGGGCGGCGCTGACCGCCGGGCAGATCGCCGAGGCCGCCGAGTTCTTCTCCTTCGGCACGAACGACCTCACCCAGACGACGTGGGGCTTCTCCCGCGACGACGTCGAGGCCGCGTTCTTCTCCCGCTACCTCGAACTCGGCATCTTCGGCGCGTCCCCGTTCGAGACGCTCGACCGCGACGGCGTCGGGCGGCTCGTCCGGATCGCCGCCGAGGAGGGACGCCGCGCCCGTCCGGGCCTCAAGCTCGGGATCTGCGGGGAGCACGGCGGCGACCCCGACTCGGTCCACTTCTGCCACGAGGTCGGCCTCGACTACGTGTCGTGCTCGCCGTTCCGGGTACCCGTGGCGCGGCTCGAGGCGGGCCGCGCCGCGATCGCCGCGGCGGACGCGGCCGGCGGCCGCTGACCGGCGCTCCGCGCGGCGGCCGGGCGCGCCGGCCACCGCGCGGAGCGGCATCGGGACGGACGTGTGGTGCGGGCGACACGCTCGATCCGGGAACTTCGCACATCCGCCGGGCCATCTAACTAGCGTGGCCGACACGATGACGTTGGAACTGGAGTTGCCGGAACACGCACCCGGGGGCCGGGGCGGACGGCACGGTCGGCGAGGCGGATCGTCCCGGGCGGTGATCCCGGTCGGTCTCGTCCTCGGCCTGCTGATCGTCGCCCTGCTCACCCCCATCACCATCGCCGCGCGCATCTGGTACGAGGCGCGCCAGGACGAGCGGCCGCGCTCGGACGCGATCATCGTCCTCGGCGCCGCGCAGTACAACGGGAAACCGTCGCCGACGCTGCAGTGGCGCCTGCAGCACGCGCTGAACCTGTACCGGGACGGCGTCGCGCCCACGATCGTCACCGTCGGCGGCAAGCTCCCCGGCGACAACTACACCGAGGCGGGGTCGGGCCGCCGCTGGCTGGTCGAGAAGGGCGGGGTGCCCGCCGGGGACGTCGTCGCGGTGCCCACCGGACGCGACACGCTCGAGAGCTTCGCGGCCGTCGGGCGGCTGTACGACGAGCGCGGCTGGTCGTCCGGCGTTGTCGTCTCCGACCCGTGGCACTCGTTCCGGTCGAAGCGGCTCGCCGCGGACCACGGCATCGAGGCCGCGGCGTCCCCGACGCGCAGCGGCCCGAGCGTCCAGACCCGCGAGACGCAGGCGTACTACATCGTCCGGGAGACGGGCGCCTACCTGTCGTACGCGTTCCTCGGCGGCGACGGCGAGCCCGCCTCGCCGCCCGCCGACGACCGCCCCACCGGCGGGCCCGCCGAGGGCGCGGCGGGGGACGGCGGCACCGGGTCGTCCGCGCGGTGACGCGGAGCCGTCGCCCGCGGGCCCCCGGGGTGTCACGGCCGCCGCTTACCCTGGACGGGAGATGACCGCTTACATCGAGCACTACACCGAGCACGACCGGCGCCGCTGGGCGCCCGAACCGTCCAAGCGGCGCGACCGCACCGCCTTCGAACGCGACCGGGCGCGCGTCCTGCACAGCGCCGCGCTGCGCCGCCTGGCCGCCAAGACGCAGGTCGCGTCGCCGGGGTCGGACGCCGGCGACGACACCGTGCAGAGCCTGCGCACCCGCCTCACCCACTCGCTGGAGTGCGCCCAGGTGGGCCGCGAACTGGGCAAGGCGCTGGGCTGCGACCCCGACCTGGTGGAGACGGCCTGCCTGTCGCACGACATCGGGCACCCGCCGTTCGGGCACAACGGGGAGGCCGCCCTGGACGTCGTCGCGCGCGGCTGCGGCGGGTTCGAGGGCAACGCGCAGAGCCTGCGGATCCTGACCAGGCTGGAGCCCAAGTCGTTCGCGCCCGACGGCCCGCCCCTGCACGGCCGCAGCGTGGGCCTCAACCTGACGCGGGCCGCGCTGGACGCCGCGATGAAGTACCCCTGGACGGCCGGCACGGCGCCTGCCGACGCCGCAAACGGGAAATTCGGCGTGTACGAGGACGACCGGGACGTCGCGCGCTGGGTGCGGGAGGGCGCCGAACCCGGCCGCACGTGCTTCGAGGCCCAGGTCATGGACTGGAGCGACGACGTCGCCTACTCCGTCCACGACCTGGAGGACGCCCTGGTCGCCGGGCACATCGACTTCGCGCGGCTCGCCGACCCCGCCGAGCGCCGCCTCGTCGCCGCGACCGCCCGCAAGCTGTACTGCGCCGACGCCGACATGACCGAACTCGAGGAGCGCTTCGCGGCGCTGCTCGCCGAGCCGTACTGGCCGTCCCGCTACGACGGGACGCCGCGCAGCCTCGCCGCCCTGAAGAACCTCACGAGCACGCTGATCGGCCGGTTCTGCCTGGCCGCCGAGGACGCGACCCGCGCGGCCCACGGCGACCGCCCGCTGACCCGCTACGCCGCCGACCTGATCGTCCCGCGCGCGGCCCGGCTGGAGAACGCGCTGCTCAAGGGCATCACCGCGCACTACGTGTGGATCAGCCACGAGGAGGTCCGGGCCCGGCAGCGCACGCTGATCACCGAGCTGGCCGAGCTGATGCTCGCGGGCGCCCCGGGCACCCTCGAGCCGGGCTTCCGCGCCGCGTTCGAGGAGGCCGGCGACGACGCCGGCCGGCTGCGCGCGGTCGTCGACCAGATCGCCTCGCTCACCGACATCTCCGCGATCGCCCGCCACCGGCTGCTCACCGGCTGACCTCGGGAGGGACGCCCCGTCCGGTGCGCCCTCCGCCGGGCCCTTGTCTCATCACGGATGTCACTGTGAAGATGACTCAAGGTGACCATGGGAGGCATCATGCCCGAGGGGACGTTCGTCATCGTCGGCGCCGGCCTGGCCGGAGCCAAGGCCGCCGAGACGCTCCGGGAGGAGGGCTTCGCGGGCCGGATCCTGCTGATCGGCGAGGAGATCGAGCGCCCGTACGAGCGGCCCCCGCTGTCGAAGGGTTTCCTGCTGGGCGCGGAGCCGCGGGAGAAGGCCCACGTGCACGATCCCGAGTGGTACGGCGAGCACGGCGTCGAGGTCCGGCTCGGGGTGGCGGTGGACGCGCTCGACGCCGCGGCGCACGTCGTCCGGCTGGCGACGGGCGAGCGGATCGGCTACGACCGGGCGCTGCTCGCGACCGGCGCGACCCCGCGGCGCCTGGACGTCCCGGGCGCGCGGCTCCAGGGCATCCACTACCTGCGGACGATGGCGGACGCGGCGGCGCTGAAGCAGGCGCTCGTGCACGGCGGCCGCCGGGTGGTGGTGGCCGGGGCGGGCTGGATCGGGCTGGAGACGGCCGCGGCGGCGCGCGCGCACGGCAACGACGTGACGGTCATCGAGCCGGAGCCGGTCCCGCTGCATCAGGCCGTCGGGCCCGAGATCGGCGGGATGTTCGCCGACCTGCACCGCGACAACGGCGTCGACCTGCGGCTGGAGCAGGGCGTCGCGGGGTTCTGGGGCGCCGGGCAGGTGTCGGCGGCGGTGACGTCCGGCGGCGCGGAGGTGCCCGCGGACGTCGTGATCGTCGGCATCGGGGTGCGGCCGAACACCCGGCTGGCGGAGGCCGCGGGGCTGGAGGTGTCGGACGGGATCCTCGTGGACCAGTCGCTGCGCACGTCCGACCCGGACGTGTTCGCGGCGGGCGACGTCGCGAACGCCTACAACCCGCTGCTGGGGCGCCGGATCCGCGTCGAGCACTGGGCGAACGCGCTGAACGGCGGCCCCGCCGCGGCGCGCGCGATGCTGGGCCGCGAGGTCGTCTACGACCGCGTCCCGTACTTCTTCAGCGACCAGTTCGACCTCGGCATGGAGATGTCGGGCGTCGCGGCGCCGGGCGAGTACGACGAGGTGGTGTACCGGGGCGACCGGGCGTCCGGCGAGTTCGTCGCGTTCTGGCTGGCCGGCGGGCGGGTCGTCGCGGGCATGAACGTGAACGTGTGGGACGTCACGGCGGACGTCCAGGCCCTCATCCGGTCGGGACGGCCGGTGGACGCGGCGCGGCTCGCCGATCCGGGCGTCCCGCTCGCCGACCTGCACTGACGGAAACGTCCCGGAATCGGCTCTGTCGGCCGTGCGGTAAGGGACGTACAGTCGGCCGGGTGATTACCGACAAGATCGCGCCGCCGTCGCCGCGCGCGCGGCTCGCGGTCACGATCGCCTTCGCCGTGCACGGGCTGTTCACCGCCGCGTGGGTGGCCCGCATCCCGCAGATCAAGGACGATCTCGGGCTGAGCGAGGGCACGATGGGCCTCGCGCTGCTCGGCGCCCCGATCGGGCTCGTCCTGGCGGTCCGGTCGGCGGGCGCGCTGATCGGGCGGTGGGGGAGCCGGGCGATGACGCTCGCCACGGGCGTCTCCTGCGCGGTGTCGCTGATCCCGCTGGGCCTGGCGGGCAACCTCGGCACGCTGGTCTGCGCACTGGCGCTGATGGGCGCGTCGCTGGGGCTGATGGACGTGGCGATGAACGCGCAGGGCGTCGCGGTGGAGCGGTCGTACGGGCGCCCGCTGATGTCGGGGCTGCACGCCTGGTACAGCATCGGGACGCTGCTGGCCGCGCTGATCGGCTCGGCCGCCGCGCACGCGGCGGTGCCGGTCCCGCTGCACTTCGCGGCGGTCGCGGCCGTACTGACGGCCGTGCTGCTGGCCGGCTGCCGCGACCTCCTCGACCGGTCGGCGGACGCGACGCCCGAACCGGAGGCCGTCGTCCCGGGCGGCCCCGACCGCGGCGGGACGGTCCGGACGGCGCGGTGGTCGCTGGCGCTGCTCGGGATCATCGGGCTGTGCTCGTTCGTCGGCGAGGGGGCCGTCGCCGACTGGAGCGCGATCTACCTGCGGGAGGACCTCGGGACCGGTCCGGGCACGGCCGGGCTCGGGTACGCGGGCTGCGCGATCGCGATGACGATCGGCCGCTTCACCGGCGACCGGATCGTCGCGCGCTTCGGGCCCGTCCGGGTGCTGCGCGCCGGGTCGCTCGTCGCCGCCGCGGGGCTCGGGCTCGGGCTGGCGGTGCACCACCCGGCCGCCGCCGTCGCCGGGTTCACGCTGTTCGGCCTCGGCGTCGCGGCGGTGGCGCCGGTGACGTTCAGCGCGGCCGGGAACCTGCCGGGGGTGCCCGCCGCGACCGGCATCTCCCGCGTCACCGCCGTCGGCTACCTCGGGGTGCTCGGCGGCCCGCCGGTCATCGGGTTCGTCGCGCAGGGCGTCGGGCTCGGCTGGGCGCTCGCGGTCCCGGTCGCGATGGTCGGGCTGATCGTCCTGCTCGCCCCGGCGACCGCGACGGCGGGCCGCTGACCACGCGTTTCCCGAGGGTCCTCCCAAGGTAGGAGTTCCCCTCGGGTAAGGTCTGGGCGAGTGAGCACCATACAACGGTCCAGACCGCCCGAAACGGTCGCGACCGTCCGGCCGCACCGCGCATTCCTGCGCGAGCTGCTCACCTTCGGCTTCGTCGGCTGCGTCGGCACGCTGATCATGATCCTGGGCGCCAACCTGATGCGCGCCTGGCTCGGCGGCAGCCCCATCACGAGCGTCGTCGTGCCCGGGATCGCCTCCACCCTGACGTCCTACCTCGCCAACCGCTTCTGGACGTTCCGGCACCGCGACAGCGACGGGTCCGGCCGCGAGGTCGTCGTCTTCTTCACGCTGAACGGCATCGGGATGCTCATCCAGGTGGCGTGCACCGGCTTCACCCACTACACCCTCGGCCTGCAGAGCGGCCTCGCCTACAACGCGGCGCTGCTGGCGGGCGTCGGCCTCGGCGCCGCGTGGCGCTACTGGTCGTACAAGAGGTGGGTCTTCACTCTCGCCACCGGCTGACATGGGGCGGCTGGACGACGAGTGGGCGCTGCACCGCCCGGCGGTGTTCGGCGCCGCGTACCGCATCACCGGCTCGGCCGCCGACGCCGAGGACATCGTCCAGGACACGTGGCTGCGCGCGGCGAAGGCGTCCCTGGACGACGTCCGCGACCTGCGCGCCTGGCTGATCACGGTCGCCGCGCGCCGCGCCTACGACGTCCTCGGGTCGGCGCGCGCCCGCCGCGTCGACTACGTGGGCCCGTGGCTGCCCGAGCCGCTGCTCACCGGCCCGGACGCGGCCGAGCCGGTGCTCGTCGACGACACGCTCGGCACCGCGATGCTGCTGGTGATGGAGGAGCTGTCGCCGCCCGAGCGCGTCGCGTTCGTCCTGTACCGGGCGTTCGACGTCCCGTACGACCGGATCGCGGAGGTGCTCGGGAAGACGCCCGCCGCGTGCCGGCAGCTGGTGTCCCGGGCGCGCCGCAAGGTCGCCGCGGCGCCGCCGCCGTCCGGCGGGCCCGAGGGCGCCCGCGTGCTGGCCGCGTTCCGCGCCGCCTACGAGCGCCGCGACGAGGCCGCGCTGCTCGAGCTGCTCGACCCGGACGCCGCCTACACCACCGACGGCGGAGGCCGCGTCTTCGCCGCCCGCAAGGTCATTTTCGGCGCCGCCCGGATCGCCACCGCGCTGCTCCGGACGGCCGTCCGGCACACGTTCCGGGCGGTCCCCGCCGAGGTCAACGGCGGGCCCGGCCTGCTGATCCTGCGGGACGGCCGGCTCGCCGCCGTCGACACGCTCGAGATCGCGGACGGCCGCGTCGTCGCCTACCGCCGCGTCCTCAACCCCGCCAAGCTCGGCGCTCCCGGACTGCGGGACGGGACGGGCTGAACCGGCCGATCCCGGTTGTCACAACCGGCGGGGGTGCGCCGTCTCCCTGATGACGAAAGGAGACGATCATGCCTCGCATGCTGCTGAAGGACGCGAGTCCCGAGGTCTACCAGGGGATCATCAAGACGGCCGTGGTGATCCACGGCGGGCCGCTCGACCGCGCCGTCCAGGAGCTGGTCAAACTGCGGGCGTCCCAGCTCAACGGGTGCGCCTACTGCGTCGACGTTCACTCCCGGGACGCGCGCCGCAACGGCGAGCGGGAGGAGCGCCTGCACCACCTGCCCGTGTGGCGGGAGTCGCCGCTCTACACCGACGCCGAGCGGGCGGCGCTCGCCTACACCGAGGCGGTCACGCGGCGGGAGCCGGTGACCGACGAGATGTGGGAGACGCTGCGCCGGCACTACCCGGACGACCGGGAGGCCGGCGACCTCGTGGGGCTGGTGGCGGTCATCAACGCGCTGAACCTGTTCGGCGTCCCGCTGCACTACCACGAGATGATCGAGGGCTGATCAGATGATCGAGGGCTGATCGCCGCGGACGTCCCCGCGCCCCCATGCGGGGACGTCCCCCAAGCGCTTCACCGGCCCGCCTCACCGGCCGGCGGGGACGATCTTCTCCGTCTGCGCCCGCGCCTCGGCGAGCAGGCCGACCAGGTCCTGGCCGGTGCCCTGCGAGAACATCACGTGGTCGACGCCCGCCTCGGCGAGCCGGCCGATCGTGTCGACGGCCGCGTCCACCGACGGCGCGTCCTCGAAGTACGTCAGCGACGTCTTCTCGATGTCGGCGTAGTCGCGGCCCTCCCGCTCGCAGTGCTCCCGCAGGACGTCTAGCTTGCGCGGCAGCTCGTCGCCGTCGAAGACGTTGCAGGCGTCGGCGTACTTCGCGACGAGCCGCAGCGTCTTCTTCTCGCCGGTGCCGCCGATCAGGATCGGCGGGTGCGGGCGGCGCAGCGCGGGCGGCGAGTTGAGCGGGCGCTCCAGCCGGTAGTGCCGGCCCTCGAACGGCGACTCGTCGCCCTTCCACATCCGGTGCGCGATCTCGAGGGTCTCCTCCAGCCGCTCGAACCGCTCCGACGTCGGCGGGAACGCGACGCCGAGACCCCGCGACTCCTCGTCGTTCCACGCGGCGCCGATGCCGAGCCACGCCCGTCCGCCCGACAGGACGTCGAGGGTGGTGACCGTCTTCACGAGGATCCCCGGGTGCCGGTAGGTGACGCCGGTGACCAGCGTCCCGAGCGTGATGTTCTCCGTGAGCGCCGCCGCGTACGCGAGCGCCGAGTAGCCCTCGAGCATCGGATCCTCGGCCGGTCCGACCATGCTGATCTGGAAGAAGTGGTCCATCACCCACAGCGAGTGGAGCCCGGCCTGGTCGGCGTCGCGGGCGACGTTCCCGAACGTCGGGCCGATCCGCTCGGGCCCGCCGGGGAAGGTGAAGCTGGGAACCTGAAGTCCGATGCGCATGCCTGTCCTTCGTCAGTGCCGATGGCGGCTGTCGTCACCACTCTGCGATCTGGAGCGCGCTCCAGGTCAAGCGCGCTCCGGGGCCCCTACCCGCCGCCGGGACGCGCGAACGCTTGACCTGGAGCGGACTCCAGGTGGAACGCTGGGGGCGTGAGTTCCTACTCTCCGGCCGAGACCGCCGAGAAGAGCGGCTTCAGCATCGACACCCTGCGCTACTACGAGAAGATCGGGCTGCTCTCGCGGATCGCGCGGAACGCCTCGGGACGCCGCGTGTTCAGCGACGACGACCTGCAGTGGCTCGGCATGCTGCGGTGCCTGCGGGAGACCGGCATGCCGATCGCCGAGATGCTCCGCTACTCCGAACTCGCCCGCGGCGGGTCCGGGACCGTGCGGGAACGCGTCGAGCTCCTGGAGGCCCACGACCGGCGGGTCGAGGAGCGGATCGCCCGGCTGCGCGACCAGCAGAAGCAGATCCAGTGGAAGATCGACCTCTACCGGGGGTCGGTCTGCGACGGCACCCCCGGCTGATCGATCACCCGGGCGGCGCGCGCCCACGTCGCGGCCGGGTCGAAGGCGTCCGCCTCCCAGGTCACCGTGCGGATCTCGCCGCGGCCGCGGTACCGCCGCATGATCGCGACGTGCTCCGGCAGCCGCACGAACCCGTGCAGGGCGGCGCCGTCCCTCCAGACCGACACCGAGCCGCACCGGCGTTCCCGCGGGAGCGACCACAGCCAGAGCCCGACGGCGCCCGGCAGTTCCGGCCACGAACGGCGCAGGGCCATGCCGGCCCGGACGACGCCCGGCAGGTCGCGCGCGCGGGTGCACGTGAAGTCGGTGACGCTGACCAGGACCGGTCCCGGGGCCGTCGCGGGACCGGCGAGCCAGTGCGTCCTCACCGCCATGCGGGGGAGCGGCCGAGGAGGGCGAGCAGCCGGTCGCGCGGTGCGGCGCCGTCGGCGACCGGGACGCGCGGCGCGAACGCCTCGCCCGGCACCCGCCCGTCCTCCGGGACGATCGCGGCGATCTTCAGCGACGCCTCGACGAGGTCGTCGTCCGGTTCCCACGGGACGCCGATCGCGACGGCCGCGTCCCACGCGTGGACGACGGCGTCCACGAGGTGGAAACCGATCGCCAGCGCCGCGGGGACGGTGGTGCCGTCGCCGATCTCGGGCAGGTGGAACGGGTCGCGCGGGCCGGTCGCGGCGAACGCGGCGGTCACCAGGTCGGCGGACGCCGCCGCGGACGCGCGGGGGTCGTCCCCGAGGTCGGCGCCGCGCCAGGCGGACGGCCGCGCGCCCTCGCCCCGCGCGGCGGCGGCGAAGCCCGCGTCCTGGTTCAGCTGATGCCGGATCAGGCCGTGCAGGGTCCAGTCCGGGCAGGGTGTGGGGAGGGCCAGCATGTCCGGTTTCACCTGCGCGACGGTGCCGACCCAGAGGTCGAGGGCCCGCCGGTCGAGGGCGCGGAAATCGGTGGAAAGCAGCTCTTTCATCAGGGTCATGCGGTCACCGTAGAGGGGCCGATCGGCCCAATGACAGGGCCAAAATTGCGGTAAATGACTGAGCCGCTTTACGGTCGTGCGGTGGACCTTCACGTGAGCCTGGTCGGCCGGAAGGACCTGTCCGGGCAGATCTACCGGCAGCTCCGGGACGCGATCCTGGACGGGCGGCTGCGCGCGGGCGAGGCGGTGCCGCCGACGCGGGAGCTGGCCCGGCGGCTCGCCGTCTCCCGCAACACCGTCGCCGTCGCCTACGACCGCCTCGCCGCCGAAGGGTTCCTCTACGGCCGCGCGGGCGCGGGCACGTTCGTCCAGGACGCGGGCGCGGCGCCGCGCGGGGCCCCGGCCGCGTCGCCGCTGCGGCCGCGCCGGATCTGGGACGGCCTGGAGGTCTGGCCGCGCCCCATGCCCGGGATCCGCTGGGACCTGCGCGCCGGGGTCCCGGACGTGCGGCTGTTCCCGTTCGAGGCGTGGCGGCGCATCACCGCCGGTGTGCTGCGCCCGTCCGGGCTGCGGGACGCCGCGTCGGCCGGCGACCCGGCCGGGCTCGCGCACCTGCGGGAGGCGATCGCGCGGCACGTCGGCGTCTCCCGCTCGGTGCGGGCCGGCGCGGCGGACGTCCTGGTCACCTCGGGCACGCAGCAGGCGATCGACCTGATCGTCCGGGTGCTGCTGGAGCCGGGCGACGTCGTGGCCGTCGAGGACCCCGGCTACCCGCCGGTCGTGATGCTGCTGCGCGCGGCGGGGCTCCGGGTCGTCGGCGTGCCCGTCGACGCGGAGGGGCTGCGGGTGGACGAGCTGCCCGGCGCGGCCCGCGCCGTCTACGTCACGCCGTCCCACCAGTTCCCGCTGGGCATGCCCATGTCGCTGCCCCGCCGCCGCGCGCTGCTGGACTGGGCACGGCGCCGCGACGCGGTGATCGTCGAGGACGACTACGACACCGAGTTCCGGTACGGCGGGCGCCCGATCGAGCCGCTGCAGAGCATCGACGAGGACGGCCGCGTGCTTTACACCGGGACGTTCTCCAAGGTCATGCGGCCGGTGCTGCGCCTCGGGTTCCTCGTCGCGCCGCCGTCCCTGCACCGGGCGCTCCGGCTGGCCCGGTACGCGTCGAGCTGGCACGCCGAGCTGCCCGCGCAGGCCGCGCTCGCCCGGTTCCTCGACGAGGGCCTGTTCGCCCGGCACGTCCGCCGCTCGCGCCGCGCCTACCAGGCCCGGCACGAGCGGATGGCCGAGCTCGCGGGCCGCTGGTCGCGGCCCGTCCCGGCCGAGGCGGGGCTGCACCTGAGCGCGCCGCTGCCCGCCGGGACGGACGACGCCGCCGTCGCGCGGCGCGCCCTCGACGCCGGCGTCGGGCTGTTCGCGCTGTCGGAGTTCGCCGTGACCGGGCCCGCCGCGCGCGGCCTCGTCCTCGGCTACGGCGCCGCCGACGAGGCCGCGATCGGCGCGGCCCTCGCGCGGCTGGAACGGATCATCGCTGGACGGGCGTGACGCGCTTCCCGGCCGCGTCGAAAATCAGCATCCGGTCGAACGCGACGGTGAGCGCCACGTGGTCGCCCGGGTTCGGCCGCTGCCCGGGACCGATGCGGAAGACGAGGTCGGAGCGCCGGTGGTGGCCCGCGTGCTCCTCCTCGGGCGGCGCGGCGTCCGCGGCGGGACGGCCCAGCATCGTCCGCACCCGGTCGCGGATCCCCGGCCGCTCGGGCTCGGTGTACCCGGCGCGGACCGGACGGCCCACCTGGTTCGCGTCCACGACCGGGATCCCCGCCCCGGCGTAGGCGAGCCACTCGTGCCCGTGGAACTCCAGCGACCGGACCTGCCCCGACAGGACCGTGCCCGGCCGGGCCGGCGCGCCGGACTCGATCGGCGTCAGCGTGTCCGGGCGGATCCCCACGATCACCGGGCGGCCGTGCTGGCTGATCAGCCAGGACGCGCGCGGGTCGTCCCACGGGAGCAGCAGCCGCTGCGCGCCGAAGTCGAGCTGCAGGCCCTCGCCCTCGACCGCCCAGAGCGTCGCCTGCAGCAGGTTGATGGGCGGCGAGCTGAGGAACGCCGCGACGAACACGGTCGCCGGGTCCTCGTAGATCTGCTCGGGCGTGCCGACGTCCTCGAGCACCCCGTCGCGCAGGACGGCCATGCGGTCGGCCATCGTCATCGCCTCGACCTGGTCGTGCGTGACGTAGACCGTGGTGGTGCCGCTGGAGCGCACCAGCGCGGAGATCTCCACCCGCAGCTCGGTGCGCAGCCCCGCGTCGAGGCTCGACAGCGGCTCGTCCATCAGGAACAGCGACGGCTCGCGGATCAGCGCCCGGCCGATCGCGGCGCGCTGCCGCTGCCCGCCCGACAGCGTGCCCGGCAGCCGGTCGATCATCGTGTTCAGGCCCAGCGCGCGCGCCAGCTCCACCACCCGTGCGGACGCCTCGGCGCGATCGTCCCCCGACACCTCCAGCGGGAACATCATGTTCCCCTTGACGGTGCGGTGCGGGTAGAGCGCGCCCTCCTGGAACACCATGGCGACGTTCCGTTCGCGGGGCGTGAGCTCGTTCGCCACGGAGCCGTTCAGCCACAAGTCGCCGGAGGTGATCTCCTCCAGGCCCGCGATCATCCGCAGGATCGTCGACTTGCCGCATCCGGACGGCCCCAGCAGCACGAACAGCTCGCCGTCGTTGATCCGGAGCCGCACGTTCCGGACGGCGGCATGCCCGCCGGGATAGATCTTCTCGACGCCGTCCAGCACAACATCCGTCATCGGGTCCGCCTGGGGGTGGGCATAATCTCGGTTCGCCATCTCACCGCGCACCGGTCCCGGTTGTCCATAGCCGTCACAGGGTTACCGACGGTTAACCGGGCCGGGTCCGGTCAGCGGCGCGGACGTGGCGATTCGACCGCGGTTCGACGGTGTCCCCGGGCGGCCGCCGCCGGGCCGCGGGGGACGCCCGTTCCCGGTGGGATGCCTCGGATGTCGTCGCCCGGCCGTAGACTCCATCGACGTGGCAGGCCGTATTCGCAATGAGGACATCGCGCTCGTCCGCGAGCGCTCGTCCATCGACGCCGTGATCGGCGAGTACCTGCAGCTTCGCAGTGCGGGCGGCGGCAACCTGAAGGGCCTGTGCCCCTTCCACGACGAGAAGTCCCCCTCGTTCAACGTGACCCCCTCGCGCGGCCTGTACTACTGCTTCGGCTGCGAGGCGGGCGGCGACGTCATCAAGTTCGTCCAGGAGATCGACCACCTGTCGTTCTCCGAGGCGGTGGAGCGGCTCGCGTCGCAGGCCGGCATCCAGCTCCGCTACGAGGACGACGGGCGGCGCGGCCCCCGCCAGGACGGCGGGCAGCGCGCCCGGCTCCTGGAGGCGCACAAGGCCGCCGCCGAGTTCTACGCCGAGCGGCTCGCCGCGCCCGAGGGCGAGATCGCCCGCCGCTTCCTGTCCGAGCGCGGCTTCGAGCCCGCCGACGCCGCCCGGTTCGGCGTCGGGTTCGCGCCGCGCGAGTGGGAGGGCCTCGTCCGGCACCTGCGCGGCCGCGGCTTCGCCGACCGGGACGTCGTCGCGGGCGGCCTCGCCAAGGAGGGGCGGCGCGGGCCGATGGACCGGTTCCGCGGCCGGCTGATGTGGCCGATCCGCGACCTCGGCGGCGACGTCATCGGGTTCGGCGCGCGCCGCCTGTACGACGACGATGACGGCCCCAAGTACCTCAACACCCCCGAGACGCCGCTCTTCCACAAGGGCTCGGTCCTGTACGGGGCCGACCTCGCCAAGAAGGCGATCGCGCGGCGGCGGCAGGCCGTGGTGGTCGAGGGCTACACCGACGTGATGGCCTGCCACCTGGCGGGCGTCGAGACGGCCATCGCCACGTCCGGCACCGCGTTCGGCGACGACCACATCAAGGTGCTGCGCCGCCTCCTGATGGACCAGGACGAGTTCCGCGGCGAGGTGATCTTCACGTTCGACGGCGACGCGGCGGGGCAGAAGGCGGCGCTGCGGGCCTTCGACGACGAGCAGAAGTTCGTCAGCCAGACCTTCGTGGCCGTCCAGCCGGACGGCCTCGACCCGTGCGACCTGCGCATCCGGCACGGCGACGCGGCCGTCCGCGACCTGGTGGCGTCCCGGGTGCCGCTGTTCGAGTTCGCGGTGCGCAGCGCCATCGAGCGGCACGACCTCGACACCGTCGAGGGGCGGCTCGCCGCGCTGGACGCCGCGGCCCCGGTCGTCGCCGCGATCAAGGACCGGTCGCGCCGCCACATGTACGCGATCAACCTGGACCGCTGGCTCGGCATCATGGACGAGCAGTTCGTGCTGCGCCGCGTCCGCGAGCTGGCGGTCCGCCGGCACGGCGGCGCCGCGAACGGGCGCAACGCCGGCCGGCCCGGCGACCCCCGGCGGGGCGCTCCCGGCGGCGCCCCGAACGGCCCGAACGGGCGGAACGCGAACGGCCGCGACGGCGGGCCCGGCGGCGGCCCCGGGGCGCCCGCCCGTCCGGCCGTCGATCCGAACGACCCCGAGGTGCAGCGGGAGCGGGAGCTGCTCAAACTGGCCGTGCAGCGCCCGGCGCTGCTCGGGCCGGGGTTCGACGAGGAGGTCCTGCCCGAGGCGTTCATCGCGCCGCAGCACGCCGCCGTCCGCGCGGTGATCGGCTCGGCGGGCGGGGTGACGGCGGCCGGCGCGGTCACCGAATGGGTCGGGGCGCTCCTGGAACTGTCCCCGAACGACCAGGTCAGGGACCTGATCACCATGCTCGGAGTCGAGCCGGTACGGTCCGCAGCCGAAGCGGACGACCGTTATGCCGCGGAACTGCTGGCCCGAATCCAGGAACGCCAGCTCACCCGCATGATCGCCGACGCGAAATCTAAACTCGGGCGGCTGAATCCGGCCGAGAATCCGGAAGAGTACAACCGGCTCTTCGGCGATCTTGTAGCGCTTGAGCAGCAGCGACGGGTGTTGCGTGAGCGCGGTCTTGGAGCGCAGTGAGTCAAGCACCGGCAAAATGGGTCCTGTGATCTAGGCCGCATTTATCGCAGACTGTCTGCGTGAGCCCTTCGGTGCTGCCTAGCGAGGCGCCATCGGTTGATCAGGTGGCGGACCTCGTCGCACGCGGCAGAGAGCGCGGCGGTGTGACCGTCGCGGACGTCGCTGCCGCGCTCGACCGCTCGGACTTGCCGGACGACTCGCTGGAGCGGGTGGTCCGGATGCTCGCGGAGCAGGGGGTGGACGTCCTCGAACCCCAGCAGGAGAACGAGGACGTCGCGCGGGTTGATGAGGGAGACCTCGGCAAGCGGGCGCCGACGAGCGACCTGGTCCGGATCTATCTGAGAGAGATCGGTCGCGTACCGCTGCTCACGGCAGAAGATGAAGTAGAACTCGCGAAGTCGATCGAGGCGGGACTGTTCGCGGAGGAAAAGACGGCGCGCGCCGCCGTCCTCGACCGCGGCGAACGGATCGACCTCGAACTGCTCGCCCGCGAGGGCAGACGGGCGAAGCAACGCCTGATCGAGGCCAACCTGCGGCTGGTGGTCTCGATCGCCAAACGCTACGTCGGCCGGGGAATGCTGTTCCTCGACCTGATCCAGGAGGGAAATCTCGGACTCATCCGGGCGGTCGAGAAATTCGACTACACGAAGGGGTTCAAGTTCTCCACCTACGCCACGTGGTGGATCCGCCAGGCGATCACCCGGGCCATCGCCGACCAGGCCCGGACGATCCGGATCCCGGTGCACATGGTGGAGACGATCAACAAGCTCGTCCGCGTGCAGCGCCAGCTCCACCAGGACCTCGGGCGGGAGCCGACGCCCGAGGAGATCGGCCTGGAGATGGGGCTGACGCCGGTCCGCGTCGTGGAGATCCAGCGGATCTCCCAGGAGCCGGTGTCGCTGCAGTCCCCGATCGGCGAGGAGGACTCCGACCTCGGCGACTTCATCGAGGACGCGGACGCCGTCGTCCCGATCGAGGCCGCGGCGTTCATCCTGCTGCAGGACCAGCTGGAGGACATCCTCGGCACGCTGTCGGAACGGGAGCAGCGCATCATCCAGCTGCGCTTCGGCCTGACCGACGGCCATCCGCGCACGCTCGAGGAGGTCGGCCGGGAGTTCGGCGTCACCCGCGAGCGGATCCGGCAGATCGAGTCCAAGACGCTGGCGAAGCTGCGGCACCCGTCCCGCGCGCAGATGCTGCGGGAGTACCTCGAGTGAATTCTCGGCCACGGGCGGGTGCGCGCCGGGCCGGTGCGCGCCCGGCGCGCCCGCCCGTGCCGGGGAGGTGGCAGGAGCCGGTCACCGGAGCCGCCGCCCGAAAGAGGACGCACGTCGCATTTCGTCCGTCCCGTCGATTACCGTTGTGGCCATGCTGATCGTGACCACTGACGGCCTGGCGGGCTACGAGATCCGCAGCGTGCTCGGCGACGTCCTGGGCACGGCCGTCCAGGCCGACCAGGGCGTGGCGCCGCAGCACGGGCCCGCCGGCAGCAGCGCCACGTTCCGGGTGACGGGGGAGCGGCCGGCCGCCGGGCTGTCCGCGGCCCGCCGCGAGGCGGTGGACCGGCTCGGCGAGGAGGCCCGCCGCAAGGGCGCCAACTCGGTCGTCGGCATGCGGTTCGACACCGCCCCGATCGGCGGCGGCGCGTACGAGGTGTGCGCCTACGGCACGGCCGTGTGGGCCGAGCCCGCCGCGCAGCCCCGCGACCAGGCGCCGCCGATGCCGCAGCACGGGCAGCAGCACGGGCAGGTGCCGCCCTACAAGGACGCCGCCCCCGGCGGCCCGCCGATGGCCGCGCGGAACCTGACGATGGGCCTGCACGACCGTCCGCGCTAGCCCCCGGGCCAGCCCGGGGTCATCCCTGGGCGGCGCGCTCCTCGCGGATGCGGGTGACGACGTCGCCCGCCGCCGTCTTGATCGACTCCAGTTCCCGCAGGTACGCCCAGTAGTCGGGGTGCGTGCCGGTGAGGCGCTCGGGCGCCCTCTCCAGGCGTTCCACCAGCCCGTCCAAGACGCGCGCGTGGTGCGGGGCCGCGCCCCCCGGCTGCGCGACGGCGAGGCGCTGCGCGTCCCGCACGGCGAACCGGACGCCCTCGACGGGCGCGCTCGGGTCGGCCGCGACCTCCGCGAGGCTCCGCACCCGCCCGGTGACCTGGCCCGCGCGGCGGTCGGCGGCGTTCAGCTCCGTGCGGGCGGCGGTCAGCGCCCGCTGCGCCCCCTTCCACTCGCCGCGGGCGGCGTGCTCGGCGGCCTCGTCCATCCGCTCCCGGGCGCGCCCCACCCCCGCCTCGATCGCCTCGGGCGCGCCGCGCAGATCCTGCCAGCAGGCCTGCGAGTACTCGCGCAGCATCGTCTTCATCGCCGCCCGGACCGTCTCGACCCGGTTCGCGACGACGTCCACCCGAGTCTTGACGGAGTTCAGCGAGTTGCGGACCTTCTCACCCTGCTTCGGCAGCTCGGCCGCGGCCTCCCGCGCCCGCTCGGCGATCTCCCGGACCTCCTCGGCCTGGCGCAGCGCGCCGTCCAGCCCGAGCCCGCCGAGGCCGCGGGACGACAGGACGCCGAGGGACTCGCGCGCCCGGTCGAGCTCGGCCGCCGGGTCGGAGGCGTCCATCCCGGCCTCCCGCGCCGCCGCCACCGCGGCCTCGGCGGCGGCCACCGCGTCCCGCGCGGTCGCCAGCTTCGGCGGGAGCAGGTCGAGGGCCGACTCCAGCCGCGCCATCTTGGGGGAGAGCCGCTCGGCGAACCCGTTCAGGTCGCGGGCGGCCTTCCGCAGCCGTTCCTCGCAGCCGACGAACGCGCGCCGCGCGGCGTCGTACTCCGCCGGTGACCGATCCTGGTCGCTCACGTCGTGCGCGTCGACGACGGAGATGTAGGCGAGGGCGGCGGCGTCCGCGGCCTCCGACAGGCCCGCGAACTCGCGCCGCGCCGGCTCGGCCGCGCGGGCGTCCAGGTCCTCGAAGACGGTGACGCGGCCGTCGATGAACTTCTGCGCCTGGTCCATGTCGTAGAAGGCGGACGCGGCCGCCTCCCTCGCCTCGATCGCCGCCGCCGCCTCCTGCGCCCCCCGGCCTCGCCTGCGCTGGTCGCCCCGCAACGCCGCCTCCCTTCGTCCACTGCCCAGTGTCGCGCAGGGGACCGCCTCTCCGGTAATGCCGGCGGCCCGATTGGAACGGATAGCATCGCTGCTACGTCGATATACCTGGACGCCCGTACGAACAGTGGTGCGTCCGGTGACGACAGCGATCTTGGAGGAACCTGTGGGCGTCAGTCTCAGCAAGGGCGGCAACGTATCGCTCACCAAGCAGGCGCCGGGGCTGACGGCGGTGACCGTCGGCCTGGGCTGGGACCTGCGCACCACCACCGGGACCGACTTCGACCTCGACGCGTCCGCGCTCGTGCTCGACGCGTCCGGCAAGATCATCACGGATCAGCACTTCGTGTTCTTCAACAACCTCCGCACGCCGGACGGCGCGGTGGAGCACAGCGGCGACAACACGACCGGCGCCGGCGAGGGCGACGACGAGCGGCTGAACGTCAACTTCGGCGCGATGCCGGGCACCGCCGAGCGCGTCGCGTTCGCCGTGTCGATCTACGACGGCGACTCGCGCGGCCAGAACTTCGGGCAGGTCCGCAACGCCTACATCCGCGTGATGAACCAGGCCGACGGCACCGAGCTGGCCCGCTACGACCTCTCGGAGGACGCCTCCATGGAGACGGCGATGGTCTTCGGCGAGCTGTACCGCGCGGGGACCGACTGGAAGTTCCGCGCCGTGGGCCAGGGCTACGCGTCCGGGCTCGCCGGGATCGCGGCGGACTTCGGCGTCAACATCTGATCGCTCGCTCGAGCGTCGCAGGGATCCGATCTGTCTGCACGGAAGGGGTGGCCCGTACATGGGTGTCTCACTCGCCAAGGGCGGCAACGTCTCGCTGACGAAGGCCGCGCCCAATCTCACGGCGGTCGCCGTCGGCCTCGGCTGGGACGTCCGGGCCACCACCGGCGCCGACTTCGACCTGGACGCGTCCGCGCTGATGCTCGGCGCGTCCGGGAAGGTGCTGTCCGACCACCACTTCGTGTTCTTCAACAACCTGACGAGCCCGGACGGCTCGGTCGAGCACACCGGCGACAACCTGACCGGTGAGGGCGACGGCGACGACGAGGTCGTCAACGTCGACCTCAGCGGGGTGCCCGCCGAGTGCGAGCGCATCGTGTTCCCCGTCTCCATCTACGACGCCGACAACCGGCACCAGAACTTCGGGCAGGTCCGCAACGCCTTCATCCGCATCGTCAACCGCGCCGACGGCGCCGAACTGGCGCGCTTCGACCTGACCGAGGACGCCTCGACGGAGACCGCGATGGTGTTCGGAGAGCTGTACCGTCACAACGGTGAGTGGAAGTTCAGGGCCGTCGGCCAGGGGTACGCCTCGGGGCTGGCGGGCATCGCCATGGACTTCGGCGTCAACGTCGGCTGACCGCAGGTCGGCCGACCGAGACGCGGGCCGGCCGCCGGCCGCCCCCGCGAGCCGGGCGAGACCCGTCCGGCCCAACTGACTAGCAGAAATACTCGTATGATTCTTCGCACCTTCGGGTGGTCCTTCGGCGTCACGGCCGCGGGCCTCGTGGCCGCCTTCTTCTACGGCGGGCCCACGGGGCTCGCGCTCGTCGCGGTCCTGGCCGTCCTCGAGATCTCCCTGTCGTTCGACAACGCCGTCGTCAACGCCAAGGTGCTCGACCGGATGAGCCCCTTCTGGCAGAAGATCTTCCTGACGATCGGCATCGCCATCGCGGTGTTCGGCATGCGGCTGGTGTTCCCGCTCGTCATCGTGGGGATCACCGCCCAGCTCGGGCCGATCGAGGCGTTCGACCTGGCGTTGAACGACTCCGACCGGTACCACCACCTGATGGAGCAGGCCTACCCGACCATCGCGGCGTTCGGCGGCATGTTCCTGATGATGCTGTTCCTCAACTTCGTGTTCGAGGAGCGCGAGATCCACTGGCTGGTGTGGCTGGAGAAGCCGCTCGCGATCATGGGCCGGCTGGACCAGCTCCCGGTCGTCATCGCCGGCGGCGCGCTGGCGCTGGTCGCCTCGATCTGGGCCGACGACCCCGGCGAGGTCATGATCGCCGGCGTGCTCGGCATGGTGACCTACATCCTCGTCAACGGGCTCGGCGAGCTGTTCTCCGAGGCCAGCAGCCTGGACCTCGGCGATGACGACGAGGGCCCCGAGGGCGAGGTCACGATCCGGCGGGGCCCGAGCGACCTCGCCAAGGCCACCGGCAAGGCCGGCTTCTTCCTGTTCCTCTACCTGGAGGTGCTGGACGCCTCGTTCAGCTTCGACGGCGTCATCGGCGCGTTCGCGATCAGCACCGACCCGATCGTCATCGCGATCGGCCTCGGCATCGGCGCCATGTACATCCGGTCGCTGACGGTGTTCCTCGTCCGCAAGGGCACCCTGCACACCTACGTCTACCTGGACCACGGCGCCCACTGGGCGATCGGCGCCCTCGCCGTCTGCATGCTGATCGGCATCGGCGGCCACGTCCCCGAGTGGATCACCGGCGGACTCGGCGCGGGCCTCATCATCGCCGCGTTCATCAGCTCGGTGCTGCGCAACCGGGGGTCGGACGGCGGCTCGGCCGCCGCGTCCGGCGAGGACAAGGAGCTCCACGCCGGAAAGGTCTGACCCCCGCCCCGCCCACCCCGTCCCCCGTCCGACGACTCACGCGAATCCCCATCGATCACCGAAGGAGCCGACGATGTCGATCTCGCTGCAGAAGGGGCAGAAGGTCTCGCTGGCCAAGCCCGGGGGCGGCAGCCTCACCCGCGTCCGGATGGGCCTGGGCTGGGACGCCGTCGCGAAGAAGGGCCTGTTCGGCAAGAGCCGCGCCCAGTCCATCGACCTGGACGCGTCGTGCCTGCTGTTCGACGCCGCCGGGAACCTCGCCGACCAGGTGTGGTTCCGCCAGCTGCAGAGCAAGGACGGGGCCGTCCGCCACACCGGCGACAACCTGACCGGGGAGGGCGAGGGCGACGACGAGGTCATCAACGTCGACCTGCAGCGCGTCCCCGACAACGTCCAGCAGCTCGTGTTCACCGTGAACTCGTTCACCGGCCAGGACTTCTCGCAGATCGCGAACGCGTTCTGCCGGCTGGTGGACGAGGGCACCGGGCAGGAGATCGCCCGGTACGAGCTGAGCGAGGGCGGCCGGCACAACGCGCAGATCATGGCGAAGGTGTCCCGGGACGGGAGCGGCTGGTCGATGACGGCGATCGGCGCGACCGCGACCGGGCGGACCTTCCAGCACCTGCTGCCCGCCGTGTCGGCGCACCTGTGAGCGACCCGAACCGGCGGCCGTGACGGGCATGCACCACCCCGGCACGGAACGTCTCGCGACGCCGGACGAGTGCGCGCGGCGGTCGGCGATGCGGCATTTCGACCATGTCGACGCCGCCCGCCGCAAGCACCTGTTCTACCGGCACCCGCGGTCGTTCACCCGGCACGACGACCCGGCGGTGCTGGCCGTCGCGCTCGGCGCGACGCTCTACACCCCGGCCACCCGCCCGACCCTCGCCGACGACATGGTGAAGGCCGCGCGGCGCGGGGTGAAGAGCATGGTCGTGTGCCTGGAGGACGCGATCGCCGACACCGACGTCGTCCGGGGCGAGGCCAACCTGATCGACGCGTTCGCGGGCCTGCACGCGGGCGGCGCCGCGGCACCGCTGCTGTTCGTCCGCGTCCGCGCCCCCCGGCAGATCGGTGACCTGATCGACCGGCTCGGCGACGCCGCAGAGCTGGTCACCGGGTTCGTGCTGCCGAAGTTCGGCGCGTCCACCGGTGGAGCGTTCCTGGACGCCCTCGCCGACACCGCCGTCCGGACGGGCCTGCGGCTGCTGGCGATGCCGGTCATCGAGAGCCCCGAGACGGTGTACGCCGAGACGCGCGCCGCGATGCTGGACGACATCGCGCGGCTGCTCGCCAAGCACCGCGACCGGATCCTCGCGGTCCGGCTCGGCGCCACGGACATGTCCGCCGCGTACGGGCTGCGCCGCCCGCCGGACCTGACCATCTACGACATCGGGCCGGTGGCGGGCGTGATCAGCGACGTCGTCAACGTGCTCGGCCGCGCCGACGGCACCGGCTTCGTGATCACCGGGCCGGTCTGGGAGTACTTCGCGGCGGGCGAGCGGATGTTCAAGCCGCAGCTGCGCCGCACCCCGTTCGACGAGCAGCGGGCCGCGCCGCTGCGGCAGCGGCTCATCACCTCCGACCTGGACGGGCTGATCCGCGAGGTGCACCTCGACAAGGCGAACGGCCTCACCGGCAAGACGGTGATCCATCCGAGCCACGTCGCGGCCGTCCACGCGCTGTCGGTCGTCACGCACGAGGAGTACTGCGACGCCGCCGACATCCTCGGCGTCGCCGGGGGCGGGGCGATGGCGAGCGCCTACGCCAACAAGATGAACGAGGCGAAGCCGCACCGGGCGTGGGCGGAGCGGCTGATGCTGCGGGCCCGCGTGTTCGGCGTTGCGGCCGAGGACGTCACGTTCGTCGAGCTGCTCGAAGCGGCCGACGTGCGATGATGCGAAATGTGGGGAGGCGACCCGAGATGGCGCGACCCGAGATGGCACGCCCCGACATGACGCGACCCGACACGACGTGGGCCGGCGCGTGGGTCGCGGAGCGGCTCGGCGTGCGGCTGTCGGACGGCGCGCGCCCGGTCGGCGTCGGGCTGTCCGACCTCGTCGGGCTCGCGGTCCGCCGCAACCCGCGTCGCGCGCACCTGCTGGTGTCGGCGGTGCTGGGCAAGCACGTCCCCACCGACCCGCGCCTGGTGTACGGGGCGGGCCTGCTGCTGGGCGATCTCGTGCGCGCGCGCCTGCGCGATGTGGACGCGCCGTCCCGCGCGGGTTCGTTCCTCGGAGACGCCTTGGGCGGCGCGCCGGGTGCGGCGGCCGCGCTACGGGACGTCCTGTGCGAGCCCCGGGAACCCTTGGACGCGATCGTGTTCGGCTACGCGGAGACCGCGACCGCCTTGGGGCACTCCGTGGCGGACGCTCTGGGCGGCGCCTACTACCTGCACTCCACGCGCCGCCCGGTCCCCGGCTTCACCGCGTACGGCGGGTTCGAGGAGGAGCACAGCCACGCCACGAGCCATCTGCTGCTCCCCGCCGACCCCGCCGACCTCGACCGCGGCGTCCCGGTCGTCCTGGTGGACGACGAGCTGTCGACCGGACGCACCGTCCTGAACACGATCGAGGCGCTGCACGCCGTCCGCCCCCGCCGCCGCTACGTCGTGGCCGCCCTCGTCGACCTGCGGGGCGACGCCGACCGGGCCCGCACGGACGCGCTCGCCGCCCGCCTGGGCGTCCGCATCGACGCCGTCGCGCTCGCCGGGGGACGCGTCGAACTGCCCGACGGCATCCTGGACGCCGGGCAGGCGCTCGTGGCGAGCCTCGGCGAGCCCGCGGCGGACCCGCCGGCCCCGGCCGCCGGCGCGCACCCGGTGACGCGGGCCCGGCTCGACTGGCCGTCCGGCCTCCCCGACGGCGGACGCCACGGTTTCCTCCCCCCGCACCGCGCGCGCTTGGAGAAGGACCTGCCGCGCATGGCCGACGCCATCGCGGACGGACTCGGCGACGGCTTCTCCCGCGTGCTCGTCCTCGGCTTCGAAGAGCTGATGTACGCGCCCCTGCGCCTCGCCGAGGCGCTCGCGGACGCCCTGCCGGACGCGGACGTCCGGTACTCGACGACGACGCGCTCGCCCGTCCTCGCCGTGGACGACCCCGGGTACGCCATCCGCACCCGCCTCGCGTTCCCCGCGCACGACGACCCCGCCGACGGGCCGGGGGAGCGGTACGCCTACAACGTGTCCCCGAGGTTCGACCGCATCGTGTTCGTCGTGGACGACGCCGGCGACACCGGCGCCCTCGCCGGCGGCCTCCTGCCCCGGCTGCGGGCGCTCGCCCCGGTGACGGTCGCCGCCGTCCCGTCCCGCAGGAGGCAGGCGTGAAGCCGCTGCACGGCCCGGAATTCGGCAGCTACCCCGCCGCGGACGTCACGTGGCTGCTCAAGGACCTCTCCCACGCGGAACTGGAGGCGCCCACCGAGGAACGCGAGGCCGCGATCCAGGCGGGCCGCGCCCACTACGCGGAGTCCCTGCCCGTCGAGTACCAGCCGGGCCCCGAGTACCGGCGGCTGTTCCACGAGGCCCTGGACGCCTCCGCCGAGCGCATCGCGTACGCGACGGGCCTCGTCACCGAACTGGTCCTCGCCGAGCGCGGCCCGGACGCCGTCCTCGTCTCGCTCGCCCGCGCCGGGACGCCCGTCGGGATCCTGATGCGGGGCTGGGCGCGCTTCGCGCACGGCCTCGACCTGCCGCACTACGCGATCAGCATCGTCCGCGCCCGGGGCATCGACACCGTCGCCCTCCGGTACCTCGCCGACCACCACGACCCGTCCGCGGTGATGTTCGTCGACGGCTGGACGGGCAAGGGCGCGATCACCCGGGAGCTCACCGCGGCGCTCCGCGGGACCCCGTTCCGGCCCGACCTCGCCGTCCTGGCCGATCCCGGGCGCTGCACGCCGCTGCACGGCACCCGCGACGACTTCCTCGTCCCGTCCGCCTGCCTGAACTCGACGGTGTCCGGCCTGGTCAGCCGTACCGTCCTGAACGCCGATCTGATCGGGCCCGGCGACTTCCACGGCGCGAAGTTCTATGCGGACCTCGCCGCCGACGACGTCTCCGCGCTCTTCCTCGACACCGTGCGCGCCCGCTTCGACGACGTCGCCGAACGCGTCGCGAAGGACCTGCCCGGCCTCCGCGCCGCCGACCGGACGCCCGACTGGTCCGGCTGGGAGGCCGTCCGGCGCTGGGCGCGCGCGCAGGGCACCGACGACCTCAACCTCGTGAAACCGGGCATCGGGGAGACGACCCGCGTGCTGCTGCGCCGCGTCCCCTGGAAGATCCTGATCCGCTCCGACGCGGGCCCGGAAGTGACGCACATCCGGCTCCTCGCCCGCGAACGGGGCGTCCCCGTCGAAGAGGTCGGGCCGGACGCCTTCCCGTACGCCTGCATGGGCTTCATCCACCCCAAGTTCGGCAAGGGGGCCGTTCAGTGACCGTCCTGGTGTGCTCCGACCTGGACCGCACGCTCATCTACTCGCAGGCCGCGTTCGCCCTGGACGGCCCGGACGAGGCGATGCCGCGCCTCCTGTGCGTGGAGTTCTACCAGGGGAAACCGCTCTCCTACATGACGGAGGCCGCGGCCCGCACCGTGGAGGCCCTCGCCGCCGCCGCGGTGTTCGTCCCCACCACGACGCGCACGCCCGAGCAGTACCGCCGCGTCCACCTCCTCGAGAAGCCGCCGGCGTACGCGATCTGCGCGAACGGCGGGCACCTGCTGGTGGACGGCGCCGACGATCCCGAGTGGTCCGCGCTCGTCCGGTCCCGGGTGTCCGCCGGGTGCGCGCCGCTCGCCGAGGTCCGGGCGCACCTCACCGGCGTTTCGGGCGACTTCGTCCTCAAGCGCCGCACCGCCTCCGACCTGTTCGCCTACACCGTCGTCGACCGCGCCGCGCTCCCCGCCGGCTGGGTGGACGACCTCACCGGCTGGTGCGCCGACCGCGGCTGGCGCACGTCCCTGCAGGGCCGCAAGGTGTACTGCCTGCCGTCCGGCCTCACCAAGGCCGCCGCCGCCGAAGAGGTCGCCCGCCGCACCGGCGCCGCGACCATGCTCGCCGCCGGCGACTCCCTCCTCGACATCGAACTCCTCGAAGCCGCCGACGCCGCCGTCCGTCCCGCCCACGGCGAACTGCACGACACCGGCTGGACGTCCCCGAGCACGAGCGTCACGGCGTCCGCGGGAGTCCTCGCGGGGCAGGACATCGCGGAATGGCTCCTGGCGCGCGCCACCGCACCGTGAAAAATCACGGGCCTTCCCCGTGAACCGTGGAGAACCGACTTTCGCGGAGGGCTCGTCGCGGCACGGATATGGCGTCACAATCGTCAAGAAGGAGGCCGTCTGAACACATGAGCTCCCGGCTGACCGGAGACGAGACCGCGCTGTGGCAGGCCGCGGCGTGCGTGCTGGACGCCAACTGGACCGGCGCCGCGACCGCCGCGTCGCCCGGCCTCTACCCGCACCAGTGGAGCTGGGACTCGGCGTTCGTCGCCCTCGGCCTCGCCCGGCACCGCCCCGACCGCGCCCGCCGCGAGCTGCTGTCCCTGTTCCGCGGCCAGTGGGCCGACGGGATGCTCCCGCACATCGTGTTCAACTCCGACCTCGACCGGCGCGCGTTCTTCCCCGGCCCCGAACTGTGGTGCAGCGACCGGCAGCCCGCCGCGCCCCGCGGCGTCCGCACGTCCGGCCTCACCCAGCCGCCGCTGCACGCCCTCGTCGCCCTGCGCCTGCACCAGGCCGCGCCCGACCCCGCATTCGCCGCCCGCATCTACCCGATGCTCGCCGCCCAGCACCGCTACCTCGCCCAGGTGCGCGACCTGGAGTCCAGCGGCCTCATCGCGATCTGCCACCCGTGGGAGTCCGGCCTCGACAACAGCCCCGCCTGGGACCGTCCGCTCGGCGCCCTCGAACTGCCGCCGGACGCCTTCGCGCCCGCCCGCGGCCCCCGCGCGCTCCCCACCGGCGAGGACTACGACCGGTACGTCCGGCTCGTCACCCTGCTCCGCGACACCGCCTACAGCCCCGGCCACATCCGCGAGACGCACCCGTTCGCCGTCGAGGACCCGCTCGTCAACGCCGCCTACCTCGCGTCCACGCACGCCCTCGCCGAACTCGCCGAGATCGTCGGCGCCGACCCCGCGCCCCACCGGGAACGCGCCGCGCGCGTCCACCGGGCCCTCCTCGACCGCCTGTGGGACCCCGACACCGGCTGCTTCCGCGCCCGCGACCTGCGCGGCGGCCGGCTCCTGCCCACCGTGACGATCAACGCGTTCGGGCCCCTGCTCGACCCCGAACTGCCCGGCCCGATCGTCCGCGCCCTCGTCGACCTGCTGCTGTCGGCCCGCTTCGCCGGGGCCGCCGGGTACCCGATCCCCACGTGCGACATCCAGTCGCCCTCGTTCGACCGCACCGGCTACTGGCGCGGGCCCACCTGGATCAGCACGAACTGGCTGATCTGGTACGGCGCCCTCGTCCACGGGCTCCCCGTCGTCGCCGACCTGCTGTACGGCTCCACGCTCCGGCTCGTCCGCCAGTCGGGCTTCCGCGAGTTCTTCGACCCGTTCGACGGCTCCGGCCGCGGCGGCCACGACCACTCCTGGTCGGCCGCGCTCGTCCTCGACCTCCTCGGCGCCCGCCGCGCCCCGCGCGCCGCCTGATCGCCTACATTCGGGGCATGCGCCTACTCCGGGGCTCCCTGCCCGCCGACCTCCGCGCCGCGCTCCCGCTCGAGCGGGGCGAGCGCGTCCTCGCCCACGCCCCCACCCGCGGCGGCTCGCACGTCGCCGCCACCACGACGGCCCTGCACCTGCCGACCCCCGAGGGCGGGTTCGCCCGCATCCCCTACGAGCGCGTCGACACCGCCGCGTGGAAGGACGGCTGGCTGCACGTCACCGAGACCTCGCGCGCCGCGCACCACGTGCGGCTCACCGAACCCGGTTCCGTCCCGGAGACGATCCGCGAGCGCGTCACCGCGACCGTCGCCGTCAGCCACCGGGCCGAGCTGCCCGGCGGCGGCGGGGTCCGCATCGCCGGGCGCCGCCCGGCCACCGGCGGCGACGTGCGCTGGACGTTCGTGTTCGACGCGGGCCTCGACCCGGACGACCCGGGCCTGCGCGCCCGCGCCGAGCAGATCCTCGAGGACCTGCGGCGCCAGACGGGCCTCTAACCGGGGTGGACCGTCGGGCGCTCCTGGTGCTCGGCCTGCTCCGGCACGTGCCCCTTCGCGTTGCGCATGTTCCCGGCCTTGCTCTTCGCGGCCCCGGCGAACTCCTCGCCCTTGGCCCGCAGCATGCCGGTGGCCTCCTGCACGTTGGGGTTCTCCTGCAGCTGCCGCGTGAACCGCTTGAGCTGCTCGTAGCGCTCCTGACCGGCCTTCGTCCCGAGGACGTAGCCGATCGCGGCGCCCGCGATGAACGTCATGCGGTGCTTCATGGTGGTTCCAACCCCCGGGTAAGAGCGGATGATGCCGAACCCCATACCCACGATCGCCGTCGCCACCCATAACGCGTGCGCGAACCACCCCCGAGATGCGCTAACCTAGACGCGCCGAGGGGGACCGAAACCCCCCGACGCGCACGACGATCCCGCGTAGCTCAATCGGCAGAGCAGCCGGCTGTTAACCGGCAGGTTATTGGTTCGAGTCCAATCGCGGGAGCCGAGGCGGGGAATCCTGCTCGCTGAGCCCTTCGGGCGTCAGCTTCGCCGGGGCCCGCAGTGCTCGCCCGGGGGCGCCCCCCCGGAACCCCCCGATTCGCTCGGGGGGTTTTCTCGTTCGGGGGTCCGGGGGCTCGAAGGGTGCTTCGCCCCGTCGCACCGAGCGGGGCGTCGCGCCTTACGGTCGGGCGTCCTCCGGTTTCTGGGGCCGTTCTGATGATCATGAGCGGGCGTTAGGTGCGCTTCACTCCGATTCCGCCGAGCGGCTGGACCTGCGGGGGGTCGCCGATGGCCTCCGTCTCCGGACGCCACTCGGAGACGGCCACCAGGCCCGGTGGAAGGAGCTCGAGCCCGGCGAAGAACGTCGCGATCTGCTCGCCGTCGCGGAGCTTGTAGGGGACGGAGCCGCCCTCGTCGTAGCCCTGCTGGGCGGCGGCGAACTCGGGGGAGGCGACGGCGTAGCCGTCGCAGACCGCCAGGTGGCTGCCCGGTGCGAGACCGTCCATGAGGGCGCCGACGATGCGCCGCGCCTCGTCGTCGTCGGTGACGTGGCCGAGCACGCCCATGAAGGTGAGCCCGACCGGCCGGCTCAGATCGAGCGTCCGCTCCGCCGCCTCCAGGATCTTCTCCGGGACGTGCATGTCGGCGTCGACGTAGTCGGTGGCGCCTTCGGGCGTGCCGGTGAGAAGGGCGTGCGCGTGCGCGAGCACCAGCGGGTCGTTGTCGACGTAGACGACCTTCGCGTCGGGGGCGACGCGCTGCGCCACCTCGTGGGTGTTGTCGACGGTGGGCAGCCCCGTGCCGACGTCGAGGAACTGCCGGATGCCGGCCTCCCCGGCGAGGAACCGCACCGACCGCTTGAGGAAGCCGCGCGTCAGGCGCGCGATGTCGAGGATGCCGGGGAACGTCCGGACGTATTCGTCGCCCGCCGCCTGATCGACCGGAAAGTTGTCCTTACCGCCGAGCCAGTAGTTCCAGATGCGCGCGGAGTGCGGGACCGAAGTGTCGATTTCGGACAGCTCGTTTTCAGCCTCGGCCCAGGGGAAGTCGCCGTTCGTCACGTGCTCTCCAAGGTGGGGGGAGCCCCCATCCTCTGCGGTGCTCCCCGTGCGGGCAACCCCGGCACGGAGACCGGTGACGGCCGTTCACATCCCGTTGATCAGCCGTTCGATGATGTGCCGGGACACGTGGCGGGGATGCGCCATGATCGCGAGGTCGTTGAATCGCCTGAGGTATTCCGCGCGTATATGGAGGTCGGCCGGATAGAGCGCGCCATCGTCGTGCTCCAAATAAACGGTGTCGGGTATGCCCTCGTGGTCGAAGCGCAAAATCGTGATGGGCCCGCTCGCCAGATGGGCGGCGCGGGCGTTCACCGGGACGACCTGGACCGGCATGTGGGACGGCGCGTCGAGCAGGTGCCGCAACTGCCGTTTCATGACGGCCGTGTCGATGGCCGGGTTCGCCAGCGCCAGCCCGTTGACGAGCGCCCATACCCGGCGGCCGCCGTACGGCATGAGCTTCTGGCGCAGCATCCGCAGTTCCACCCGCCGGCGGACCTCGGCGTCGGACGCGTCGCCGTGCCGGAGTCGGACGACCGCCTCGGTGTACTCCTCGGTCTGCAGGAGCCCGGGAATGTAGGCGGTCTCGTAGCAGCGGACGTCCCCGCAAAGCGGTTCGAGGTTGAGGAAGCGCCGGAACGACGGACCCACGACGTCCGCGTACGCGGCCCACCAGGTCGCGAGCGGGTCGATCTCGGGGTCGGGCGGCGGTGCCGCCGGCCCGGTCTCCACGTCGGCGCCGGCGGGCTCCATGCGGAGTCGGCGCAGCCTGCTCTCGGTCCGGTCGTAGACGTCCTGCCAGTCCTTCAGCGTGCCGAGCGGAGCCGGGTCGACCTTGTTGTCGACGGCCGCCGCGACGAGGACCGCCCACAGGTTGACCACCCACGGCCACGACGGCAGGCTCTGCCGGCGCGTGGTGCGCGCGTGCGCGTGGAACGTCGACTTCGAGACGAACCCCAGGGGCTCTCCATGGATGCCCGGCTTTCCGGTGAGCCGTAAGGAAAGCCGTTCGGTGGCGGCGAAGTTCACCTTTGCGATTTCCAAGGCCCTCTCCAGGAGGCTGCGGAACTCGGCGAGGATCGCGGCGCGTCGTGGGTCCAATGAGAATCTCGTTCTGTAAAGGGGGAATGCTCCTGGTCGAGGGTAGCGTCCCAGTGGCGTGACGGGACGACAGTGTCATCTGCCATAGAACGTGATTCTGTTCAGGCGCCGGCGGGCGGCCATGCAAGATCGTTCTTCTCTCTTCTTCTACATGCCCGGAAAGTCGGTACGAACCGGACTGATCGCCTCCATGATTCGTCCCATCTTCGATGCGTCGACCAGAGAGGCCCGTGCGTGTTGCCCCTGTTGCCGGTATTCGACGCCGACGAGGCGTGCTGGCGGGACGTGGCCCGGCTGCTGTTCAGCTCCTGGGCCGTCCGCACCGGCCGGACCCTGCCGCATGTGCCGGTGTCGGAACTGACTCCCGGGCAACTCGAGGACTTCTGGGCCGACGACGAAGCAACGGACGTCCATATCGACTCGAAGGAGAGTTGTATGCGCACATCTCTGGTCGCCGTCGACATCGTCGGCTTCGGCGCCCGGCCCCGCGACGCGGGCCTGCGCCGGCGGCTGCGCCTGGGCATGTACCAGGTGCTCGGCGACGCCTTGAAGATCACCGGTTTGGCGCTGGACGACTGCCACCGAGAGGACCGCGGCGACGGGGCGCTGATCGTGTTCCCGGCCGACATCGACCCGAACGTCCTCCTGGACCCGCTCGCGTACCACCTGACCGCGGTCCTGCGGCGCGAGAACCGCTACGCCGGGCCGAACGCCCGCCTGCGGCTCCGCCTGGCGGTCCACCACGGGCCCGTCGTCCGCGACGCCCACGGCGTGGCCGGCGACACCGCGCTGGAGCTGTTCCGGCTCCTGGACGCCCGCGCGTTCAAGAACCTGCTGGACGCGCACCCCGACGCCGAGGCCGGCCTGATCGTCCCCGACCGCCTGTTCGCCGAGGCGGCGGGCCAGGGCGGGCTGATCATGCCCGAGGCGTACGGGCGCCTCCGCGTCGTCAGCAAGGGCATGCGCATCGAGGCCCGCGTCTGGATGCCGCCGGTGCTCCAGCCGCGGAGGACCGCATAGAGCCGGCCGAGCGCCCCGCCCGGCGCGTCCGGACGGGGCGTCGCACGTCTCAGGAGGCCCGGGCGGCGATCGTCCAGAGGGCCGCGGTGAACCGCACCTCGTCGCCGTGCACGTACGGGTCGAACGCGGCCCGCACCGTCTCGACGACCTCCTCGCGCGCCGCCTCGTCCACCTCGTGCATCACCAGGCCCAGCGGCCCGAACCGCGTGATGTAGGTGACGAGCTCCTTCTCGGGCATGACGCACTCCACGTCGACCGGCCGGATGTCGACGTCGCCCCAGCCGCCGTCCTCCAGAATGCCGCGGACCTTGTCGGCGTCGGCGAACGCGAACTGCCCGGGCGCGTCCGGCCGCCGCTCGGGGATGTTCGGCACCAGCGGCGCCGCCGCGCGCTCGGCCGTCGTCATGTACGGGTTCTCCTCCGCGCCGCGCCACACCACGAGCCGCAGCGCGCCCCCGTCCCTCGTGGCCCGCCGCAGGTTCGCGAACGCCTTCACCGGGTCGCCGAAGAACATGACGCCGAAGCGCGACATCACCGTGTCGAACGACCCCGGCTCGAACGCGTGGTCTTCCGCGTCGGCCCGGACGAACCGGGCCTCGACCCCCGCCCGCTCGGCACGGGCCCGCGCCGCCTCGATCATCGGCTCCGAGATGTCGATCCCCGTGCACTCCGCCCGCCGCGCCACCGCCACGGTCGTCGAGCCCGTCCCGCACCCCACGTCGAGCACCCGGCCCCCGTCCGGAACCGCCTCGACGATCAGCTCCTCGATGGGCTTGAACAGCTCGTCCACCAGGCCCTGGGTCTCGACCCACGCCTGCCCGGCGTTCTTGTTCCAGTGCGACGCCGCTTCCGCCACGTCCGCCTCCTTGACTTCGCGATCCGTTGCCACCACTCTGCTACTTGAAGTCGACTTGAGGTCAAGATGGACATGGACATCGCCGAGGTGGCGCGGCGCGCAGGCGTCCCCGCCTCGACCCTGCGGTACTACGAAGGCCGGGGTCTGATCGCCTCGTCCGGACGGCGGGGCCTGCGCCGCCAGTTCGACCCCGGCGTGCTGGAGCGGCTCGCCCTCATCGCCCTCGGCCGCGCCGCGGGCTTCTCCCTGGACGAGATCGCCCGCATGTTCGGGCCGGACGGGCGCCCCGCCATCGACCGCGAGATGCTCGCCGCGAAGGCCGGCGAACTCGACCGGAAGATCGCGGAACTCGACGTCCTGCGCGACTCCCTGCGCCACGCCGCCGCCTGCCCCGCGCCCCGCCACACCGAGTGCCCCACCTTCCGCGCCATCCTGCACGACGCCCTGCCCGGCCGTATCCCCCGGAGACAGGGCCTCAACGCATAGCCACACCGCCCGCGAGGCCGCGTACCGGTCGGCGGCCCCCGTCATGTCCTGCCGCCGGGCGAGGTCGAACGCCTCGTGCATCCGCCCGATCGCCTCCCGCCGCAGGTAACGCACGACGAGGAAACGGACGGGACCGGTCAGCAGTCGCACTTCGCCCAGACCGCCTTCGCGCCCCCGTTCAACTCCCGGACGCCCCACTCCCGCGTCAGCGCGGACACCAGCGGCAGCCCGCGCCCCGACGTCGCGGCGTGATTCTCCGGCCGCACCACCGGACGTCCCGTCCCCGCGTCCCAGACGTCGATGACGACGAGCCCGTCCCGCTCGTCCCGGAACACCCGGACCACGATCGGGCCCGCGCCGTGCCGCAGCGCGTTCGTGACGAGCTCGCAGACGACGAGCCGCCCCGTGAAGTCGTCGGGTATCCCCAGCTCCAGGAACACCCCGGACACGAACCGCCGAGCCGCCCCCGGCGCCCGCTCGTCCGCCTCCAGCACCAACGTGGGCACCTCCGGCGCGATAGCCGTACCTGACATGCGCGTGACCTCCGTGTCGGAGAATGTGTGAACCACGACACAGAGTCACGCAACGCGCTTACGCTGGGGTGTGTACCGAGCGCACTCGTAACAACACGAGACGTGTGGAGAACGCCCGTGGCGACCAACCCTCCCCCCGACCCCAAGCGCAGCATGTGGGACTTCATAGCCTTCTACCTGCGCTTCTGCCGTAACCAGCGCGGCCTGTCCGGCGAGGCCGTCGGCCGCGTCATCAAGACGAGCAAGGCGACCGTTTCCCGCATCGAGAACGGCGTGGACCGCCTCGACGGGCAACGCGCCGCCCTCCTGGACAAGGAGTGGAATACAGGCGGCGTCTTCTCGCTCCTGGTCTGGTACGCCAGCATCGGCCATGATCCCCAGTGGCTGGCCGAATACAAGACCTTCGAGCAGCAGGCCCGCATGATCAGGATCTTCGAGCCGTCGCTGATAACCGGCCTCCTCCAGACCGAGGACTATGCCAGGGCGCTATTCCTGGGCGGGGGTGCCTCGGATCCGGACCCGGCGGTTGCAGAGCGGGTAGGGCGCCAAACCATTCTCGACTCCGCGTTCGTCATGGTGCTGCTGAGTGAGAGCGCCCTGCGCTGGCCGGTGGGGAGCCCAAAGATCATGCGTGCACAGCTTGCGCACATTCTGGACGTGGCGAGCCGACCCAATGTGGTCGTCCACGTGATCCCGCAAACATTCGCCACCGGGGCCTATCCCGGGTTGGACGGCGGTTTCAAGCTTGTGACCGGCGATGACTTCGGGGAGGTGGTCTACACCGAATCCCTCGGGGGTGGCCGTCTTATATCGTCGCCAGTGGAGGTCGCGGAGTTTGCGATCACCTTCGCTCGGATCAGTGCCAAGGCCATTGCTGAGCATCAGTCCGCAGCGTTGATCAAGCAGGTGATGGAGGCGTTCGGTGATGACGACGTGGCGCAAGAGCAGCTATAGCGGCACCCAGGTAGGAAGCGAGTGTGTTGAGGTTGCTCGCTTCGCCGAGGAGATCGCTGTACGCGACTCCAAGGCGCCGGAGGCTGGGCACCTTGCGTTGGACCGCCAGGTGTTCCGGGCGCTGCTGGCCGAATTGAAGCGCTGACCTGCCCCGGTTCGTTCGTGGGACGGTGATTCGTGATGGACGCCGGGTAGCGCAAGAGCAGTCACAGCGGGACCCAGGCCGGGAGTGCTTGTGTCGAGGTGGCTCAACTCGTCGATGGCGTCGGCGTCCGTGACTCCAAAGCGCCGGAGGCGGGGCACCTGACGCTGGAGCGCCAGTCCTTCCGGGCGTTGGTGGCCGCGTTGAAGCGTTGACGCTCGCATCTGTGCGCCGGGTTGGGATGATCGTCGGGTGACGATCGTTAAGCTGCCGGATCCGCGTGCGGTGCTCGCGGAGACCGACTGGGACGCGCTGGACAGCGCCTTTCCCGAGCGGGGGTCCGACCATCCCTGGGGAGCGGTGCCGTCCACGCCGGTGGCGTTGGCGGCTCTGACCTCCGGCGACCGGGAGGCCGTCGCCGGTGCCCTCTTCCACCTCGCCGACAACCTTCTCCACCAGGGGACGATCTACGGGCAGACGGGCCCGGCGGCGCTGTATGTCGCCGCGCTCCTCGCGGACCCCGGCAGCCGGGACGCGCTGACTCCCGAGTGGGAGGCCGGCCGGGTGCCGCTGCGCCTCAAGCTGCTGGACTGGCTCGCGGCGGTGGCCGATCTGGCGAGCGATGCCGAGGAGGCGCGCCGGAAACGATGGGTGCCCTCGTGGGGCACACTGACCGGTGTGCGGGAGGTCCGCGCGTTGCGTCCGGCCTTGTTCCCGGGGGTGTCCGCCTGCTTCGCCGATGGTGATCCGGACGTCCGGGAGGCGGCTATCGCGGCGGCGGTTCCGCTGCTGGACGCTCCCGAGTTGGTCCACCACCGGGCGACACTCGCTCCCGTCCTGCGCAGTGAGCTCGCCGTCAGCTCCGACCGGGGTTACCGGTTCGCCGCGGTGCGCGGCCTGCGGTCGTGGGGCGAGGACACCTCGATGCTGGACGCCCACACGGAGATGCTCGAGTACGAGAAGCGCGAGGCGGAGCGGCGCGCGAACTTCCCCACCTCCTCGTCGGCGGACGAGCCGCCGTTCTGATCTGGGCGGTCGCTTGTGCTCGCCGTGGGAGGGGCACGTGAGGCTCGTCGTGTATTCGGAGGCGGGTGGGAGTGTGGGGGGATGGCGATCTGGGTGGCGAGCCGGCGGCGGGGGGCGAAGTCGCTGGAGGCCGAGTTTCCGGCGCGGCCGTTCTGGACGTGACGTCGAAGGGGCCCGAGCCCTGGGTGCGGTTCAGTCCGTTCTGGCCGCACGGGGCGTGCCCGTCCCGGGACGCGGCGCTCGTCCGGTCGTGGGTCAGCTCTGGGGACGTCGGCCGCTGAAGATCCCGAGGACGCCCCACGCGCCGCCGACGACGATCGCGCCGACCGCGGCGATCACCCCGAGGGACTCGACGTCCAGCACCGCGAGCAGGGCGATGACGAGACCGTAGGCGATCGTCACGGCGAGCAGGATGTTCTTGTTCATGCCCTTGATGTTCGGCCGGGAGGTGGGACAGTGGTATCCACCGAACGGTGGACGGGATGGGCATGGCCGGTCCGGAGGCGGCGCGGGCCGAAGACGTGTGGCACCGCGCGTATCCCCTGTGGGAAGCGTATTTCGCGATGGTGCTGGTCGGCGCGGTCGCGCTGACGGCGGTGGAGGACGCGCCGCGGCCGCGGCGGGCGGCGGCCGTTGGGCTGCTGGTGGCCCTGGGGCTCGTGTACGCCCGGTGGGGACGGGCGGGGCTGCGGGCGGACGGGCGGTGGCCGGGGCACCGGGCGTTCGCGGCGGCGCTGATCGCGCTGTTCGTCCCGGCGACGCTGCTGGCGCCGGTGGCCGCGACGGGGCTGGCCGCTCTGTCCCCGATGACCTACATGCTGTACCGGGCGGGCCGCGGGCTCGCGGTGATGGCGGCGCTGTGCTCCGGCCCGACGGTGATGCTGCTGGCGGCGTCCGGCGCGGACGTCGCGCTGGGCGTGGTCGTGATGGCCGCGGCGCTGGCGTCCGGTGTGCTGATCGCGGTCTTCGTCGGACGGCTCGGCGAGCAGAACCGGGAACGGGCGCGGCTGATCGCGGAGCTGGACCGGACCCGGGACGAGCTGGCGGAGGTGAGCCGGGAGGCGGGGTGCTCGCCGAGCGGGAGCGGCTCGCGCGGGACATCCACGACACGCTCGCGCAGGGCTTCGCGGGGATCCTCATGCTGCTGCAGGCCGCCGAGGCGGAGGTCGGGGGCAACCGGTACCTGGAGAGCGCGCGGCGGACGGCGAAGGAGAACCTCGCCGAGACGCGGGGGCTCGTGGCGGCGCTGGCGCCGCCCGCGCTGGACGGGACGTCGCTGCCGGAGGCGCTCGGACGGCTCGCCCGGGAGTTCGACCTCCCGGTGGGGTTCCGCGTGGACGGGGACCCGCGCCCGCTGGGCGGCGTCGAGGTGACGCTCCTCCGCGTGGTGCAGGAGTCGTTCGCGAACGTGCGGAAGCACGCGGGCGCCCGGAACGTGCGGGTGGCGCTCGAGTACGGGGCGGGGGTCCGGCTGACGATCGCGGACGACGGGTGCGGGTTCGCCCCCGGGGACGTGCGGACGGGGTTCGGCCTGCGGAGCATGCGGGCCCGGGTGCGGCGGTCGGGCGGGACGTTCGAGGTGCGGAGCGCACCGGGCGGTACGGAGATCGTGGTGGAGGTGCCGTGCTCCGGGTGCTGATCGTGGACGATCACCCGGTCGTCCGGGAGGGCCTGCGGGGGATGCTCGCGGCGGAGCGGGACATCGAGGTGGCGGGGGAGGCGGCGTCGGGGGAGGAGGCGGTCGCGCTGGCGCCGCGGCTCGATCCGGACGTGATCCTCATGGACCTGCGGATGCCGTCGGGGGACGGGGTGAGCGCGATCCGGCGGCTGCCGGGCCGCGGGATCCTGGTGCTCACGACGTACGACGATCCGGGGGAGATCGGCCGCGCGATCGAGGCGGGCGCCATGGGGTGCCTGCTGAAGGACGCGTCGCGCGCGGAGCTGGCGGCGGCGGTGCGGGACGTCGCGGCGGGCCGCCGGGCGCCGCGCCCGGCCCGGCCCGGCCGGGAGGTTCCGCCGCCCGTCCTGTCGGCGCGGGAGGCGGAGGTCCTCGGGCTGGTCGCGGAGGGGCTCACGAACGCCGAGATCGGCGCGCGCCTGCACATCGGCGAGGCGACGGTGAAGACGCATCTGCTGCGGGCGTTCGCGAAGCTCGGCGTGTCCGACCGGACGGCGGCGGTGGTGGCGGCCCTGGGGCGCGGGGCGATCCGCGCCCCGTGATCACTCCTCGGTGTGCGGGCTGCCGCCGGCGACGACCTCGGCGAGGAGGTCCTCCTCGCTGGCGCCGCGCCGCCAGTAGCCGCAGAACGTGACCGACCGCCGGTGGACGCCGCGCTCGTTCACGAGGTGGCGGCGCAGGGCCTTGACGGCCGACGACTCGCCGGCGATCCACGCGTAGGCGCCGTCCGGGACGTCGGCGGCGCGGACGGCCTCGAGCAGGTCGGGGACCCAGGCGATCTCGGCGTCGGCCTTGGTGGGGAGGTCCTGGCGGTCGTCGTCGTGCGGGACGTGGACGAACACCTGCGCGGGGGTCCCGGCGGGCAGCCAGGCGAGGTTCCCGGCGATGGCGGGGAGCGCGGTGATGTCCCCGGCGATGACGACGGGCGCGCCCTCGGGCGGGCGGAAGTCGTAGCCGCCGTTGTCGGGGCCGGTCGGGCCGAGGACGGCGATGCGGGCGCCGGGCGCGGCGGACGCGGCCCAGTTCGCGGCGGGCCCGGCGCCGCCGTCCAGGTGCAGGGCGAAGTCGATGTCGAGTTCGCCGGGGCGCTGGTCCCGCACGGTGTAGGAGCGCATGATGCCGCGCTCGTCCGGGTCCATGGCGCGCCAGTCCTCGAACCAGGTCTCGGCCGTCCAGTTCTGCGGCATGACGGGGGCGTCCTGGTGCGGGTGCGGGAAGAACAGCTTGATGCGCTGGTCGCGCCCGGCGGACACGAAGCCGTCCAGTCCGGGGCCGCCGAGGGTGACGCGGACCATGGACGGGCCGAGCCGCTCGGTGCGCACGACGTGCAGGTCGAACAGGCCGTAGGGGTCAGTGGGAGTCGTCATGACGGAGCCTTTCAGCCGGTCTTCTTGGCGGACTCGATGGCCTTGGCCAGGTTCTCGAGGATCGGGGCGCACCCGAGGTAGGAGAAGCGGGGCTCGGCCTCCCACGGGAAGACCTGTCCGGCCTTGACGGCGGGCAGGTCCTTCCAGGACGCCTTGTCGCCGAGGTCCTTCGGCTGGAGGGCCTGGGTGCGGCTGTCCAGCAGGATGACGTCGGCGGGGTAGCGGTCGGCGTTCTCCCAGCTCAGCTCCTCGAAGTAGCCGTTCGCGCCGGGCTTTTCGGGAGTGATGAGCTCGACGCCGAGCTCCTTGAAGTAGATGAGGTCGCTGTTCTTGTCGGGGCTGGACGCGTAGAACAGGTCGGGGCTCGCGGACGCGGCGAGCACCCGGACGCCCGGGTTGGCCTTGACGGCGGCGCGCACCGACTCGGCGGCCTTGTCGAACCGGGCCTTCGCCTCGGTGACCTTGGCGGCGCCGAGGTCGGCGCCGAGCGCCCCGGCCAGCTCGGCCATGCGCTGCAGCGGCTTGGTCAGCGAGACCGCGCCGGTGGAGATCGCGACGCTCGGGGCCAGCGCGTAGATCTTGTCGGCGCTCTCGACCGGGACGTAGAACAGCTCGCCGTCGACGAACATGTTGTCGACGAGCAGTTCGGGACGGAGCGCGGCGTACTTCTCGATGTTGAACTCGCCGAACGCGTTGCCGATGATCTCCAGGCGGTCCACCGGGAGCTCGCCGGCCTGCGGGTCGGGGGAGCCGTCCTGGAGCTTGGTGGGGCCGAACACCCCGACGAGCTGCTCGTCGACGCCGAAGTCGTAGAGGGCGGCCGCCGTCCCGACGTAGCCGACCACGCGGGTGGGCCGCGCCTTCAGGTCGACCTTCTCACCGCGGTCGTCGGTGAAGGACCAGGCGCCGCCACCGGAGGACACGCTTCCGCCGCCGTCACCGCCGCAGGCCGCCAGGAAGGCGCCGAGCGCCGCGGCGCCGCTCGCGCCGAGGAAACCGCGGCGGGTGAACGGACGAGCAGAAAAACCAGACATTTCGGACTTATCTCTCAATCAAATAAGATGGTCGTATTGCGCCCCCGACGGTGGCTTAGGTTAACCTAACCTAAGCCGTTGTCCATAGCGTGGGGCCCGCGCGGCGTCCCGCCCTCCCCGGAGACCGCCCGTGACGTTGACGCAGTCCCCGCCGGCCGTGCCGGTGGACGTCCCGCCGAGGGGACCGCGCGGATCCGCGCGCGCCGCCGGGCTGGCGGGCGCGGCGGCGCTGCTCCTGGTGATCGCGCTGCTGAGCCTCGCGGTCGGCGCGAAACCCCTGTCGCTCGGCGAGGCGTGGAACGGTCTCATCGACCCGGCGTCGGACGCCTACACGGTCGTCCACGAGATGCGCCTGCCGCGCACGCTGCTCGGGCTGCTCGCCGGGACGGCCCTCGGGCTCGCCGGCGCGGTGATGCAGGCGCTCACCCGCAACCCGCTCGCCGACCCCGGCATCCTCGGCATCAACGCGGGCGCCGCCGCCGCGGTCGTCTCGGCCATCTCGTTCCTCGGCGTCACCTCGTTCACCGGCTTCGTGTGGTTCTCGTTCGCGGGCGCCGGCGTCGTCGCCGTCCTGCTCTACGCGGTCGGCGGCGGGCGCGGCGCCACCCCGGCGCGGCTCGCGCTCGCCGGGTCCGCGCTGAACGCGGCCCTGTTCTCCTACGTCAACGCCGTCCAGCTCCTCGACACCGCGTCCCTGGACCGCATGCGCTTCTGGACGGTCGGGTCCCTCGCCGCCGCGCAGGACTACACCGTCGTGCGGGTCGCCCCGTTCGTCGCCGTCGGACTCGTCATGGCGCTGCTCCTGGCCCGTCCGCTGAACGCCCTCGCGATGGGTGAGGACGCGGCGCGCGCGCTGGGCGCACGGCCCGCGCGCGCCCGCGCCGCCGCGATCGTCACGGTGACGCTGCTGTGCGGCGCGGCCACGGCGGCGTGCGGCCCGATCGTCTTCGTGGGGCTGATGGTGCCGCACTTCGTCCGCGCCCTCACCGGCCCCGACCTGCGCTGGCTGCTGCCGTACTGCGCGGTGCTGTCCCCGGCGCTGATGCTCGCCGCGGACGTGCTCGGACGGCTCGTGGTGCGGCCCTCGGAACTGCAGGTGGGCGTCGTCATGGCCGTCGTGGGCGGGCCGGTGTTCCTCTACTTCGTCCGCCGCCCGCGCCGGCGGTCCGGAAAGGAGGCCGCGTGACGGCCCGCACCGCGCGCACGGCCGTGCTGCGCACGCCCGCCGGGGTCTCGCTCCGGTACCAGCCGCGCGCCCTCGCCGTCGCGGGCGGCTGCACGGTCGTCGCGCTCGCCGTCGGGGTGCTGCTCATCGGCACCGGCGACTTCCCGATGACGCCCGCCGAGGTGATCCGCACGCTGCTCGGGCGGGGCGGGCCGGCCGAGTCGCTGATCGTCAACGAGATCCGGCTGCCGCGGGTGGCGACCGGTCTCGCCGTCGGCGCGGCGCTCGGGCTCGGTGGCGCGATCTTCCAGTCGCTCACCCGCAACCCGCTCGGCAGCCCCGACATCCTCGGCTTCACCTCGGGCGCGTCCACCGGCGTCCTGGTGATGATCGTGCTGGCCGGGGGCGGCGGCGTGGCGGTCGCGGCGGGCGCCGCCGCGGGCGGCGTCGCGACCGGCCTGCTGATCTACGCGGTGGCCGGGCGGAACGGCGCGCACGGGCAGCGGCTCATCCTCGTCGGCATCGGGACCGCCGCGATCCTCACCGGCGTCAACGGCTACCTGCTCACCCAGGCGCACATCACCGAGGCGGCCCGGGCGGTGCTGTGGCTGACCGGCAGCCTGGACGGCCGAGACTGGGCCGACGTCGCGCCCGTCCTGGTCGCGCTGGCCGTGCTCGGGCCGCTGGTCGTGGTCGGCTGCGGCCGCGCGCTGCGGATGCTGGAGATGGGGGACGACGCCGCGCACGGGCTCGGCGTCCCGATCGAGCGCGCCCGGCTGATCATGCTGGGCGCCGCGGTGCTGCTGACCTCGTTCGCCGCCGCGGCGGCCGGCCCGGTCGCGTTCGTCGCGCTGACCGCGCCGCAGCTCGCCCGGCGGCTGACCCGGGCGACCGGCCCCGGGCTGCTGCCCGCGATGTGCATGGGCGCGGCGCTGCTGGTGGCCGCCGACTGGATCGCGCAGAACGCCTTCCCGGGACGGCAGCTCCCGGTCGGCGTCGTGACCGGGCTGCTCGGCGGCGGATATCTGGTCTGGCTCCTGGTGGCCGAACGCAAGAGGGGACGGATTTGACGATGAAGAACGAGCCTCGTCCCGGCGGGGACGCGCGGCTGTCCGCGAGCGGCCTCACGCTCGCCTACGACAAGCGCACCATCACGCGGGAGCTCGACGTCGTCGTCCCGGACGGCTCGTTCACGGTGATCGTCGGGCCGAACGCGTGCGGCAAGTCGACGCTGCTGCGCGCGCTCGCCCGCATCCTCAAGCCGTCCGCCGGGTCGGTCGTGCTGGACGGCGAGCCGATCGCGGGCTGGCCGGCGAAGAAGCTCGCGCGGACGCTCGGGCTGCTGCCCCAGTCGTCGATCGCGCCCGAGGGCATCTCGGTCGCCGACCTCGTCGCGCGCGGCCGGTACCCGCACCAGGGCCTGCTGCGGCAGTGGTCGAAGGAGGACGAGCGGGTCGTCGGCGAGTCGATGGCCGCGACGGGCGTCGAGACGCTGGCGGACCGCAGCGTGGACGAGCTGTCCGGCGGGCAGCGGCAGCGCGTGTGGATCGCGATGGCGCTGGCCCAGCAGACGCCCCTGCTGCTGCTGGACGAGCCCACCACCTACCTGGACATCGCCCACCAGATCGAGATCCTCGACCTGTGCGCGCGCCTGCACGAGGAGGGCCGCACGGTCGTGGCCGTCCTGCACGACCTGAACCACGCCTCGCGGTACGCCACCCACATGATCGCGATGCGGGACGGGCGGATCGTCGCGGAGGGCGAGCCCGCCGACGTCGTCACCGCCGACCTCGTCGAGAAGGTGTTCGGGCTGCCGTGCCGGGTGATCGACTGCCCTGAGACGGGCACGCCGCTGGTCGTCCCGGCCGCCCGCGCCCGCACCCCCGCGCTGAGCTGACCGCCCCGGCCCCGGGCCCATGCGCCGCCCGGGGCGTCCCCGAGATCGTTGTACGCTTAAAACGATTGTAGGCGTACAACGATCGGAGGGTCGTGACCGAACTCGGTCCGCGGCGGAAACTGCTGGTCCTGGCGATCTGCTCGATGAGCCTCCTGATCGTCAGCCTGGACAACACCATCCTCAACGTCGCGCTCCCCACGCTGCAGCGCGAGTTCGACACCTCGCTGTCCGGGCTGCAGTGGACGATCGACGCCTACCTGATCGTGCTCGCCTCGCTGCTGATCATGTCCGGCGCGACCGCCGACCGGCTCGGCCGCCGCCGGACGTTCCAGACGGGCCTCGCCGTGTTCGCGCTCGGCTCGGTGCTGTGCAGCCTCGCGCCGTCCCTCGGCTGGCTCGTCGCCGCCCGCGTCGTCCAGGCGGTCGGCGGGTCCATGCTCAACCCCGTCGCGATGTCGATCATCACGAACGTGTTCACCGAACCGCGCGAGCGGGCCCGCGCCATCGGCGTGTGGGGCGCCGTCGTCGGCCTCGGCATGGCGCTCGGGCCGCTCGTCGGCGGGCTGCTGGTCGACTCCGTCGGCTGGCGCGCGATCTTCTGGCTGAACGTGCCGATCGCGCTGGCCGCGCTCGTGCTCACCGCCCTGTTCGTCCCCGAGTCGCGCGCCGAGCGGCCCCGCCGTCCGGACCCGGTCGGGCAGGGCATGATGATCCTGCTGCTCGGCGGGACGACGTTCGCGATCATCGAGGGGGCGGGGCTCGGCTGGACGCACCCCGCCGTGCTCGGCGCCGCCGCCGCGGCCGTCGCGGCGCTCGGCACGTTCGGCTGGAACGCCCGCCGCGTCCCCGAACCGCTGATCGACCTGCGGTTCTTCCGCAGTGTCCCGTTCTCCGGCGCGACGCTGATCGCGATCACCGGTTTCGCCGGCTTCGCCGGGTTCCTGTTCATCAACACGATCTACCTGCAGAACGTCCGCGGCCTGTCCGCGCTGCACGCCGGGCTCTACCTGCTGCCGATGGCGGCGACGACGGCCGTGTGCGCCGCGCTGTCCGGGCGGATCGTCGCAGCCCGGGGCCCGCGGCTCCCGCTGCAGATCGCCGGCGCGACGATGCTCGCGAGCGCCCTGCTGTTCGCCGTCGCCGACGCCCAGGCGCACGACGCCGCGCTGTTCACCGCGTACGTGCTGTTCGGCATCGGGTTCGGCATGGTCAACGCGCCGATCACCAACACCGCGGTGTCCGGGATGCCTCGCGCGCAGGCCGGCGTCGCCGCCGCCGTCACCTCCACCAGCCGGCAGATCGGCAGCGCGCTCGGCGTCGCGGTCATCGGCGCCGTGCTCGCCGTCGGAACCACCGGGACGTCCGCCGCGCCCGCCTTCGCGGCGGCGGCCCGCCCGGCATACTGGGTGGTGGTCGGCTGCTCCGCCGCCGTGCTGCTGCTCGGGACGGTCACCACCGGTCGCCGGGCCGTCCGCAGCGCGGCGCGCGTCGCCGACCTGTTCGACCCCGCCGAACGCCCCGTGACCGGGGCCAGCACCGGAGCGAGCATCCGATGACCGAGACCGAGCGCCCCCGGGGCCGCGGCGCCGCGCCCGTCCCGGCGTCCGCTCCCGGGACCGATCCCGCCGCCCGCGCCTGGCGCAACCTGCGGCTCGCGATCCTGGAGCGCGGCGACCGCCGCCGCGAGGCCACCGAGGCGCTCGGGATGAGCTTCTTCCGGGTGAAGGCGCTGTGCCGCATCGCCGCCGCGCCCGTCCCGATGACGCTGCGCGACCTCGCCCACGACCTGGTCACCGACCGCCCCTACGCGACCCTCGTGGTGGACGACCTCGTCGGCCGCGGCCTCGCCGAGCGGACCGTCAACCCCGGCGACCGGCGCTCCAAGCTCGTCACGGCCACCGCCGCCGGGCGCGCCGCGGCGGCGGAGGCCGAGCGCATCCTCGACACCCCGCCGCCCGCCCTGCACGACCTGCCGCCCGAGGACCTCGCCGCCCTCGACCGCATCGCGGCCCGCCTCGCCGCCGGACTCTGAACGGGTCCCGGACGCGCGTGCGCCCGGCGTCCGCCGGGGAGGGCGGGCGCCGGGCGCGCGGGGGAGCGGACCGGCCGGGCGGGCCGGGTCGATCGGTCGGCAGGTCGATCGGTCAGCGGGTCACTTGCCGACCGGGACCTTGTAGGCGGTCGCGGTCTCGGACGCCGCGGCCTCCCGCTCGACGACCAGGCCGCCGAGGGCCTCCTTGTCCGCCCGCAGGATGTAGGTCTTGCGGGTGGCGGGCTCGGTCCACGTGGAGAAGTCCATCGGGGTGCCGTAGCCGGTGTCGTAGGACTTGCGGGCCCGGTGGGCGTTGATGACGCCGTCGCGGGTGAGGTCCTTGGCCTCGCACGCCTCCTTCAGCGCGTCCACGAAGATCACCGCGTTGGTGTAGCCGTTGACGACCGCGTTGTCGAGCGGCTGCCCCGGGTACTTCTTGCCGTACGCGTCCGCGAGCTTCTTGACCGCCGGCAGGTCGGAGCCGATCGGCGCGCCGGCGCTGGTGAGGTAGAAGCCCTTGAGCAGCGCGGGCGCGGCCTCGGTCTCCAGCAGCTGCGGGGAGAACCCGGAGTTGCTGGCGACGATCGGGGCGGTCACGCCGCGGCTGCGGACGATCCCGGCGAGCGACGCCGACTGGCGCGGGCCCGCGCTCATCAGGATCGCCTTCACGTCCGCGCTCTCCAGGGCGGACGCCTGCGCCGTCATGTCGGTCGCGGTCGCTTTGATCTTCTGCTCGACCAGCTCGAGGCCGTACTTCTCGGCCGCGGCCTTGGAGCCGTTCAGCGCGCTCTCGCCGTAGTCGCCCTCGAAGTACACGTGGCCGACCTTGTCGCCCTTCTTGATCATCCCCTCCTCCACCAGCCAGGAGACGCCGTTGATCATGTCGACGTCGTAGGTGGTGCCGGTGACCTGGATGTACTTGCTGCCGAGCAGCGTCGTCGACCAGGCGTTGGGGAGGATGAACATCTTGTCGGTCTCGATGCGCTGCTTGAGCGCCGTCACCATCGGCGAGCCGATGAACTGCGGCATGCCGATGACCTCGCCCTGCAGCTCGCTGTAGGCGGAGACGGCCTTCTGCACGTCGTAGCCGTGGTCGCGGACGACCAGCTCCAGGTTCCGGCCGCAGACGCCGCCGGCCTTGTTGATCTCCTCGACGTACATCTGCTGCGCCTGCGTGAGGCTCTTGCCGAGCGGCGCGTACACGCCGGTCAGGTCGGTCTCGACGCCGATCTTGATGACGTCGTCGGTGACCCCGGTGCCGACCTTGACGCCGTCGGCGTCGGTGCCGCCCGAGCCGCCCGTCGCCTTGTCGCTGCAGGCCGTCACGCCCAGCGGCAGGACGACGGCCAGGGCCGCCGCCGCCGCGATGCGCACCTTACGCTTCATGCCGGTTGCTCCTCTTGTTTGTCGAGTCGGTGCAGGGATCGGGCGGACCGGCGCCGGGCCGCGGCGAGACGCAGCCGCGCCCAGAGCCCGAGCAGTCCGCCGGGCAGGAACAGGACGACGGCGACGACGGCGGCGCCGTACAGGATGCGGGCGGCCTCGGCGGGGGAGACCCCCTCCGAGCCCGGCTCCGCGACCAGGGGGAGATCGTTGCCGAAGCGGGTGAGGAGCTGCGGGAGCACGGAGACGAACACCGCTCCCGCCACCGCCCCGGCCGCGGACCCGAGTCCGCCGATGACGATCATCGCCAGGTAGTCCAGGGACAGGAACATGCCGAAGTACTCGGGGACGGTGCGGCGGAACGCCAGCGCCAGCAGCGCGCCCGCCGCCCCCGCGTACATCGACGACAGGACGAACACGCCGCTGCGGTAGCGGGCCACCGGGACGCCCATGACCGACGCCGCCACCTCGTGGTCGCGGATCGTGTTCATCGCCCGTCCCGGACGGCCCCGCAGGATGCCCCGGGCGATCCAGATCGCCGGGATCAGCAGCGCGACCCCGAGGAACCACAGCCGCTCCAGCGCGCCCAGCGGCACGTTGAACAGGACGAACTCGGGGCTGTCGGCGAACGTGAACCCGAAGATCTCCATCGGCGGGACGTCCCGGCCGTTGAACCCGCCGGTGACGCTCTCGGCGTTGAACAGCACGTGCTGCCCGATGAAGATCAGCGCGAGCGACGCGATGCCGAGGTAGGTGCCGCGCAGCCGCCCGGAGATCGGGCTGAACAGGCCGCCCGCGATGCCGGCGAGCAGGATCGCGCCGACGAACGCCAGCGGCGTCGGCAGCCCGAGCCCGCTCAGCTCGTGGCCGGAGTCGGAGTCCGACGCCAGGTACACGTACCCGTACGCGCCCACCGCCAGGAAGAACGCGTGCCCGAGGGACAGCTGCCCGGTCGCGCCGGTCAGCAGGTTCAGGCCGATCGCGCCGATCGCCGCGGACATCGCGAACAGGCCGGTCTGCAGCCAGAACGCGTCCACGTAGAACGGGACGGCGAGCAGGACGGCCGTCGCGGCGACCGTCGCGAGCAGGGGGCCGCCGACACGGCGGGACGCGCGCTCAGACACGGGTCAGCTCCCTCGTGCCGAACAGCCCGGCGGGCCGGATCAGCAGGATCGCGATCATCACCACGAACGGGGCGACCTCGCCGATCCCGCGGCCGAGGAACGTCAGGTCGCCCTGGTAGCCGGTGACGAGCGACTCGGTGAGCCCGATGATCAGCCCGCCCGCCAGCGCCCCGGTCGTGGAGTCCAGGCCGCCGAGGATCGCCGCCGGGAACGCCTTCATCGCGGCGAACGAGGTACTGCGATCCAGTCCGGGGGTGGGGAACACGGTGAGGAAGAGCGCGGCGACCGCCGCCAGCCCTCCGGCGATGGCCCACGCGGTCAGCGACACCCGGGTCAGCCGGATGCCCATGAGCGCGGCCGTCTCGCCGTCCTCGGCGGCGGCGCGCATCGCCACGCCCCACGACGTGTAGCGGAACGCCACCAGGAACGCCGTGATCAGCAGCGCCGCGACGAGCAGCGCCGCGATGCGGGTCTGCGCGATGCTGACGCCGCCGATCGTGACGACCTGGTTCTTCCACGGGTCGCCCATCGACAGCACCTCGGTGCCGATCTGCCGCGTCAGCTCGGTCGTCAGCACGATGTCGACGCCGATGGTGACGATGGCCAGCACCGCGTGGTTCTCGGCGCGCGCCCGCCGCAGCACCAGCACCTCGACGAGCGCGCCGATCAGCGCGGCGCCCGCGATGCCCGCGCCGAGCGCGAGCCAGAAGCCGATGTGCTCGTGCAGCTTCGCCGTGATGAAGCCGCCGACGAGCAGCAGCGAGGCGTGCGCGAAGTTCACCACCTCGGTGGCCTTGAAGATGATCACGAAGCCGAGGGCGATCAGCGCGTACACCGCCCCCATCGAGAGCCCGTTGATCACCAGCTCGATGAAGGTGCTCAAGCCTTCTCCTCTTCCGTGCCGGCCTGCGAGCCGGGCGGTGCGCCGGTCTCGGTGCCGGTCTGTGCGCCGGTCGGGGGACCGGTCTGCGTGCCGGTCTCTGTGTGTGCGCCGCCGAGGTACGCCCGGATCACCGCGGGATCGCGCTGTACCTCGTCCGGCGGGCCGCTCGCGATGCGCTTGCCGAAGTTCAGGACGGTCACCTGGTCGGCGAGCCGCATGACCATCCCCATGTCGTGCTCCACCAGCAGGATCGAGACGCCGAGGTCGGCGCGGGCGCGGCGGATCACCTCGGCCATCCGGACCCGCTCGGCGCCGTTCATCCCGGCGACCGGTTCGTCCAGCAGCAGCAGGCGGGGTTCCAGCGCGAGGGCGCGGGCCAGTTCGAGCCGCTTCTGCACGCCGTACGACAGCCCCGCGACGGGCGCCGCGAGGTACTCCTCGACGCCCACGAACCGGGCGATGTCGCGGACCCGCGCCCGGTGCCGGGCGTCCTCGCGGCGGGCGTGCGGCAGCCGCAGCCCCGCCGCGACGAACCCCGCCTTGGTGAGGCGGTGCCGCCCGAGCATGAGGTTGTTCTCGACCGTGAGGTTCCGCGACAGCGCGATGTTCTGGAACGTCCGCGCCACGCCCAGCGCGGCGATCTTGTCCGGGCGCAGCGCGGTCAGCTCCGTCCCGTCGAACCGGACGCTGCCCTCCGTCGCCTTGTAGACGCCGGACAGGACGTTGAAGCAGGTGGACTTCCCGGCGCCGTTCGGCCCGATGATCGCGTGCACGCTGCCGGGCGCGACCGTGAACGCGACGCCGTCCAGCGCCGTCAGCCCCGCGAACCGGACCGTGAGGCCGGTGACCGTCAGCTCGCTCATCCCGCCCACCTCTCGAGCGTCGGGGCGGAGCCGGCCGTCCGCTCGGCCTCCGCGGCGTCCGCGGCCGCGTCGTCGTCGGCGACGCCCAGGTAGCGGCGCCGCACCTCGTCGCTCGCCGCCAGCTCGGCGGACGGCCCGTGCAGCGTCACCGCGCCGACCTCGAGCACGTGCGCGGTCGACGACAGCTCCAGCGCGAGGGCCGCGTTCTGCTCGATCAGCAGGATCGCGGTGCCCTGCCGGTTGATCTCGGTGATCGTCTCCGCGATCCGCTCGGCCATCAGCGGCGCGAGGCCGAGGGTCGGCTCGTCCAGCAGCAGGACGGACGGGCGCGCCATCAGCGCCCGGCCGATCGCGAGCATCTGCTGCTCGCCGCCCGACAGCAGGCCCGCCCGCTGCCCGGCCCGCTCGGCCAGGATGGGGAAGAGCTCCAGCACGCGCGCCCGGGACTTCGCCGTCCCCGACCGGTCGCGGGCGCCGAGGGCGCCGGCCCGCAGGTTCTCCTCGACCGTGAGCCGCCCGAACACCCGCCGCCCCTCCGGGACCTGCACCACCCCGGCGGCCACCACGGCCGCGGGACGGAGCCCGGAGAGTGTGCGGTCGCCCAACCGGACGCCGCCCGACTCCACCGCGCCGCGGTGGAACGGGAGCGTGCCCGAGATCGCCCGGAGCAGCGTCGTCTTGCCCGCCCCGTTCGCGCCGAGCACGGCCGTGACCGAGCCCGCGGGAACCTCCAGCGATACCCCGCGCAGGGCCCGGACGGCCCGGCCGTAGCTCACCGACAGATCACGGACCTCGAGGGTCCCGTTCGCCATGCGCGCCTCCTGCAAGTCGTGTGGCAGGCACCCCAGCACGGGCCCCGCGGGGGCGTCTACGGGCGCGCGGCAAGACGGGGCAGGCGTCCAATCGAACGGCATTCGGGTTGTGTGCGGAGCACAGCCTCGAAAGCAGGGCATTGCGTTCATTCGGTGTGATCCATGACACTGTGTCGGCAGATGCCTGACCGGAGGTCGTACATGCCGCTCACCAGCGCCGATGCCGCCCTGGACACCGGTGCCGCCGCCGAGTCCGCCGGCGGCGCCGCGCCCGGAACCGCAGCCCCGGACGCCCCGCGGGCCGACGCCGCCCGCGCGGCGCGCGTCCGGATGCTGCGGGCGCTCGTCGGCCGGATGCACGACCGGATCCCCGAGCTCGCCGACCGGCTCGTCGCCGAGGTCCTGGCCGAGGACCCGCTCTACACCGACTTCGTCTCCCGCGAGGAGTTCTGGGAGTCGGTCCGCGCCTGCCTCGAGGCCGGCATCGTCCAGCGCGGGCCGGAGGCGAGCGGCCGCCGCCCCGATCTGACGGAGGCCGAGCGGGTCGGGCGGCGCCGCGCCGAGCAGGGCATGCCGCTGGAGTCGCTGCTGCGCAGCTTCCGCATCGGCGGGCGCGTCGTCTGGGAGGCGCTGATCGAGGAGGTGTCCGACGAGGGCCCCGACGCGATGGCCGAGCTGCTGCGCTACGCCAGCACCGTCTGGCACACCGTCGAGCAGCAGTCCACGGTCGCGTCCGAGGTGTACCGGCGCACCGAGTCGGAGATGCTGCGGCGCAGCGACGAGCGCGTCCAGGCCCTGCTGGACGCCCTGCTGGAGGGCCGCGGCGCCGACGGCGGGCTCGCGCAGGCCGCGTCCGCCGCCCTCGACCTGCCCGAACGCGGCCGGTACGCGGTGGTGGTGCTGCGCGCGGTCCGCCGCGACCCCGGCTTCGAGCGCCCCGACGAGGTGGACGGGCTGCGGTTCGTCTGGCGGATGCGCACCGACGGCGAGGTCGGCGTCGTCGCGCTCGGCGACCGCGAGCCGCAGGACGTCGCCGCCGCGCTGCGCGACCTCGTCCCGGGCGAGGCCGGGGTCAGCACCGTCGTGGACGGGCTCGCCGGGCTCGGCCGCGCCCGCTGGCTCGCCGAGACCGCGCTGGCCACCTGCCGGCCGGGGGAGCGGCGGGTCGTCCGGCTCGACGACCGGCTGCCCGGCGCCCTCGTCGCCGCCCAGCCCGAGCTGGCCGGGCTGCTGAACGCGCAGGTCCTCGGCCCGCTCGACGGGCTCGACGCCGCCGACCGGGAGATCCTGCTGGAGACCCTGGAGACGTGGCTGGAGTGCGAGGGGTCGGCGATGCGCACCGCGGGCCGCCTCTACTGCCACCGCAACACGGTGTTCAACCGGCTGCGGCGGCTGGAGCAGCTGACGTCCCGGTCGCTGCAGCGCCCGCGCGACGTGGTGGAGCTGTCGCTCGCGCTCGATGCGGCCCGGTTCGCGGGCGCCGCGCGGCCCTGACGCTCAGAAGCGGGGGCCGTGCCCGGCGGCGTCCAACCGCGCCCAGTCGGCGTCCCACAGCGCGTCGCGGCGCCGGTCGCAGCGCCGCCGGACCAGCCCGTACGCCACCGCGGCGGGGAGCGCGGCGCCGAGGACCGCGGCCGTGCCCGCGTACGCCGCGTCGGTGACCGTGCGGCTGTGCGGGCGGGGCGCCACGGTCGGCTCGCCCGCCCCGTCGACCCAGATCGCCCGCCGGTCGCCGACGTCGACGCCGCGCCAGCTCGGCAGCGTCCCGGCGCGCGGCTTGCCGTCCGGGCCCGGCCACGTCGCCTGGACGGTCTCGTGGACGAACCGGTCGCCCGACGTGGACGTCCCGCCGGTCTTGGTGACCGTCGCGGTGACGCGCTCGCGGTCCCGCCGCTCGGCCTCCTCCGCGCGGCTCCCGGCCGCGTAGGACGTGGACCCCGCCCACAGCGCGAGCGGCGGCGCGACGCCGAGGAAGATCAGCAGCAGGGCGAACCCGAGCAGGCGCTGGACGCGGTCGACCGGGCGGCGCAGCTCGTTGTGCTCGAGGCCGAGTCTCCTGCGCAGCGGCGTGCGGGGCCGTGCGGGCGCGGCCGCCCGCGGTCCGCGGTTCGGTCCGCGGTTCGGTCCGCCGTCATGGCCGTCGCCGCGGCCGGAACCGGACCTGCGCATCTCTCGTCACCTCCCCGGGGAGTGCCCTCCCGGCAAGGGGCCTTGCTCGTCGTTTGCCAGGATATTCCCGAGATCGCTGAACGGCACGGGGGCCATGGCCGAATCGTTTCCCGGATCGGGCCCACTATTCCGCATCCGTGACCGAAAACGGCGGCGGCGCGCGTCCGGGTCAGCGTCCCGCCGGGTCGGCCTCGAGCGCGCGCGGGGCGGGCGGGGCCGCGCCGTCCCGGCGGCCCCCGGCGGCGAGCGCCAGCAGCGCGCCGGCCGCGCACAGCACGGCCGTGATCAGGAAAATCTCCCGGTACTCGGTGCGGAGCGCCTCCTCCACCGCGGCCAGGTAGACGTCCATGGCCCGGTCGAACTCGGCGTCCGACATCGTGAAGGGCAGCGGCGGCCGCAGGTCGGCCGTCAGCGCGTGGAACCGGTAGAAGCCCCACGCCGACAGCGCCGCGATGCCGAGCAGCATCCCCATCATCCGCGCGACGACCACGGCCGCCGACGCCACGCCGTGCCGGGCCGCCGGGACGAACCGCAGCACCGCCGACGACACCGGCGCGATCACGAGGCCGAGGCCCAGCCCGGTGATCACCAGGTCGACGTCCATCCGCGGCAGCGGCCCGTACGACGCGTTCGCCAGGTCGGCGGGCCACCCCGCGATCAGCAGGTATCCGGCGGCCGAGACCGCCATCCCGGCCGCCATCGGCCACCGCTCGCCGAACCGCCGCGCCGCCATGCCCCCGGCCACGGCCGCGATCGGCAGCGCGACCAGGAACCGCGTCAGCAGCAGGGCGCCCTCGACGTCGTCCTTGTCCAGGACGGTCTGCGCCACCAGCACGACGTCCACCAGCGTGACCATCAGCGCCGCGCCCGACAGCAGGCTCACGCCCAGCGTCGCCAGCAGCGGCCCCCGCCGCACCCCCGACAGGTCGAACAGCCGCGTGCGCGTCCGGACCTCCCACAGGACGAACGCGACGAGCGCGACGGCCCCCGCGATGAGCAGCGGCGCGCCCCACGGCGGCAGCGCCGACTCCTGCGGCTCGGGGTTGTAGACGCCGCCGACCAGCAGCCTGAGGCCCGCCGCGAGCAGCAGCCCGCCCACCACGTCCACGCCCGGCCGCGGCCCCTCCGGCCGCCCGCCCGGGACCGCGACGTGCACGGCGGCCATCGCGAGCGCCGTCAGCGGCAGGTTGATCCAGAAGATCGCCCGCCAGTCGTCCAGCAGCGCGACGACGCCGATCCCGTACAGCGGGCCGAGGACACTGCCGAGCTCCTGCGCGGCGCCCACCGCGCCGAGCACCACCGGCCGCTGCCGCTCCGCCCACAGGTCGCCCGCCAGCGCCATCGTCACCGGCAGCAGCGCCCCGCCCGCGACGCCCTGCACCACCCGGCCCGCCGTCAGCACCGGGACGTCCTGCGCCAGCGCCGTCACCACCGAGCCCGCCGCGAAGAACAGCAGGCACGCCTGCAGCAGCGGGCGCCGCCCGAACCGGTCCGACAGCTGGCCGAGCAGCGGCATCGCCGCGACGTACCCGAGCAGGAACCCCGTCAGGATCGGGGTGACGCGCTCCAGCCGGTTGACCGGCAGCCCCAGGTCGTCGACGATCGTGACCAGGACGGTCGTGACGACGTAGGCGTCGAGCGCGGCGAGGAGCACGACCGCCCCGCCCGCGCCGATCGCGACGCGGCGCCGCGCGCCCGCGCGTCCGGCCGCGTCCGCACCGGTCCCTTCGGCTCCGGTCACTTCGGCGCGCTGATCTTGTAGGCGGCGTCGAACTCGGTGAACTCGATGACCACGGCGCCCTTCCCCTCGGGGAACGCGCCGCGCACCTTGACCAGCCGCCCGTCGTCCTTGTTCACCCACACCTGGCCGCGCAGGTCCGCGTCGATCCCCGGGATCAGGCCGCCGATCCGGTCCTGCGGCAGCGTCGCCGCCACCCGGTAGGTCTCCTTGCCGCCGACCTCCTCGACGGCCTCCGCCTTCGGCGCCCGCAGCGACGACAGCAGGCTCGCGATGCCCCGCTCCGGGTCCAGGACGGCCGACGGGTCGTACATCGTCGCCGCGAGCGCCTTCGGCGCCTGCCGCCAGCCGCCCGTCCCCGCGTCCAGGTAGATGCTGTCGCCGACCGCGACGACCTTCATCTCGACGGCGTGGCCGGACTGCTCGATCGTCAGCGTGCCCTCGGCGTCCCCGTTGCGGAGCAGCTTCAGGTCGCCGCCCTTCACCATGATCGGCGTCTCGTCCTGCGTCGCCACGGTGAACGCGACGCTCTTCAGGCTCCCCATGGCCTGCGCCGCCCGCCGGATCACCTGCGCGCCGTCGAAGTCGGCCTGCTCCGTCTCGCCCGACCCGCCGTCCCCGTCGCAGGCGCCGACCGCGCCGAGCAGGAGGAGGAAGGAGACGAGGGCGAGGATGCGTCTGGACATGGACGGGACCCTACCGACGGGTACCGGCGTGCGTCACTCGCTCTCAGGTATGACATCGCCGCCCGGCGCGGACGTCCGCGCCGGGCGGGGAAATCGCGGTGGCCGCCGCCGACGGGCCGCCGCTAAGATGACTCGCGGCACGCCCCCCGCCGTCACGGGGGAGGCCTCGGGGCGGTAGCTCAGCCGGTCAGAGCAGGAGACTCATAATCTCTGGGTCGCGGGTTCGAGTCCCGCCCGCCCTACCCTTCGGGGAGATCGTCCCCGGAACCGGTGATCCCCCGGTGCCCCGCGCGCGCACCGGCGCCCCCCGCGCGACCTGGCGATACGCCGGGTTCGCGGCGTAACGTCGGACCCTCGTCGTACCGTGGGCGCGTCCACGGCCGGCCGAGGGGGCATCGTGAAGCTGCTGACCGCCACGAACTCGACCCAGGGATTCCGCGACAACGACTTCGACTGGTGCGTCGAGGGCGAACTCGTCCACATCGGCGTGGTGTGCGCCCGCGACTCCGGCGACCCGGACGGCGGCTGCGGCTGCGGCCGCTCGTTCGCGGGCCTCAACTCCCATCGCGCCACCACGACCGCGATGGTCCGGGACGTCCCCGGGTTCACCGGCGCCGACTACGTGGAGGCGCTCCGGTCGAGCCTGGAGCAGCAGGGCTGCGACGCCTCGCACGCCGAGCACGAGGCGGCGCTGCTGCGCTGCCTCGTCCGCGACTGGCCGGTCGGCGCCATCGTCGAGCGCCGCCTCGACGAGATCGTCGTCCGCCAGGTCGTCCGGTAGGCGCGTGCGGTAGGGCGCGGGTTCAGACGGCGGCGGCGACGCGCTTGTCCGCGGCGGTCGGGCCGAACGACCGCAGCACGACCGGCGCCCGCACGGCCTCCTCGACGGCCTCCTCCGGACGGACGAGCGGCGCGTATACCGGTCGCGCCGCGAGCAGCCGCCGGGTGAGGTCCTCCTGCAGGTCGAGGCGTCCCGCCGGGTTGGGCGCGAGGCGCTCGACGGTCGCGCCGCCGACGCGGTAGGCGCGGCAGACGCGCAGATCGGGACGCGCCCCCGCGACGTCCAGATGCGTGACCGCCACGCCGTCCATCCCGCCGGTGACCTCCCGCGCGTACCGCAGCGCGACCGCGTCGAGATGCCCCGCGCGGAACGGGCCCTGCCACGGGCCCGTCCCGTTGTGCGGTTCGGGCAGCTCGCGGGTGAGCGCCGCGTCCTCGGTGACGAACGGGCCCGGCCCGTGCCGGGTCGCGTACGCCCGCACCACCCCGAGGCGCGCGGCGCCGCCGCCCGCCTCCCGCAGCAGCGCCTCCGCGTTGCCGAACGTGGTCGTCGACCACGTCGTGTACGGGTGGAAGCCGTGCCACTCGTCCAGCAGGACGCCCTGCGCGCCCTCGAACACGACCGGGCCCCCGGCGAGCAGCGTCCGCAGGTGGCCGCCGTCGACGACGCGGACCCGGTCGGCGAACGCGGTGAACGCGGCGACGCAGTCGTCCACGTCCGGGACGTCCTCGGGGCTCCCGGGGAACGCGTCCCGGTACCGGTCGCGGACCGCGGCGAGCCGCCGCCGCAGCCGCGCGGGCGACCGGCAGTCGCCCGCGCGGGGCGCGTCCTCGTGCGCGAGCGCGTACGCGGCCGTCTCGCCGATCCCCATCCCGCACGACCCGTGCCGCTCCGCGCCGCGCGCCCGCTCCCGCGCCCGTCCCGCCGCCCGGTGGTACGGCGTCGTCAGCAGCGCGTCGCCGTCCACGGTGAGCCGGTCGAGCGCGTCGCCGACGCCGACCTCCCGCAGGTGGTCCGCCTCGGCGGCGAGCGCGAGCGGGTCGACGAGCATGAACCGCGACAGGTGCGTCCGCACCCCGGGCGTGAAGGTCCCGGAGCCGAACTGCGCGAACGTGTGGTGCCGCCCGTCCACGGCGACGACGTTGTGCGCCGCCTGCGCGCCGCCGTTGAACCGGACGACCGCGTGCACGGGCGACGCCGCGCAGAGGTGGTCGACGACCGTGCCCTTCCCGGCGTCCCCGAACCCGAGATCGACGACGATCACGTTCTCCGCGCCGAACATCACTCCGTGCTCCTCTCCACCGGACGGACGATCAGAGCCGCGTCGTCCGGGACGCGGCGGGGCGGTCGAGGCCGGGCGGGGCCGGGGAGGTGGCCGCGGGGACGCGGTCGTCCAGGCGCGCGAGGGCGCGCGACACCGACGCGCCGGCGGTGGAGCCCGCCTCGGCGAGGTGGCCGAGGCCCTCGGCGAGGTCGATGGCGTCCTCGCCGAGCCCGACGGTGAGGGCGATCGTCTCGCAGACGGCGCCCGGGTCGTCCAGGTAGAGGACGTTCTGGCCGAGCAGGTCGCGCCAGAAGTCGCGGAGTTCCGGCTTCCCGGAGTGGTAGCCGCCCTCGGGGATGATGAAGTAGACGTCCCACTTGCGCTGCAGTTCGCGGACGAGCTCGGCGATCGGAATGTCGGCGGGCACGTCCGTGCCGATGATCTTCGCGACCTCGCGGCGCTTGATCTTCGGGTAGGCCAGCTCGTCGCCGATCATGAACAGGTAGCCGCGCTTCCCGCGCTTCTCGAAGCAGTCGGTGGCGGTGTGCCGGGCCATGAAGTGCATCGCGAGCTCGTAGGACTCGCGCATCTGGCCGCCGCCCCCGCCCTCGATGAGGATCTTGGCGAGGTCGTCGTCCATCCGGTTGTCGGCCTCGAACTGGCCGATCTGCAGCGGGGCGCGGTCGCAGGTCGCGTCGCCGACGGCGCCGAACAGGATGTGCGGGTCGGTGGCGTAGCCCTTGCGCAGCAGCAGGCCGAGCAGGTCGGGCAGCTTGGTCTGCAGGGTGCGGGGCACGGTGCCCATCGAGCCGGTGACGTCGAACAGGACGGCGATCGCCAGCGACTCCGGGTGGTCGTCGGAATCGCGGCTCTCCCGCACGGTGACGCCGCGCGGGTCGAGGTCGGGGTGGACGGTGGTGGCGCCGCCGTCGCTGTAGGCGAAGGCGCTGACCCCGTTGGCCGCCTGGTAGCTCTGGCGGGCGGCGTAGACGTCGGTGGACCAGTGTCCGCTTCCCATGGGGTTCTCCTAGGGTCGTGCCGGGTGGTGCCCGGTGGGTCAGGCGGTCGGGGGCATGTGGAAGGGCCGGAAGCGGCGCGGGCCGTAGAGGCGTTCGAGCAGCTCGTCGAACTCCGCCAGCAGCCGCCAGGCGTCGGACGGGCGCCGGTGCGGCGCCGCGAGCGTGCAGCCCCGCGCGAACGCGCGCATCGCCGGGGGCGTCCGGTCGCCCATGAGCCGGATCATGCAGCGGGCGGCCATGAACAGGTCGGTGCCGGGCGTCGCGGGCCCGCGGGCCGGCACCTCGGGCGGGTAGAGGTCGGCGTGCCGGTCGACCATCGCGGGGACGTGCTCGCCGGTGTCGGCGACCGCGTGGCACCAGCCGACGAGCACCAGGCCGTGCAGCTCCGGATGGATCATGACGTGCTCGGGCAGGACGGCGCCGTGCACGACGCCCGCGCGGTGCACGAATCCGAGCGCGACCAGCAGGCGCCGCCACATCCAGGCGGCGTCGCGCGGGTCGACGCCGTCCGGGTACGCGCGCCGGACGCCCGCGAGGTCGTGGAAGCCGTCGAGCCGCCGCAGGACGTCGACCCGCCGCTGCGCGCCCGTCGCGGCGTCCCGGTGCCGGAACGTCTCGACGAGGTGCGGGACGTACGCGCGGTGCCGGCTCTCGCCGTACGTCGCGAGCCGCCGCAGCGCGGCCGCCTCGCGCTCGATCAGGTCGCCGTCGCGGGGGTCGCGCGGCATCTTGAGCAGGACCCGCTCACCGCCCGCGCGCGCCGGGTACAGCTGGGCCACGTCCCCGCCGATCGGGTCGCCGTCCAGGCGGTAGTCGTGCCGCCCGCCGGTGATCGTCGCGGTGCCGGCGCCGCGGTAGGCCCGCCACAGCGCGTTCAGCCGGGTGAACGCGTCGTGGGTGCGGCCGCCGGTCATGTCCGGGTGGACGGTGCGGGCCAGCCGCCGGTAGCGGCGGGCGGCCTCGACGGCGTCGTCGCCGAACAGGTCGGCGGGGGTGCGCGCCGCGTCGAGCGTGGTCAGGGCGTCGTGCAGGGGGGTCATCTGATCAGCTCCTCCCGGCCGGGGCGCAGCAGCGCGGGGTGCAGCAGCCGGGCGTCCCCGGCCCGGTAGAGGCGGGGGCGCGGGCCGCCGCGCCGCCCGGCCGTCCGGTCGGAGGTCGCGCCGGTGCTCTCCACGAACCCGGGCACCGACAGGACCTTGCGGTGGAAGTTCCCGGCGTGCAGCTCCTCGCCCCAGACCGCCTCGTAGACGGCGCGCAGCTCCGGGATGGTGAACTCGTCGCCGCAGAACGCGGTGGCGAGCGGCGTGTACTCGAGCTTGCCGCGCGCCCGCTCCAGGCCGTCCGACAGGATCCGCGCGTGGTCGAAGGCCAGCCTGCGGGTGGTGCCGGGCCGCTGGTCGCCGGACTCGGTGAGGCCGAGCGCGGCCACGTCCGTCCACTCGGCGGCGGCCGCGTCGCCGCCCGCGCGCGGGTCGGGCAGCTCGGGGGCGAAGGCGAGGTAGGCGACGGACACGATCCGCATGCGCGGGTCGCGGCCGGGGCGGCCGTAGGTGCCGAGCTGCTCCAGGTGCAGGCGGCCCAGCTCGGCGTCGCCCGCCTCGAGGCCGGTCTCCTCGGCGAGCTCGCGGACGGCCGCGTCCGGCAGGTCCTCGCCCTGGTGGCGCCCGCCCGCCCGGACGAACCCGCCCGGCAGGGCCGACATGCCCGCGTACGGGGCCTCGCCGCGCCGGACGAGCAGGACGTGCAGGGCCCCGTCGCGGATCGTCAGCGCGACGACGTCCACCGTCACGGCGACGGGGTCGTAGGCGCGCGGGTCGTAGTTCGCGAGGAAGTCGCGCTCGTCGTTCCGCGGGTCGGGGCTCATTCGCCGATGTCCTTCTCAATCTGAGTCAATCTCTGGTTGAGAACAACATACCCCGGACGGCTCCCCGTGTCCACCCCGTTTCCCGGCGATGAGATCGTGGGAGGACGAACCGGACATCAGGAGGTGCGCTGTGCTCGTCGCGTTCTCGGTGACCCCGCTCGGCACGGGGGAGAACGTCGGGGAACTCGTCGCGGAGGCGGTGCGGGTGGTGCGCGAGAGCGGGCTGCCCAACCGCACCGACGCGATGTTCACCACGATCGAGGGCGAGTGGGACGAGGTGATGGCCGTGGTCAAGGCCGCCACCGACGCCGTCGCCGCCCGCGCGCCACGGGTGAGCCTCGTCGTGAAGGCCGACGTGCGGCCCGGCGTGACCGGCGCCCTCGACGCCAAGGTCGAGAGCGTCGAGCGTCACCTCAACCGGACAGCCACGCCCTGATCTCCTCGTCGGTGCGGGGGAGGACGCACCACAGCGCCTCCTCCATCGAGCCGCACAGCGGGACGTCCCGGTCCAGCCCGAGGATCCGGAACACCTTCGCCGCGTAGGGGCGCAGCCCGACCAGCGCCAGCGCGGCGCCCTCCGCCTCGCACACGCGGGCGCACCGGAACACCGTCCGCATGCCCTCGGCGTCGAAGAACGTCACGCCGGAGACGTCCAGCACCAGCGGGCGCCCGGTCAGCGGGCGCAGCCGGGAGCGGACGTGCGGGCACGACGCCCGGTCCATCTCGCCGCTCAGCAGCACGGTGGTGTGCCGCTCGCCCTCGACGACGACCATGTCGATGGCGCCTGGCTCCATGCTCCCCCCTCGCGGTCGCCGGTCACCCGAAGAGCATCGCGCGCTCACCGTCGGTTTCCAAGCGGTTCCGCGGAGCGGCGTGCCGGACGGCGGCGATCCGGGGGAGGAGCGCGGTCGCCCGGGACGCGGGCGTCAGGGCGTGATCACGCAGGGGCCGCCACCGCAGACGTCCACGACCCGGCCGGTCTCGAGGAAGATCGCCTTCTGCCGGCGGGCGTCGGCGTCGTTCCGCGGGTCCGAGTGCGGGTCGCGGCCCTCGGCGGGCGGGGTGTTCGAGGTGGGCGGCGCGGGCGTGCCGCTGTCCCAGACGACCATGGCCGAGCCGTCGTGGGACGCGCCGAACGTCGGGACGCCCCAGTAGGGGACGTCGTCCGGGCTGCGGCCCGGCCGCAGCGCCGGGGCGTGGACGCGCGCGCCGATCGTGCGCGCCTGGACGTCCGACGCCACGTTCGCCACCTGGTGGTCGCCGAACGCGACGTGCATCAGCACCCGGTGCGCGGGCGCGCCCGGCAGCGGGTCGTCCGTCATGTGCTGCGCGTACCCGTTGGCCTCGCCGCGGTCCCACAGCATCTGGATCAGCGCGAGCCCGATCTGCTGGTCCAGCTTGTCGGGGTAGAAGAGGTCGAACACGCGGGCGTACTGCGGGAAGTCGGAGCTGCGGTTCAGCATGGTGCTGTAGTTCATGGCCGGGACGCCGAGGACGGCGCGGCGCAGGTCGGGGGACACGGCGGTGAGGGCGCCGCCCATGATCCCGCCCTGGCTGTTGCCGTCGTAGGCGAGCGGCGCGTCCCGGGCGATGAGGGACGCGCCCGAGCCGTCCTGGAACGCGGCGTGGCCGGGGAAGCCGCGGGTCATGGCGCGGCCCAGGAAGACGAAGTTCAGCATTCCCTGCTGGAGCCGGTCGGCGACCGTCCGGAAGCGGGTGAGGTCGGTGAGCGCCGAGACGACGTTCGGGACGTCCTCGTCGGCCATCCCGATCCACTTCGTCGCGCAGAAGACGAACCCGTGCTCGTCGGCCATCGCCTTGACGTTGCCCGCGCCGACCTCGCCGTGCGACCCGAGCAGGCCGTGCCCGTACAGGGCTGGACGGGCGGGCTCGGCGAACGCCGAACGCGGGATCTCGCACCGGAACGGGACGGCCTGGTCGTTCCCCGGCAGCCGGACCGGGAGGCCGTCGGACCCGAGGCGGAATTTCGACCCGGGCAGCCCGCCGTACTGGTCGAGGTAGCCCGGCGCCCACACGACGCCCTCGACCTCGCGCGCGATCCGCTCGTCCACGTCCTCGCGCACCCGGGTGACCAGGAAGGACGGCGACCGGTCGCCGAGGCGCCCGAGCGCGTCGTCGCGGATGTGCAGCATCCGCCCGGTGAGGCCCTGCCGGCTCGCGACGGTGAAGTCCCACGCGAGGTACAGGCCGTCGCGGCCGACGCCGTGCGCGGCGAGGTCGTCCAGGACGGGCCGCAGCGACCGCTGGCGCTCGTCCAGGGGGTGGCCGCCGGGCAGGTCGGGTCCGAGGATCGTGCGGAACGCCGGGTTCGGCGCGATCGGGGCGCCCGAGGCGTCCCGCAGGTTCCGCAGCGCCACGACGTAGCGGTGGCCCTCCAGGAAGTTGCGCGCCGGACGGACGATCAGCGCGCGGCGTCCCTCAGGGGCGTTCGCGTCCGTTTCCGCCCAGTACGGCCACCGCTCGCCGGTCGCGGTGTCGATGACGACGATGGGCGCGTCCGGGGCCAGGGACGCGCCGATGCCGGTGACCGGGGCCGCGCCGCTGCGGGCGAGGTCGACGCCGGGGACGCGGCTCAGCAGCATCGAGCCGGGGGAGAAGCCGTCCGCCCGGTTCCACTCCTCCGGCGCGACGGGCGCGCCGAGCGCGTTGCGGAGCGTCGTCCGGAAGTTCACACGGCGGCCGGTCGGGGTGCCCGGATCGCGCACCGTGTGCCAGTCGTTGGGGAACGGCAGCAGGCACGCGGCCGGGTCGATGGGGTCGCATCCCGCGTCCGCCCGCGCGGCGGCGGGCGGCGCGGCCAGGGCGACCAGCCCGGCGACCGCCAGGACGAGCGCGCTCGGCGCGGCGAGCAGGGCGCGGGGGAGACGCACCGTCCACCTCCGGGTGATCCGCGGCGTTGTGCCGAGATCATGAACGTGCCGGGCGCGTCGGTCAATGCGCGTCCGGATGCGGCCACGCCGGGGCGCGTCAGCGGCGGTGCCGGCCCCCGGGATGCGGCGGTTCCTCCCACTCCTCGCCCGCCGCGGACGGATCCGGCGACGTCCGCCCCGGGTCGCGCGGGCGCGGCGCGTCCGGGCGGCGCATCGAGTACCGGCCCGTGGGGTACGGGCTCTCCGGCGCCGGGACGGGCGGGCGCGGCGGCGGCGCGGACAGCGGCGGCCCGGGCGGCGGCGACCCGGCGAGCGGCGATCCGGCCATGGGCTCGACACCGGGAGGCAGGCCCCCGGGCGGGGGCGCCGCGAGGACGGGACGGTCCGCCGGAGGCTCGTCCAGCAGCAGCTTCAGCTCGCTCTTGCGGCGCCCGTACACCAGGTACAGCAGGAGCCCGACGAGCATCCAGACGGCGAAGTACGCCCACGTCCGCACGTTGAGGTTCAGCATCAGCCAGCCGACGGCGGCCATCGTCACCGCCGCCGTCAGGTGCGCGGCGGGCACCCGGAACGGGCGGTGCAGGTCGGGACGGGCGCGGCGCAGCGTCGGGACGGCCGCGGCGACGAACAGGAACGCGAACAGCGTGCCGATCACCACGAGCTGCTCGAGGGTGAGGACGTCCACGGTCTGCGACATGACGATCGCCGCGCCGCCCGCGAGCAGCGTCGCGCGGGACGGCACCCGGTACCGGCTCATCCCGGCGAGCGGGCGCGGCAGCAGCCCGTCCCGCGACATCGAGAAGATCACCCGGGTGAGGCTGATCAGCAGCACCAGCGTGACGGTGGTGAGCGCCAGCACCGCGCCGACGTCGACGATCCGCGCCATCGTGCCCGATCCGGCCGCGTCGAACGCGGTGGCGAGCAGCAGCCCGCCGCGGTCGAGCCGGGCGAGGCCGTCCGTCCCGACCATGCCGACGAACGCGACGGCCACGGCCGAGTACAGCACGACGGCGGACACGAGGGCGGTGATGATGCCGCGCGGCACCTTGCGGGGCGCGTCGTCGGTCTCCTCCGAGGCGGTCGCGATGAGGTCGAACCCGATGTAGGCGAACGCGATGGCGGGCGCGGCGGCGAGGATCCCCCAGACGCCGAAGGCGTGCGGCGTCCCGCCGCCGAGCGCGCCGAGCAGCGCGTCCAGGACGGTGCGGCCGTCCTCGGGGGCGGGCCGCGCGGGCGGGACGAGCGGCGTGAGGTTGCCGGGCTCGAAGTACTTCAGCCCGACCGCGATCACCAGGCCGATCACGACGACCTTGGCCATCACCATGAACCAGAGCGTGCGCAGGCCGAGCCGGCTGCCGGTGGCGAGCATCAGCACGAGCAGCAGCAGGATCCCGAGCGCGAACAGGTCGGGGCCCTTCTCCTGGCCGATCAGGTCGCCGAGCCAGGACGGGACGGCGACGCCGAAGTCGTGCAGCGTCTGCGTCGCGTAGAGGGACCAGACGCGGGCGAGCACGGACGCGGCGAGGAGCAGCTCCATCAGCAGCGCCCACCCGACGACCCAGGCCCACACCTCCCCGAACGCGACGTAGCTGAAGGAGTACGCGCTGCCCGCGACCGGGATGATCGACGACAGTTCGGCGTAGGCGAGCGCGGCCAGCAGGCACACGAAACCGGCGATGAGGAACGACACCAGTACGGCGGGTCCGGCCGTCCCCGCCGCCTGTTCTCCGGCGATCTTGAAAATGCCGGAGCCGATCATCACGCCGAGGCCGAGCACCACCAGATCGCGGGTCCGGTAGACCACGCGGAGGCGGTGCCGGCCGCCGTACAGCCGGCCGGTCGCCTGCTCGACGGGCAGGCGCCGGAACATGTTCGTGCGCATGCGGATGTCCCAGGTCATAGGCGGTCCCCCCTGGCACCCGACCCCGCGGTGCCGGTCGCGGCGGCCTCGGTGAAGTCCCTAAGAATTCACCAGGTATGACCGAAAATGCAACGTTTTCCGGGGAGTCGATGCCCAGTCGGTGTTGTCGAATCCTGCCAAACTCCGGAGCCGAAGGCGCGGCGCAGCGGCGCGCTCACCCAGGGCGAACACCGATTCGGTTTCAATGGGAGCGCTCCAGCCCGCGCCATTCGCAATATGTGCGGAGGAATGTAAATACGCGGCGGGACGGCCGGTGTCGGCCGTCCCGGGCGGCGGGCGGCGCGGACGGTGGCGCGCCGCGAAGATCGGTGACACCGTGGAGGCGCCGCGATCTTCAGGAGGTTCGGTGTTCCGCTCCCCGTCGCATCCGCCCCCGCCCGACCCGCCGTCGCCGCGCCCGTCCGGCGCCCGCCCGTCCGCCGGGCGGGCCGGGCCGCGCGGGCGCCGGTTCCGCCGGACGGCCCCGGCCGCGGCGGTCGCCGCCGCCGCGGCCCTCGCCGCGTCGGCCGTGCTGACCGCCCCGGCGTCCGCCCGCCCGTCCCGGTCCCCGGCGGCGCCGGACAAGCGGCCGGTCGCGACCGGGTACGGCGGCGCGGTGTCCACGGTCGACCCGTACGCGAGCCGCACCGCGCTGGACGTCCTGAAGCACGGGGGCACCGCGATGGACGCGGCCGTCGCCGCCGCGGCGACCCTCGGCGTCACCGAGCCGTACGTCGCGGCGATCGGCGGCGGCGGGTTCATCACCTACTACGACGCCCGCAGCGGGCGCGTGCACTCCATCGACGGCCGAGAGACCGCGCCGGGCGCGATGCGCGAGGACGCGTTCATCGACCCGGAGACCGGCGAGCCGCTGCCGTTCGCCGAGGCCGTCACCAGCGGGCTCGGCGTCGGCGTGCCCGGCACGGTCGCGCAGTGGGAGCTCGCGCTCGACCGGTTCGGCAAGCGGGAGCTGCGCCACCTGCTGCGCCCCGCGATCGAGGTCGCCGAGCGCGGCTTCGTCGTCGACCGCGAGTTCCACGACCAGACGGCCGTGAACGAGGAGCGCTTCCGCGACATCGCCCCCACCCGCGAGCTGTTCCTGCCGGGCGGGAAGGTGCCCGAGGTCGGCTCGGTCTTCCGCAACCCCGACCTCGCCGACACCTACCGGGCGCTCGCCCGGTACGGCGGCGACTGGCTGTACGAGGGCCGCCTCGGCCGGGAGATCGTGCGGACGGTCGCCGAGCCGCCCGTCGCGCCCGGCGCCGATCGCGCCGTCCGTCCCGGGCTGATGCGGCCCGCCGACCTGGACGCCTACCGCGCGAAGCTCCGCGAGCCGACGCGCGTGTCGTACCGCGGCCTCGACGTGTACGGCATGCCGCCGCCGTCGTCCGGCGGGTCCACGGTCGGCGAGGCGCTGAACATCCTCGAGGAGTTCGACCTCGACGCGGACCGCCCGGCCGACGCGCTGCACCTCTACCTGGAGGCGTCCAAGCTCGCCTACGCCGACCGCGGCCGCTACGTCGGCGACGCCGACAAGGTCGACGTCCCGCTCCGCGAGCTGCTGTCGCAGGGCTTCGCCGGCGAGCGCGCGTGCCTGATCAAGCCGGACGAGGCCGCCGCCGCGCCCGTCCCGCCCGGTTCGCCGGACGGACGGTACGGGCCGTGCGAGCCCGCGCGCGGCGCGCCCGCGGCCCTCACCCACGAGGGCCCGCAGACCACGCACCTCGTCGTCTCCGACCGGTGGGGGAACGTCGCGTCCTACACGCTGTCGATCGAGCAGTTCGGCGGCAGCGGCATCACCGTCCCCGGCCGCGGCTTCCTGCTGAACAACCAGCTCACCGACTTCTCGTTCGCGCCGCCCGCGCCCGGCGCGGCGCCCGACCCGAACCTGCCCGGCCCGCACAAGCGGCCGCGCAGCAGCATGGCCCCGACGATCGTCCTGGAGGACGGCCGGCCGCGGCTCGCGCTCGGCTCGCCGGGCGGCTCCACGATCATCACGACGGTGCTGCAGATCCTCGTCAACCGCCTCGACCTCGGCATGGACCTGCCCGCGGCGCTCAACGCGCCCCGCGCCACCCAGCGCAACACCCCGGCGGTCCACGCGGAGCAGGGGTTCATCGACCGGTACGGCGACGACCTCCGCGCCCGCGGACACGAGCTCCAGCTGTTCGCCGGGCCGCCGCGGGGCGTGATCGGCGCCGCGAACGCGCTGGAGATCCTGCGGCCCGGCCTGGTGCAGGCGGTCGCCGAGCCCGAGCGGCGCGGTGGCGGCAGCGCTCTGGTCGTCAGACCGGCCCGATAGCGTGGGACTTGCGAACGCGTGCCCGGTCCGCGAGAGGGAAGGAGTCGTCCCATGGCGGAGTCTTACGTGCAGGTGACGACCACCACCGACTCGCGGGCCGAGGCGGCCGAACTGGCCAAGTCGGCGGTCGCCGAGCGGTTCGCGGCGTGCGCCCAGCTCGTCGGCCCGATCGCCAGCACCTACTGGTGGGAGGGCGAGATCGAGTCGGCGGAGGAGTGGATGGTGCTGTTCAAGACCACCGCCGACCGGTTCGAGGAGCTGGCCACCCTGATCACCGACGTGCACTCCTACGACACCCCCGAGATCATCGCGACGCCGGTGGCGGCCGGGAGCCTGGACTACCTCGCCTGGATCGCCGAGCAGACCGAGGTCGACGAGCCCGACGACGACGCGGACGAGGTCTGACCGCCGTTCTCCGCCGCGTGTGACCCCCGCCATGCCCGGGTAAGTTTTCGGTTACGCGGGCCGGCGTGGTTTGCCCGGCACGTGGGAAGGGGGGCCGCCGTGCACGACGAGACACGCGCGACGAAGGCCGACGACGGACTGTTCGGGCCGGGCTCGATCACGTGGCGGGTGATGGGCGAACCCGTCCTGATCATCGGCGGGATCCGGGCGCTGCTGCTGCAGTCGCTGCATCCGCGCAGCATGTGGGGGACCGCCCAGAACTCCGAGCTGATGAAGGCCGACGCCGCCTGGGGACGGCTGACCCGCACGGTCGAGTTCGTCCGCGTCCGCACCTACGGCCCGGCGGAGGACGTCGAGCGGGTGGGCCGCCGGGTCCGCAAGCTGCACTCCAAGCTGACCGGCGTCGACATGCGGACGGGCGAGACGTTCCCGATCGACGACCCGGAGAACCTGCTCTGGGTGCACATGGGCGAGGTCGACTCCTACCTCGACGTCGCGCGCCGCGCGGGCGTGCCGCTGAGCGACCGGGACGCCGACCGGTTCGTGGACGAGCAGCGCCGGGCCGCGGCCGTCGTCGGCCTCGACCCCGCGGGCGTCCCCGCGTCGGTCGCGGAGATGGCGGACTACTACGCCGACATGCGCGGCCGGATCTGGGCGTGCGACGAGGCCCGCCTGGGGCTGCGGCGGATGTTCAGCCCGGCCGTCCCGCGCAACCTGCTGCCGCTGAAGCTCGCCGCGCCCGCCGTCGGGGCGCTGACGGTGTCGACGCTGCCGCGCTGGGCCCGCCGCATGTACGGGCTGCCCGGGCTGCCGACGTCCGATCTGGCGGCGACGCTCACGCTGAAGAGCCTCTACCGGACGACGCGCGCGGTGCCCGAGCGGTACCGCTACTCGCCGGACGCGCGGCGCGCGCTGCGCCTCACCCGCGAGCGCGAGACCGAGGCGAGCACCTGGACGATCGCGTCCTGACCGCCGCGCGCGGGGACGGGCGGCGGGCCGGGCGGGTCAGCCGCGGCGCATCAGGCGGCCGACGGCGGCCATCAGCTCGGTCGACATCGCGTCGCCCTTGCCCTCCTCGGCGCCCTCGGCGACGCAGTGCCGGACGTGGCCGTCGAGGAGGCCGAGCGCGACCTTGTCGAGGGCGGCCTGGACGGCGCTGATCTGGGTGAGGACGTCGATGCAGTAGCGGTCGTCCTCGACCATGCGCTCGATGCCGCGCACCTGCCCCTCGATCCGGCGGAGCCGGGTCTGCAGCTGGTCCTTGGTGGCGGTGTAGCCGCGCGTGGGAGCCTCGCTGGTCGCCATCTCGGTCCTCGCAATCGGTCGGGGCCTCGCACCTCGGGGAGAGACACCCCCGCAGGGGTATGTTATGCGCTAGTTCGGGGGGATGTTCCAGGCCGAGATGACCGGACGGTCGTGCTCGGTGCCGAGTTCCGACAGCGTTCCGGTCTGCAGCGCGAACAGGCGTCCCAGCGCCGGCTCCAGGCCGAGCCACCGCGCCGTCAGGACGCGGAGGTAGTGCCCGTGCGCGACGAGCGCGACGTCCCCGTCGTCCAGGAGCGGACGCACCCGCGCCAGCACGGCGTCTGCGCGCGCGCCCACCTGCTCGATGGACTCGCCGGGGTGGTCGGCGTCGCCCGGGATCACCCCGTCCTCCCACAGGTACCAGCCGGGCCGGTCCTCCCGGATGCGGGCGGAGGTGATCCCCTCGTAGCCGCCGTAGTCCCACTCCCACAGGTCGGCGTCGACGTCGACCGCCCCGCCGTCCACCGGCAGGCCCGCCAGCTCGGCGGTGCGGCGGGCCCGCTCCGCCGGGCTGACCAGCGTGCGGACGATCTCGCGGCGGGCGAGCGGCGCGCGCAGCGCGCGGGCCTGCTCCTCGCCCCGCTCCGTCAGCGGAAGGTCGGTGCGCCCGGTGTGCCGGCGGGCGCGGCTCCATTCGGTCTCGCCGTGCCGCACGATGATCAGTTGCCCCATGCGCCCCACTCTAGGCACCGCGCGCCCGCCGCCCGCATCCCCCGGCCGAGGGGCGCGCCGGGGGAGGAACCGGGACGCGGCGGGCGGCCGCGCGCGGGACCCGCTAGTCCAGGACGGACGACGGCGGGGTCCACGGCAGCCCGTGGGCCTCGGCGACGTGGTCGTAGACGATCGCGCCCGCGTGCGTGTTCAGGCCGCGCGCCAGCGCCGCGTCGGCGCGCAGCGCGCCGCGCCAGCCCCGCTCGGCGATCGCGACGGCGTACGGGAGCGTCACGCCGGTGAGGGCGTACGTGGAGGTGTTGGGCACCGACCCCGGCATGTTCGCCACGCAGTAGAACGTCGAGCCGTGCACCCGGTAGGCCGGGTCGTCGTGGGTGGTGGGGCGCGAGTCCGCGAAGCAGCCGCCCTGGTCGATCGCGATGTCGACGAGCACCGACCCGGTCTTCATCCCGGCGACGAGCTCGGTGGAGATCAGCTTCGGCGCCTTCGCGCCCGGGATCAGCACCGCGCCGATCACCAGGTCGGCGGCGCGGGCCTGCTGCTCGACGGCGAGGGCGTTCGACACCAGGGTCCGCACCCGTCCCTGGTAGATCGCGTCGATGTGGCGGAGCCGGTCCACGTCGACGTCGAGGATCGTGACGTCCGCGCCCATGCCGACGGCGATCTGCGCGGCGTTCAGCCCGGACACCCCGCCGCCGATCACCACGACCTTCGCGGGCGCCACGCCGGGCACGCCGCCCGGCAGCACGCCGCGCCCGCCGTTGGACGCCATCAGGTGGTAGGCGCCGACCTGCGGGGCGAGCCGCCCGGCGACCTCCGACATCGGGGCGAGCAGCGGCAGCGAGCGGTCCGGGAGCTGGACGGTCTCGTAGGCGATCGCGGTGACGCCCGCGGACAGCAGGGCGTCGGTGCACTCGCGGGACGCGGCCAGGTGCAGGTACGTGAACAGGACCTGCCCCTCGCGCATCCGGTGGAACTCGGGCGCGATCGGCTCCTTGACCTTGAGGACCAGGTCGCCCTCGGCCCAGACCTCGTCGGCCGAGTCGAGGATCTTGGCGCCCGCGGCGGTGTAGTCGTCGTCGGGGATCGCCGAGCCGAGGCCGGCGCCGCGTTCGACGAACACCTCGTGGCCGTGGCGGGTGAGCTCGTGGACCCCCGCCGGGGTGATGGCCACGCGGTACTCGTGGTTCTTGATCTCGCGGGGTACGCCGATCTTCACGGAAGGCTCCTTGTGGGGGCTGACGTCCGTACCTTTCAAGCGTCATGCCCGCGGGCCGCCCCCGCCACGCGCAGCGTGGCAGCACATCGACGCGTTCGATGACAGGGTGTAAACCGGGACGGGCGAGGCTCGCGGCCCCCGCTCGGCGCCCGCTCGGGTGCCCGCTCGGGTGCCCGCTCAGGTGCCCGCTCAGGTGCCCGTCCGGTCGCCCGGACGGCGCACCGGCGGGAGCCACTCGTCGGCGATCGCGACCGTCAGCTGCTCCAGCAGCGGCCCGGCCCGGTGGACGCGGCGCCCGGTGTCGGGCTCGAGGTCCTCGAGCGTGTAGACCGCCTGGATGCGGGCCTTGCGGAGCTGCTCGCCGGTGAGGCCGCGCCGCCCGGCGACCGCGACGACCGGGACGCCCGCCCGCGCCGCCGCCCGCGCCACGCCGATCGGCGCCCCGCCGCGCAGCGAGCGGGTGTCGAGCACCCCCTCCCCGGTGACGACCAGGTGCGCGTCGCGGGCCCGCTCCGCGAAGCCGAGGACGTCGAGCAGCACGCCGGGACCGGGCTCGATCGTCGCGCCGAGGAAGGCCAGCGCGGCGAACCCGGCGCCGCCCCCGGCCCCGGCGCCCGGCAGGTCGCGGGCCGTCCGGCGGGTCGCCGCCTCGGCCAGGTCGGCCCAGCGGCGCAGGCCCGCGTCGAGCACCCGGACCTCGTCGCGGCCCGCGCCGCCGCGCGTCCCGTGCACGGCCGCCGCGCCGCCGCGGCCCAGCAGCGGGCCCGCCGGATCGCCGGCCGCGACCACCTCGACGCCCGACAGGTCGGGCAGGCCGCGCAGGTCGAGGGCGTGCAGCGAGCGCAGCGCGGCCCCGCCGGGCGGCAGGTCCCGGCCGGCCGAATCGAGCAGCCGCCCGCCGAGCCCCCGCACCAGCCCGGCGCCGCCGTCGACGCACGCGGCGGAGCCGAGCCCCAGCACGATGCGGCGGGCGCCGTGCCGCAGCGCGTGCCCGATCAGCTGGCCCGTCCCGACGCTGGTCGCCGCCAGCGGGCGCGGCCGCCCGCCGGGGAGCCGCCGCACGCCGGACGCCTCGGCCAGCTCGACCACCGCGACGTCCCCGGCGAGCGCGAGCGCCGCGGCGACGGGCCGGCCGACCGGCCCGCACACCTCCGCCTCGATCCGCCGCCAGCCCGCCGCGACGGCCGCGTCGACGGTGCCGTCGCCGCCGTCGGCCACCGGGAGCAGCACGACCGGGACGTCCGGCCGCGCCCGGCGCAGCCCGGCGGCCAGATGCCGCGCCGCCTCCGCCGCCGTCAGCGCGCCGGGGAACCGGTCGGGCGCCAGCAGGACGTGACCGCGCGGGAACGGTCCGGAGGGCGAATCGGAAGGTGAGTCCGCGGACACGGGCAGCCACACTTTCACGCCGGGAGGTAAGGCCTTACCTTCTGCTTACGCGATGTCGGCATCATTTGACACCCGGAACGCGCCGCGAGACTTTCAAACGCGCAGAGAGGTGCGGCCTTCCGGCGTCAGCGGACGCCCAGCCAGGTCTCTATGGGGTGGATCGCGAAGAACAGCAGGAACAGCACCACCACGGGCCACAGCCACACCGACACCTCGCGCGCCTTGCCCTTGGCGACCTTGATGACCGCGTAGGCGACCATGCCGCCGCCGATCCCGATGGTGATCGAGAACGTGAACGGCATCAGCACGATCGTCAGGAACGCCGGGATGACGAGTTCGAGGTCGTCCCAGTCGATCTTGGCGACCTGCATCATCATCAGTGCGCCGACGACCACCAGCGCGGGCGCCGCGGCCTGCGCGGGCACCACCGCGGCGAGCGGGGTCAGGAACAGCGTGACGGCGAACAGTGCGCCGGTCGCGATGTTGGCCAGGCCCGTCCGGGCGCCCTCGCCGACGCCCGCGGCCGACTCCACGAACACCGTGTTGGCCGACGAGCTGGTCACGCCGCCGAACGCGGCGGACACGCCGTCCACCGACAGGATGCGGCCGAGCCGCGGGACGTCGCCGCGCTCCGACACCAGCCCGGCCTCGTCGCTGACGCCGAGGATCGTCCCCATCGCGTCGAAGAAGCCCGACAGCACCAGCGTGAACAGGACGACCAGCGCGGTGATCATCCCGGCCTCGGCGAACCCGCCGAACACGTCGACCTGCCCGAACAGCGAGAAGTCCGGCATGGCGAACAGCTCGTCCGGCACGTCCGGGGTGACGACGCCCCAGCCGCCCTCGGCGATCGTCGCGTTCGCCTCGATGGCCACCGCGACGACCGTCCCGAGCACGATGCTGATCAGGAGGCCGCCGGGCACCCGCCGGACGTACAGGACGATCATCAGCAGCAGCGTCAGGCCGAACACCACGGTCGGCCACGTCTCCAGCCGCCCGCCGGTGCCGAGCGCCAGCGGCGGGCTCGTCTCGCTGGAGCTGATGAAGTGCGCGTCGTACAGGCCGACCAGCGCGATGAACGCGCCGATGCCGACCGCGATCGCGTGCTTGAGCGCCAGTGGGATCGCGTTCATGATCCGCTCGCGGATCCCGGTGAGCGCCAGGATCACGATGATCACGCCCTCGATGACCACCAGGCCCATCGCCTGCTCCCAGGTCATCACCGGCGCGGCCTGGAACGCCACGACGGCGTTGATGCCGAGGCCGGCCGCCAGCGCCAGCGGCGCGTTGCCGACCAGGCCCATCAGCACGGTCGTGACGGCCGCCGACAGCGCGGTCATCGTGGTGAGCTGCGGGACCGACAGCGTCGCCCCGGTGACGTCCTTCGCCCCGCCGAGGATGATCGGGTTCAGCAGGATGATGTAGGCCATCGCGAAGAACGTGGTGACGCCGCCGCGCAGCTCGCGCGCGACGCTCGTCCCGCGCCCGGTGAGGTCGAAGAACCGATCCAGCGGCCCGCGCCCGCCCGTGGGCGGTGAATCGTCGGCCTTTGCGGCAGGGGAATCGGACATGGCGCGGGCTCAGCCTCCAGCGGCGTCATCTCGGAAAAGGGCGAGCACAGGGTAGCCGCCGCCGCGCGCGGGCCGGGCGGCGGCACCGCCGAAGCGGAGGCGGCTTTGCCGTGAAGTTCCGGCCACGCGGAACGGGACGGCACTGCGTGACGGCTTTGCTGCGCTATAGCCTGCCCTGGTGCGAATGCCAGAGTCGATGGGCACGGTGAACCCCGACACCTACGCGTTGCTGCTGGCGGAGGTCTCCGAGCGGACCCGCTGGTCCTTCCGGGACCGGATGCTCGGACCCCTCGAGGAGTACGACAGCGCCCGGCGCGCCGAGCTGCTGCACACCCTGGAGGTCTTCCTCGCCTGTTCGGGCTCCTGGAGCCGGACGGCGACGCGGTTGCACGTCCATGTGAACACGCTTCGGTACCGAATCCGGCGAATCGAGGACCTGACCGGCCGGGACCTCGGCACACTGGAAGATCGAGTCGACTTCTTCCTCGCCCTGCGCGCGACGCAGCCGGCGAGAACCCTGTAGGCGGTGGTCACACGATGGATCGCGAGACACTCGGGCAGCGCATCCGCGCCCTGCGGATCCGGCAGGGCGTCAGCCAGGCGCAGCTCGCCTTCCCCGAACTGTCCGACAGCTACATCTCGCTGATCGAGAGCGACAAGCGGGTGCCCGCGCCGAGCGTGGTCGAGCTGCTCGCGGCGAAGCTGAACTGCTCGGCGACGTACCTGGTCAGCGGGGTCAGCGAGGACGTCGTGGACGAGCTGCGCGTCACCCTCGACTACGCCGAGATCGCGCTGCGCAACGGCGCCGCCGACGAGGCCCGCGCCCGGTACGCCGAGGTGCTGGCCAACGCCGACGCCGTCGCGCTGCCGGAGATGCTGCACCAGGCCCGCTGGGGGCACGCGCTGGCGCTGGAGGCCGCGGGCGAGCTGGAGGACGCGATCGCCGGGCTCGTCGCGCTCGCCGAGGAGGTCTCCGCCGAGGACGACCTCGACCACTGGGCCCGCGTGCACGTCGCGCTGAGCCGCTGCCTGCGCGAGCGCGGCGACGCCGGCGCGGGCGTGCAGGCCGCCGAGGGCGCGCTGCGGCACCTGATCGCGACCGGTGCCGACGCCACCGACGCCGCCGTGCACCTCGGCGCGGCGCTGCTCGCCGCGTTCGTCGAGCGCGGCGACCTCGTCCGGGCCCGGCAGCTCGCCGAGCAGCTCGTCGAGCGCGCCGAGCGGATCGGCAGCCCGCGCGCCCGGATGCTCGCCTACGGCGAGGCCGCCTACGTCGCGGAGATCCGCGGCGCCTACGAGGAGGGCGTGGAGCTCGCCGAGCGGGCGCTGATGCTGGCCGGGGACGGCGAGGACCCCCGCGACCTCGACCGGATCCGGGTCAGCTACGCGGGCCTGCTGCTGCGCGCCCGTCCGGACCAGGCTGCCCGCGCCCGCGACCTGCTGGTGCGGGTCCGCGGCGACGGCGGCGTCGGCGCCGCGGGGGAGATCGACGTCGCCTGGTGCCTGACCGAGCTCGCCCGCGCCGAGACCGTGCTCGGCCGTCCGACGGAGGCGGTGCGGCTCGCCGAGGAGGCCCTGGACCTGCTCGGGGACGCCCCGCGCCGCGCGGCCGCGGGGGCGCTGACCGTCCTCGGGGAGGCGTGCCTGAAGCTCGGCCGGCGCGAGCGCGCGACCGAGGCACTCACCCGCGCCGCCACCTGCCTGGAGCAGATGGAGGCGTCCCGGGAGGCGGCCCAGGCGTGGTTCGACCTCGCCGAGGTGCTCGCCGAGACCGGTCCCGCCGACGAGTCCCGGATGGCCGCGTACCGCCGCGCCCTGACCTGCGCCGGGGTATAGCCGCGATCACGTTGAACCGTTCCGATCACCGGGGCGTCGGACAGGGAGGTCCCCCCGGTTGCTGGAGGTTCATCGTTGTTCGGTGTGGTTCGTCCGTGCAGGCACGTGCTGTGCGGATCCCTGTTCAAGGACTGGATGGCGCACCTGTGCGGCCTCTGCCTGACGCTGCGCGCCCGGCACGGGCAGGCGGCGCGGCTTGTCACTACCTATGACGGGCTGCTCGTCTCCGTCCTGGTGGAGGCGCAGGCGCCGGAGGCGTCCCCGCGCCGGATGGCCGGGCCGTGCGCGCTGCGCGGCCTGCGCCGCGCCGAGGTCGTCGCGGCCCGCGCGGAGGGCGCGCGGCTCGCCGCGGCGACGTCGCTGCTGCTCGCGGCGGGCCGCACCCGCGACCACGTCGCCGACGGCGACGGCGCCTACGCGCGGCGGGCCGTCGCGGCCGCCGCGGGCCGGCTGGCCGACCGGTGGGACGCCGCGGGCGGCCGCACCGGCGCGGGCGTCGGATTCGACCCGTCCGTCCTGCGGGACGCCGTCGCGCGGCAGCCGCTGCTGGAGGCCGCGCCCGGACTCGGGCTGCTCGAGCTCACCGAGCCGGCGGAGACCGCCGTCGCGGCCGTGTTCGCGCACACGGCCGTCCTCGCCGGGCGGGAGGGCAACGCCGAGCCGCTCGCCGAGGCGGGCCGCTTCTTCGGCCGCCTCGCGCACCTGATCGACGCCGTCGAGGACGTCGACGACGACGTCGCGGCCGGCGCGTACAACCCGCTCACGGCCACCGGCACCGGCCCTGCCGAGGCGCGCCGCCTCGCCGAGGACGCCCTGCACGGGCTGCGGCTCGCGCTCGCCGAGCTCGACCTGGAGCGGCCCGCCCTCGTGAACGCGCTGCTGGGCCGCGAGGTGCGCCGGTCGGTCGACCGGGTCTTCGCCGCCTACCCGCCCGCACCCGGGGGACCGCCGCACGGCGGCGCGCCCTACCCGCCCCACCAGGGCCACCCGCAGCACGCTTATCCGCACGGGTACCCGCACCAGCCGCCCCCGGCGCCCGCCGGACCGGGCGGCGGCCACGGCGGTGGCGGCCACGGCGGCGGTGGCGGTGGCGGTGGCGGTGGCGGCTGGGGCGGCGGCCATGGCGGCGGGCCGCGCCGGGAGCGTCCGGGCCTGCCGATCCCGTGCTTCACCGGGACGCTGGTGTGCGTCACATGCGGCGTCTACCAGCCGGAATGGAGCAAGTACCACGGCAGGTCCTGCGGCGACCGGTGCTGGTGCACCCGGCACTGCGACGGGAGCTCCTGCGACGGGAGCTGCGCCGATTGCTGCAAGTGCGACTGCTGCTGCCCCTGCGACGGCTGCTGAACCCGCGCGAGGTTCCCGCGACACGGCGGCACGGACCGTACGTCACCCGGACACCGCACCGCGATTGCCCCGCCGGGCGGGTCTGCTCCAGCCCGAGGCGGACGCGTGTCCGCCCGGGTCGCCGGGAGCTCGGGCCACGGCGGGCCTCCGCACGGGGCAGGTGAGTGCAGCGGCGGACCCTAAGTAGGGTGGTCGGAGCCCTGTCGCTCTCCTGGAGATCCCGGCACCCCATGAAGCTCCGCAATCCCCGCACGCCCCGGCGCCGTCGCACGGCGGCGGCCCGGATCGGCCTGGTCACGGCGCTCGCCGCCGCCCTCGGCGTCCTCACCACGGGTCCCGCGCTCGCCCATACCCGGCTGGTGGACAGCACGCCCGGCCGGGGCGCGTCGGCGGCCGCCGTCACCGAGGTCAGGCTGGTGTTCGGCACCGACGTCACCGCCCCGCAGGTCGTCGTGCGCGGAGAGGACGGCACCGCGTTCCAGGACGGACGCCCGGAGGTGTCCGGCGGCACCGTGGTGCAGCCGCTCAAGGGCGAGCTCCCCGCCGGGACCTACACCGTGGCGTACCGGGTGGTCGGCGAGGACGGCCACCCCGTGCAGAGCGACGACCTCGCGTTCACCGCGGCCGCCGGGGACGGCGCCGCCGCCCGGAACGCGTACCCGCCCGAGGCGATCGTGCTGGAGCGGGCGGAGCCCGCGGCCGCGAAGGAGGACTCCGGGTCGGGCGTCGTCACGTGGGTGATCATCGGCGTCGGCGTGCTGATCGGCATCGGCATCGGCCTCGCCATCGTGTCCCGCGCGACCCGCAAGCACACCCGCGAGCAGGGGAAGGGCGGCCCGCGATGAGCGGCGGGGAGGACGCGCGCGGCGGCGTGCCCGCGCTGGTGCGGACCGCCGCGATCGCCGTCGCCGCGGGCATGGGCGTGCTCGCCGTCGCGCTGGTCGCGGGCGGCGCCGTCGCCGAGCAGATCATCCCCGGGATCGCCACCGCCGGGACCCTCACCCGCTGGGGGCTGCCGGTCTCGCGCACCGTCATGGACCTGGCGTCCTCGCTCACGATCGGGACGCTGCTGGCGGCGTCCGTCCTGCTGCCGCTGGAGACCCGCCGGGGCGGGGCGGCGGGGGGCACGGGCACCCTGTCGAAGGACGCGGTCGGCTACCTGCGGGCCGCGTCGTGGCTCGCCGCCGGGTGGGCCGCCGCCGCGGCCGCCACGCTGGTGTTCACCGTCTCGGACGTGCTGGGGCAGCCGGTCGGGCAGCTGCTCACCGGCAGCGAGCTGAGCAGCTACGTCGGGTCGCTGGAGCAGGGCACCGCGCTGATGATCGTGGTGCTGCTGGCGGTCGTCGTCGCGCTGCTCGCCCGCACCACCACCACGCCCGCCGCCGCGATCGGGCTGCTGGTCATGGCCGGCGTCGCGCTGCTGCCCGCGCCGCTCACCGGGCACTCGGCGTCCTCCGCCAACCACGCGATCGCGGTGACCGGCGTCGCGCTGCACGTCGCGGCGGTCGCGCCGTGGGTCGGCGGCCTCGCCGTCGTCGCCGCGCACGCCCTGCTGCGCCGGGGCCGGCTGCCGGTCATGGCCGAGCGGTTCAGCCGGATGGCGCTGTGGTGCTACATCGTCGTCGGCGCCAGCGGGATGATGAACGTCGTCGCGCGGATGCCCGACCCCGCCGAGCTGGTGACGACGAACTACGGCCGGCTCGCCCTCGCCAAGATCGTCGCGTTCGCGGCGCTGGGCTGGTTCGGCTGGTGGCACCGGGAGCGGACGCTGCCCGCGCTGCACGAGCGCAAGCCGCGCGGCGTGCGGAACCGGGCGTTCGCCCGGCTCGCCGGCGTCGAGGTCGCCGTCATGGCGGGCACGATGGGCCTTGCCGTCGCGCTGGCGAGCACCGCGCCGCCCGCGCCGACCGGCACCGAGAGCGCCGTCCGGACCCTGCTCGGCTACGAGATGCCGCCGCCGATCACCGCGGGACGGCTCGCGACGCTGTGGTGGTTCGACCTGTTCTTCGCCGCCCTGGCCCTGGTCCTCGCCGCCGTCTACCTCGCGGGCGTGGTGCGGCTGCGGCGCCGCGGCGACTCCTGGCCGCTGTGGCGGACGGCGTTCTGGCTGGTCGGCGTGCTGACGATCGTGCTCGCCACCCAGACGGGCGTCGCCCGGTACGCGTCGATCCTGTTCAGCGTGCACATGGCGCAGCACATGACGCTGAACATGCTGACCCCGATCTTCCTGGTCGTGGGCGCGCCGATCACGCTGGCGCTGCGCGCGCTGAAGCCCGCGAAGATCCGCGGCGACCGGGGCCCGCGCGAGTGGCTGACGGCGCTGTTGCACAGCCGGTACTCGGCGTTCATCGCCCACCCGGCGACGGCGACGATCATCTTCGTGGCGAGCACGTTCGCGCTGTACTTCACGCCGCTGTTCCAGTCGCTGATGCAGAACCACCTCGGTCACATCGGGATGACCGTCCACTTCCTCCTCGCCGGGTTCCTGTTCTTCTGGGTGCTGCTCGGCGTGGACCCGGCGCCCAAGCGGCTGCCCTACCCGGGACGGCTGCTGCTGCTGTTCGTCACAATGCCGTTCCACGCGTTCTTCGGCCTCGCCCTGATGAACCTGAGCAAGCCGATCGCCGAGGGCTGGTACAACGCGGTGGACCCGCCGTGGGGGACGACCCTGCTGCAGGACCAGCACACCGGCGGGGCGATCGCGTGGGCGTTCGGCGAGATCCCGACGTTCATCGTCCTGCTCGTCCTGGCGATCCAGTGGTACTCCGACGACCAGCGGCAGGCCCGCCGGATGGACCGCAAGGCCGACCGCGCCGCGAAGGCCGGCGCCGCGGCCGGGGTGCCCGCGGAGGACGACGAGCTGGCCGCCTACAACGCGCGCCTCGCCAAGCTCGCCGAGCGCGACCGGCTCACGGGGGAGCGCGGCGGCGACACCTGACCCGCTCGGCCGGCCGGCCCGGCCGCGCGGGTCGGCGGGCGGGCGCGGGTCCCCCGCACGGGGGAGGAGCCGCGCACCGGGTTCTGCCAGGATCGACGTGTGATCGGTGTGCTGCGTCCGCTGGTTCGGCGGACCACCTGGCGGCGCTGGTCCCACCTCGTGGTGGGCGGCGCGCTGCTGATGCCCTATTGGTTCCTGTCGGTCTCGCTCACCCCCCTGATCCCGGTCGGGAACCCGTACGTCACCTTCGTGCTGGCGCTGTTCGTCCTGCCGACGGCGGCGACGCTCGTCACCGGGCTCGTCCCGACGGTGCGGATGCTGGAGACGTCCCTGGCCCGGGAACTGCTCGAGGGACCGGCGAAGGACCTCGAGCCCGGCCCGGCCCGCTCGTGGGAGAGCCGGGCCCGCACGGCGGCCTGGTTCACGCTGCACCTGGCGGTCGGCGTGGTGATCAGCGGGCTGAGCCTGGTGGTCCCCCCGTTCGCCTTCGTGGCGGTCCTCGCGCCCGTCGTGACCTGGGACGAGCAGTTCCTCGACGCCTGGGGCTGGAGCGGGGACCGGCCGCAGTGGCCGGGGCCGCTGATCGGCCTGGCGGCGATGGTCGCCCTGCTCGCGCTGATCGTCGCGGCGGGCGCGCTGCTGTCGCGGTTCGCGCCGCTGTTCCTCGGCCCGTCGGCCGCCGAGCGGCTCGCCGCGATGGAGGCCCGGGCGGTGAAGCTCGCCGAGCGGAACCGGCTGGCGCGGGAGCTGCACGACTCGGTCGGGCACGCGCTGAGCGTGGTGACCTTGCAGGCGGGCGCGGCGGGCCGCGTCCTGGACAGCGACCCCGCGTTCGCGCGGGAGGCCCTGTCGGCGATCGAGGAGTCCGCCCGCGCCGCCCTGGAGGACCTCGACCACGTCCTCGGGCTGCTGCGCGAGGACCCGTCCCGGTCGGCGCCCCAGGCGACGCTGAAGGATCTCGGACGGCTGCTGGAGCAGACGCGGATCGCCGGGGTGACGCTGGACGCGCGGATCGACGGGGAGGTCGAGGCGGTGCCCGCCGCCGTGTCCCGGGAGGCGTACCGGATCGTCCAGGAGGGGCTGACGAACGCGCTGCGGCACGCGGGGACGGTGCCGGTGCGGCTGCGCCTCGGCGTCGCCGGGGAGCGGCTGGAAATGGAGATGAGCAACCCCCTCGGCGCGGCGCGCGGCGCCGGCGCCGACCACGGCGGCGGCCGCGGCCTCGGCGGCGTCCGCGAGCGCGTCACCGTGCTGCGCGGCGAGATGAGCGCGGGCCCGGACGGCGAACGCTGGTGCTTCCGGGTGTCACTGCCGCTAAGGTCCGGGACATGACGATCAAGGTGCTGCTGGTCGACGACGAGCGGCTGATCCGGGCCGGGCTCGCCGCCATCATCGACGCCGAAGAGGACCTGACCGTGGTCGGGGAGGCGTCCGACGGGTCCGAGGTGCCGGGCGCGGTGTCGCGGCTGCGGCCCGACGTCGTCCTGATGGACGTGCGGATGCCCGAGCTCGACGGCATCCAGGCGACCCGGCATCTGCTGTCGACGATGCCCGAGCCGCCGCGGATCATCGTCGTCACCACGTTCGAGAACGACGAGTACGTCTACGACGCGCTCAAGGCGGGCGCCCACGGGTTCCTGCTCAAGCGGACGCGCCCGGAGGAGATCCTGCAGGCGATCCGGATGGTGGTGCACGGCGACACCCTGCTGTTCCCGGCCGCGATCCGCGCGCTGGCCGCCGAGCACGGCGCGTCCCGCGGCGGCGGGCCGGGCGGCGCGCGCTGGCACGACCGGCTCACCGAGCGGGAGTCGGACGTCCTGCGGCTGATGGCGAAGGGACGGTCGAACGCCGAGATCGCGGCGGAGCTGTTCGTGAGCCCGCAGACGGTGAAGACGCACGTCGGGAACGTCCTCGCGAAGCTGCAGGCCCGCGACCGCACGCAGGCGGTCATCTTCGCCTACGAGACGGGTTTCATCTCGCCGGGCTGATCCGGCGGACCGCCGGCGGGAGTGTGACGTTCGACGCGCTGCCCGAAACTCAACCGCCCCTTACGCGTGATTTACCCCCGAATCGTTACAAAAGAGTCATCCAGTGCGATGACCGATGATCGGGGGATCATGGACGCTGTCACTCTCGCCGAGCTGCGCAAGCCCCGCGCCTACCCGGCGGTGTCGGTGCTGATGCCGACCCACCGGGCCGCCCCGGGCAACCGGCAGGACCCCATCCGGCTGCGGAACCTGCTGGCCGAGGCGCGCCGCCGGCTGTACGCCGACGACCGCGTCCCGGCCGACGCCGCCGACCACGTCGTGCGCGGCCTGGAACGGGCGGCGGGCGACGTCGACCTGCGGCACGCCGCGGACGGCCTCGTCCTGTTCGCGGCGCCGGACGGCGAGCACCACGCGTTCGCGATCGACCAGCCGGTCGACGAACGGGTGATCGTGGACAGCGGCTTCGCCACCCGCGACCTCGTCGCCGCCTTCACCCGGACGCCGCGCTACTGGCTGCTCACGCTGTCCGACCAGCGCACCCGGCTGTGGGACGGCCGCGGCGACGGGCTGACCGAGCGCACCGCGGGCGGTTTCCCGATCGAGCCGGAGCCGCTCGACGAGGTCGCGTCCGGGCACCGGTCGCGCCGCGCCGCGGGCTCGGGGGACGAGCCGCAGCGGCGGGCGATGCGCGAGGTCGCCGCCGCGCTCGACCGCGTCCTCGCCCGCGACGACCGTCCGCTGATCGTCGCCGGCGTCACCCGCCACCAGGCGTTCTTCGACGAGGTCGCCGGGCCGCACGTCCGGGTGGCCGGGCGGGTGGACGGCAGCCTGGAGGGCGCCTCGCCGAGCACGCTGATCGAGGCGGCCCGCCCCGCGCTGGCCGCCTACGAGGACCTCCGCGAGGTCGGGGTGCTGGCCGAGCTGGAGGCGGCGCGCGGCATCGACCGGTACGCCGCCGGGCTCTGCGACGTGGTGCGGCTCGTCGAGCAGGGCCGCGGCGAGCACCTCGTCGTCGAGCGCGGCTACTACGCGCCCGCGATCCGCAGCGACGGCGGGCTCGTCCCGGTGGACGGCCGCCCCGGGCTGCTGCACGGTGCCGACGTGGTCGACGACGCCGTCGACCACGTCATCGAGACGGTGCTGGAGTACGGCGGCGAGGTGACGTTCGTCTCCGACGGGTTCCTCGTCGACCACGACCGCATCGCGCTGGTCACCCGCTTCTGAGGCTCCGCCCGGCCCGTCACCCGCAGGACGGGGCGCGCCAGCTCGTCCACCCGATGCCGTGGGCGCCGTCCGGGTGCGGGCGCCACCCCGCCGGGTGGGACGGCCACGTGTCCCCGGGCGCCGTCCCGTCCGGCATCGGCACGACGACCGTGCAGACGCCGGGCGCGGGCGGGCGCCCGGCCCGGACGTCGAAGGAGCCGACGTCCGTCCACCACACGGGATGCCGCAGCCGCACCTTGATCGCCCAGTGCAGGGACCGGTCGGCGACGACCCCGCCCGCCGCCGGGCCCGGCAGCGGCGGTGCGGGACGGACGCGCTCGGGCGCGGGCCCGAAGAGGAACACCAGCGCGGCCAGGTTCGTCGCGGCGAGGGCGAGCCCGGCGAGGACGGCAGGGCGCGGCAGCCGGGCGAGCATGGCGAGCGCGACCAGCAGCGCACCCGCCGCGAGCGACGCCTCCGCGAGGTCCAGGGCGGCGCGGTCCCGGGTGAGGAACGTGATCTCGGGGAAGTCGAACCCGATGAACGCGTGGGTGCGCAGCCGCTCGCCCGCGTACCCGCCGACCCACAGCGCCGTCCCCGCGAGGAGGACGAGCGCGCCCGCCCCGGCCCCCGCGGCCGCCCGGGGCCGCGCCCTCAGCAGGGTCGCCGCGCCCACCAGCGCGAACACGGTCGCCGTGCACGCCAGGTAGCGCCCGTACGCGAAGTTGCCCACGCGGTGCTCGTCCGGCAGCGCCGCCGACGCCGCGTACGCGACGCCGCAGACGGCGGCGAGCGCCGCGGCCGCGGTGATCCGGTCCGGCGCGGCCGTCCGCCGCCGGACGACCACCGCCGCCAGCGCGACCAGCCCGACGCCGGCCAGCCCCCACGTCGAGACGATCAGGTACCAGACCTGCCCCGCCGCGCCCGACAGCGCCCACGCCTGCCCGTCCGGCGTGGTCAGCCGGGCGGTGAGGACGCCTCCGAGATCGCGCGCGCCGCCCGGATACAGCGCGTCCCGCAGCAGCGCGTTGCCCGCCGCGCCCAGCGCGTACCCGGCCGCGGCGACCGCGAGCCCGGCCGCCGCCCCTCGCGCGCCCCGCCGCAGGACGAGGAGGGCGGCCAGCGCCGCGAGATGGACGGCGAGCAGCACCGTCCCGCGCGTGTGGACGGCCGACGCGTACGCCACGACGAGGCTCGCCAGGACGGCGTCCGGCAGGCGGCCCCGCAGGGCGAACCGGTCGAGCGCCAGCAGCCAGCCGAGGACGAGCGCCGGCAGCAGCGCGTCCGTCAGCGCGAACGCCCCGAAGAACGCCGACGCGGGCAGCAGGGCGGCGCCGAAGGACACCGGGAGCGCCGCGCGGGGGCCGAGCCCGAGCCGCCGCGCCGCCGCGTACCCCAGCGGGAACAGCGCCGCCCCCGCGACCGCGTTGATCGCCATGACGATCGTGTAGACCGTCGCGGGATCGCGCGAGAACCAGTAGGCGGGCGCCAGCAGCAGCGGGTAGCCGCCCTGGTAGAAGGTGAACCCGGACAGGTCGCCGCCCGGCCCGCCCGCCAGCCATCGCGCCGCGACGAGGTAGCCGGTCTCGTCCGGGTTCGCGGCCGGCCCGGTGCGCCCCCGCGCGAACCACAGCCGCACGCTCGCCTGGGCGAGGAACCCGAGCACGAGCAGCCGGGGCAGGACGCGCCGCCGCCGTTCGCGCGGCGGGGCGGCGGACGGGGCGGAGGGCCGGACATCGATCAGGAACGCCATGCCGGCCCACGCTCCCGGCGCACTGTCGTGATCTTGTCCGCGAAATGTCCGGATCTTGTGACATGGGCCGGTCGGCCCCGATCGGCGGCCGATAATGACCCGGTGGCGAAGATCCTTCTTGTCGAGGACGACCCGTCCGCCCGCGTCGGGCTGGAGATGGCGCTGACCCGCCAGGGGCACGGCGTGACGGCCCGCGCGACCGGCGAGGACGGCCTCGACGCGCTGCGCGCGCTCCACCCGGAGATCGCGATCCTGGACGTGATGCTCCCGGGCATCGACGGCATCGAGGTGTGCCGCCGCATCCGGCGGGACGACTCGATCGGCCGCGCCCTCCCGGTGATCCTGCTGACCGCGCGCGGCGACGACCTCGACGTCGTCCTCGGCCTGGAGGCGGGCGCGGACGACTACGTGGTCAAGCCCGTCGAGCCGCGCGTCCTGGACGCCCGCATCCGCGCCGTCCTCCGCCGCGCCGAGCAGAGCGGCCTCGACCGCTCCGTCCACGGCGACCTCGTCATCGACCGCACGTCCCTGAAGGTCACCAAGGCCGGGACGGACCTGCGGCTCACCCCCACCGAGCTGCGGCTGCTGCTGGAGCTGGCGCGGCGCCCCGGCCACGCCCTCACCCGCCGCCACCTGCTCGCCGCCGTCTGGGAGCACACCTATCCGGGCGACTCCCGCCTCGTGGACGCGTGCGTCCAGCGCGTCCGCGCCAAGATCGAGGACGACCCCGCCGACCCCCGGCTGATCGAGACCGTCCGCGGTTTCGGCTACCGGTTCGCGGCGCCGTGACCGTCCGCGCGCTCCGGCCGCTCACCGGGCTCCGGGCGCGGCTCGCCGCGGCGTTCCTCGCGGTCGCGCTGCTGGCGTCCGTCCTCGCGTCCGGCATCTCCTACGTCCTGTACCGGCGCATGATGCTGGACCGGGCGCAGGACGAGGTGGTGGCGGACGTCCGCGAGACGCTCACCTTCCAGGTGCCGCGGCAACTGCCGCCCGACAGCGCGAACGTGCTCGGGGACCGGCTGGAACTCGCCCTGACCGGGCAGGTCGAGATCCGGGTGTCGGAGGCCGCGCCCGCCGTGGACGTGCTGACGGTGCGCGCCCGGGCGGACGAGGAGCCCGGCGGGGACGAGCGCCGGGCGGCCGCGGTCGCCGTCCGTCCCGGCGAACCCGTCGCCGTCCCGGAGCCGGGGACGCTCCACGTGCCCGTCACCCGGGAGTTCGCGGAGCGGGCCCTGAAGGAGACGGTGTTCCGGCGCGTCGTCCGGGACGGCACCCCGTACCTGCTGGTCGGCGCTCACCCCACCGGCTACACGACGACGGTGACGGAGCCCGCCCGCACGACGCCGCCGATGGTGTTCGTCTCGGTCGACCTCAGCCGGGAGGCGGACGACCTGCGGCTGTTCACCCGCGCGCTGCTCATCGCCGACGGCGCCGCGGTCGCGTGCGCGCTCGTCCTCGCGTTCCTGGCCACCCGCGGCGTCCTGCGCCCGGTCCGGCGGCTCGGCGCCGCCGCGCGCGCCCTCGGCGAGGGCGACCTGGACACCCGCGTGGACGTGCGCGGCCGCGACGAGCTCGCCGACCTCGCCCGCACGTTCAACGGGACGGCCGAGGCGCTGGAGCGCACGGTCACCGAGCTGCGCGCGATGGACGCGGCGTCCCGCCGGTTCGTCGCCGACGTGTCGCACGAGTTGCGCACCCCGCTGACGTCGATGGTCGCGCTGACGGACGTGCTGGCGGAGGACGCCGCGGCCGCGCCCGGCGACGGGCGGGCGGCGCGGCTGGTCGCGGCCGAGACCCGGCGGCTCGGCGTGCTCGTCGAGCACCTGATCGAGATCAGCCGGTTCGACGCGGGCGCGGCGGCGCTCGTCCTCGACGAGGTGAACGTGGCGGAGGCCGTCGCCGCGACGCTCGACGCGCGCGGCTGGACCGGCGACGTCGCCGTCGACGGCGCCGCCGACCCGTCCGTCCGGCTCGATCCCCGCCGGTTCGACGTCGTCCTCGCCAATCTCGTCGGGAACGCGCTCCGGCACGGCCGCCCTCCGGTCACGGTGCGGTTCGGCCCGGCGGACCGGGACGGGCGGGCCGGCGTCGAGGTCGCCGTCGCCGACCGCGGCCCCGGCCTGCCGGACGGCCTGCACGACGCGATCTTCGACCGGTTCGTCAAGGCGGACGCCGCCCGCGCCGCCAGCGAGGGGAGCGGGCTCGGCCTGTCCATCGCCAAGGAGAACGCCGTCCTGCACGGAGGGACGCTGGAGGCCGCCGACCGGCCGGGCGGGGGAGCGGTGTTCACGCTGTGGCTGCCGGCCGAACGGCCCGGCGAGGAGAGGGAGAGCGCATGATCCGCGCCGCCGCGCTGGCGGCCGCCGCGCTGCTCATCGCGGGCTGCGGCATCCGCCCGACCGGGATCGTCACCGCCGGGCCCGAGCCCCGCGCCGGCGGGCAGGCCGACACGATCACCGTCTACCTGGTGCGGGACGGGAAGCTCGCCGCGGTCCTGCGGCCGGGCCTGCCGGAACTCCCGTTCCTGCCCATCACGCAGCTCGCCGCGCCCCCCACCCCGCAGGAACGGGCGCAGGGATTGCGCACCGAGGTCACCCGCGCGCTGGAGATCCACGGCTTCGGCGCGCAGGAGGGCGAGGACGTCTCAGAGCTGATCATCGCCCCGCGTCCGGACGGCGGCGACCGGCCGGTGACCTGGTCGCGCCTGGCCGAGGCGCAGATCGTGTGCACCGCCGCGGCCCTGCCCGGCATCGAGAGCGTCCAGCTGTGGAGCGTCCCCCAGCGCCGAGAACCCGTCGTCGTCCACCGGAAGGACATGCGGACGCTGGTGTGCGACGACTACGCCGACCTGTTCGCCGCCCCGCGGGTCAGCCCGACGTCATCCAAGTGACCGTGACGTCCCCGATGACCGACCGGACGGCCAGGATCGCGATGCCCACGCTGAGCACGGGCATGACGACCCACCGTTCGACCTTCCCGTCGGTGCGGGGGATCAGCGGGACGGCCGTCCGCCACGGGGCCGGCCACAGCACCGGGCAGCCGCGCGGCGTCAGGCAGTCGCCCACGACGTGCGCGAAGCAGCCGAGCCCGACCGCGAACCCGACGAAGCTCATGTCGAGGTCGTGCATCAGCCACACGGCGATGGCGGCGAGCGCGCAGTCCGCGAGCGCCGACTGCGGCTCCTTGCCCTCGAAGTCGAGGCCGATGCCGCGCAGCCCCAGACCGACGATCATGAACAGGCAGGCCCACCAGGCGTACACGTAGTGGGTGGCGAGCAGGTCCATCGCGAGGCCGATGCCGATCGCGAACAGCAGCGAGTGGGTCGCCTGCCGGTGCCCGCCCGAGACCTTCCCGATCCACTTGCACATGTGCTTGGTGATCGGGCCGAACGTGTTCGCGATGCGCCCGTTGTGGTGGTCGATGTCGGGCAGGAGCGCGGCGCCCGCGCAGACCACCGCGCCGGCGGCGACCTGCTCGACCGACAGCGAGACGGCGTAGTCGCCGATCCAGTCCTCCCGGCTGATCACCGGAACGACCGCGAGCCACGCCAGCGCGCCGCTCAGGGCGTGCGTCCTGCCCATCATGAGCCGTTACCCCGCCTTCCGCATCCGCCGTACCGGGGCGGACTCTAGCCCGCTCTTGATCGTTTTCGGCGGCGACGCGCCGAAGCGGGTGCTACGTCCGTTTGATGCGGGACGGCGGCCGGCGGTTCCTGCGGGCGCCTACCGGCCGGGCGACGGGACGAACCGCCACGCGTCCGACTCCTCGCCCGGCCGGTAGGGGGAGTCGAGCCGCTTGGCGAGGATCCCCGGGAGGCCCTGCGCGGCCGCGGCCTCCCGCACCGCGCCGCCGTCCCCCGGGAACCACGGCGCCGTCTGCCACACCGCGCCGGACAGCCCCAGGCCGTCCAGCCGCTCGCGGCGCTCCCGGTACGGGACGTCCAGCAGCGGACGCCCGTCCAGGTGCGGCACGTCGTAGATCATGTACGTCTCGCGGCCCTCGACGACGGCCAGCTCCCCGTCCAGCACCGCCGGACGGGCGCCCAGTTCGGCGCCCAGCCGGGTGCCCGCGCGGGCCGGGCCGGCCACGGCGCGTCCGGCGCCGTCGGTGAACCGCGCCCGGCCGCCCTCGACGTACGCCAGCAGCCGCCTGCCGCCCCACGCGAACTCGAACGCCCAGTCGTCCTGCGCGCGGGGCAGCCGCGCCCGCCGCGCCGGACGCATCGGCGGCAGCGACTCCGGCAGCGGCTCGGCGTCCGGGTCGGCGGGCGGGTCCATCCGGTGGATCATCCAGTCGTCGCCGCGCGTCCGGAACAGCACGTACCGGCCCGACACCCGCGAGCCGTGCACGACGACCTTGACCTCGCGGTCGCTCCACTTCTCGGTCTCGTACGTCCCGCGATCCCAGATGATCACCTTGCCGCCGCCGTACTCGTCCTTCGGGATCTCGCCCTCGAACGTCGCGTACTCCAGCGGATGGTCCTCCGTGCGCACCGCGAGATGGTTCGTGTCGGGGCTCCACGGCAGGCCCTTCGGCACCGCCCACGACACCAGCACCCCGTCCCGCTCGAACCGCAGGTCCCAGTGCAGGCTGCTCGCGTGGTGCTCCTGGACGACGAACGTGTCGTCGTCCCCGCGCGGCAGCGGCCCCTCGCCGGGGACGGGCTCGGGGGTGCGCCCGGCGTCGCGCCTGCCCCGGTACTCGGCGAGCCGGTCCCCGCCCGCGGCGCCCGCGTTCTTCGGCTCGGCCTTCTTCGCCTTCGTGTTCTTCGGCTTGCTGGGGCTCACGCCCCCTGCCTACCCGGCGTCAGCGGATGAAGACGGCGTAGTCGGCCAGATCGCCGGTCAGGTCGGGCGGCAGCCCCGCGACCGCCGACAGCTCCTCCGCGGACATGAACCCGCCCGTCTCCGCCCGCACCCGCTCGATCCGCCCCGCCAGCTCCGGCGTGATCCCCGGCAGCAGCGTCAGCGCCTTCGCCGGCGCGTGGTTGACGTCGACGAGACCGCCGTCGTTGTACTGGCGCGGCAGGTCCGGACGCCCGATCCGCAGCTCCTTCGCGAGCCCCGGGTCCGTCGCGGCCAGCTCGCGGGCCTTCTCCCGCAGCAGCCGCCGCCGCTTCACCCGCTCCACCACGGCCGCGTTGTCGACGCCCGACAGCCCGTGCGGGTCGAACACCCGCCGCCGGATCACGAACGCGTGCCCGCACCCGACGATCGCGAGGACGAACATCAGCAGGCCCACGGTCCGCTGCGTCCCGTCGTCGTTCCCGAGCTCCGGCAGCAGGTACAGCATCAGCGCGAAGACGCCGATGTACACGCCCGACGACACGAACAGGTGCAGGTTCCGCCGCCACAGCGCGGCCGCCGCGAACGTGAACGGTGTCGCGTATCCGAGCGTCAGGAACGGCAGCGCCGCCCACGTCACGCTCAGCGCCGCCCGTCCCGGCGGCATGCTGTCGGACGGAACCCTCGGCTCGTACGGCGCTGGCTCGTTCATCCAGGGGTCTCCCGGGGCCGGGTGCGACGTTGATCCGACTCTAGGCGATGGGACGCTCAGACCGCGCGGAGCCTCACGGCAGGGTGAGGATTTCGTTGCCGTCGTCGGTGATCAGGATGGTGTGCTCGAACTGGGCCGTCCGCTTGCGGTCCTTCGTGACGACCGTCCAGCCGTCGTCCCACATGTCGTAGTCGAAGCTGCCCAGCGTGAGCATCGGCTCGATCGTGAACGTCATCCCCGGCTCGATCAGCGTGGTCGCGTTCGGGTCGTCGTAGTGCGGCACGACCAGGCCCGAGTGGAACGTCGTCCCGATCCCGTGCCCGGTGAAGTCGCGCACCACCCCGTACCCGAACCGCTTCGCGTACGACTCGATGACCCGGCCGATCACGTTCAGCGCCCGTCCCGGCCTGGCGGCGCGGATGCCCCGCATCATCGCCTCCCGGGTGCGCTCCACCAGCAGCCGCGACTCCTCCGGCACGTCGCCGCACAGGAACGTCGCGTCGGTGTCGCCGTGCACCCCGCCGATGAACGCGGTGATGTCGACGTTGATGATGTCGCCGTCCCGCAGCACCGTGTCGTCCGGGATCCCGTGGCAGATCACCTCGTTGATCGAGGTGCACAGCGACTTCGGGAAGCCCCGGTAGCCGAGCGTGGACGGGTACGCGCCGTGGTCGAGCATGAACTCGTGCCCGATCCGGTCGAGTTCGTCCGTCGTGACCCCGGGCCGGACCTGCTTGCCGACCTCCTCGAGCGCCTGCGCCGCGATCCTCCCCGCGATCCGCATCTTCTCGATGATCTCGGGCGACTTGACGTCCGGCTCGCCGGTCCTGGGCTTCTTCTTCCCGACGTACTCCGGGCGTGGGATGTGCGCGGGCACCTTCCGCAGCGGAGAGACATTGCCGGGCCGGAGAAGCTGGGTCGTCATGGTAAAGGAGTGTAGTCAGCGCGACCGGGGCACGAATCCCGTGCCTTCCGCTGACGTCGAGAGGAGCGCCCATGAAAGGCACTGACGGCGACTGGTGGTTCTGCCTCAAGCACATGAAGGTGGAGCACGGGCCCGGCTGCCCCAACAAGGACCGGATGGGCCCCTACGACTCCGAGGGCGCCGCCGCGAACGCCCTCTCCCTCGCCCGCGAGCGCAACGAGGCCTGGCGCCGGCAGAACGAGAACTGAAGGAGGAACCGTCGGCCTCCGCTCCGCAGAGCTCCGCTCCGGCCGCCGGGGGACCACGGCCATCCGGCCCCTCGACCCGGCCCCTCGACCCGCCGACCGCCCCCGCGCGGGCCGGGCGGGGGTCAGTCGAGGGTGGGGCCGGTGACGGTCTCCAGGAGGCGGGCGAGGCGGGTGCGGAGGCCGGGGCGGCCGCGTGCCCGTTCCTCGCCCGCGGCGGCGCTGACCAGGTGCTGGGCGCCGTCGAACGACAGCAGCGACTCCTCCGGCGGGACGGTCAGGGCCTCGTGCGCGAGGCCCCGCAGCTCCCGGTCGCCGCCCTCGAGGGCCAGGACGGTCGCGCCGGTGCGGCGGGCGTCGTCCACGCGTTCCAGCAGCGGGACGGGCGCGTCCTCCTCGGCGACGACGAACACCGTCTCCCCGCGCCGCGCCTCCTCCAGCCGGTCCAGCCCGACGGCGAGGTGCGCGGGCGCGCCGGGCGGCGGGGACCAGCGCACCAGCGTCGGGGCCAGCCCGGGCGCGTCGCCGAGCCGGCTCTCGTCGTCGAGGTGCGCGGCGAGGTGCCACGGGTCGTCGCCGGGCGTGCCGACGAGCAGCAGCCCGCCGGGCGTCCGCGAGGTGACCCGCAGCGCGCGGCCGAACTCGCCCGTCCGCTCCAGCCATCCGGTGACGGACAGCACCTCGCGCAACATCGAGATCTGCTCGGCGTCCACGGCACCATGGTGCCGCACCGGCCGCCGTCCGCAGGCGGGTTTCCCCCCATCGGGGAGGCCGGGACGCGGCGGCCCGGGACCCGCCTGGCAGACTCGGCGGCATGAGTGATCAGCAGCGGAAGAATCCCCACGACCTCCCGGACGCGAGCGGCCTCGCGATCGGGATCCTCGGCGGCACCGGCGACCAGGGCAAGGGGCTCGCCCGCCGGTTCGCGCTCGCCGGGCACCGGGTGACGATCGGGTCCCGCAAGGCGGACCGCGCGCAGGAGGCCGCGGACGACCTGAAGGCGGGCGACCCCGGCCTCGAGGTGTCGGGCGCGGAGAACCCGGTCGCGGCCGGCGGGGCCGACGTCGTGATCGTCGCCGTCCCGTGGGAGGGCCACAAGGCCACGCTGGAGTCGCTGCGGGACGAGCTCGCCGGCAAGATCGTCGTGGACTGCGTCAACCCGCTGGGCTTCGAAAAGGGCAAGGGCGCGTTCGCGCTGCCGGTCGAGGAGGGCAGCGCCGCCGAGCAGGCCGCCGCCGTCCTGCCGGACAGCCGCGTGGTCGCCGCCTTCCACCACGTGTCGGCCAAGCTGCTGCTCGACCCGGCGGTCGCCGAGATGGAGCTGGACGTCCTGGTCCTCGGCAACGACCGGGAGGCCACCGACCTCGTGCAGGCCCTCGCCGGCCGGATCCCCGGCATGCGCGGCGTGTACGGCGGGCGCCTCCACAACGCGGGCCAGATCGAGGCGTTCACCGCGAACCTCATCTCGATGAACCGCCGCTACAAGGCCCACGCCGGGATCCGCATCACGGACGTGTGATTCGGGCGGCGCCGCCGGCCGTGTTCTGGTTCGATCACGGTGTCGCCGGCGGGTAGGGGAGCGTTCGTGATCGATCCGGAAGCGGCGCGGCGGCCGCTCGTCCTGTTGCCGAAGACCCGGACGGGGCCGCTGCGCGCCGTCGGGCGGCGCGTCGCGGTCGCCGCGCTCGCGGTGCTGGCCGTCGTGGCCGCCGTCTACCTCGGCCGCGACGGCTACCGCGACTCCGCCGACGGCGAGGTCACGCTGCTGGACGCCTTCTACTACGCGACCGTGTCCGTCTCGACCACGGGGTACGGCGACATCACGCCGGTGAGCGACTCCGCCCGGCTCGTCAACATCCTCTTCGTCACGCCCGTGCGGGTGCTGTTCCTGATCGTCCTCGTCGGCACGACCCTCGAGGTGCTCGCGGAACGCACCCGCGAGGACTGGCGCCAGTCACGCTGGAGGGCCCGCGTGCGCGACCACATCGTGGTGACCGGCTACGGAACCAAGGGCCGGAGCGCGATCAAGACCCTGCTGACCACCGGCGTCCCGCGGGACTCGATCGTCGTGGTCGACCCCGACCCGCGGGTCGTCGCCGAGGCGGCGGAGGCGGGGATGGTGGGGATCGTGGGGGACGCCACCCGCAGCTCCGTGCTCCAGCAGGCGGGGGTGCCGCAGGCCCGCGAGATCGTCGTGGCGACCGCGCGGGACGACACCGCGGTGCTGATCACGCTGACCGCGCGGCAGCTCAACCCGCGGGCCGGCATCCAGGCGTCGGTGCGCGAGTCGGAGAACGTCCCGCTGCTGCGGCAGAGCGGCGCCGACCACGTCGTGACGTCGTCGGAGGCCGCGGGGCGGCTGCTGGGCGTCTCCACCCGGCACCCCCACGTCGGCGACGTCATCGAGGACCTCCTCGACCAGGGCAGCGGCCTCGACCTGGTCGAGCGTGCGGTGACGGCCGGGGAGACCGGGCGGCCCCTGTCGGCGGTCGCGGAACCGGTGCTGGCGGTGGTGCGGGACGGGCGCAAGCTGCCGTTCGACCACCCCGACTGCGCCGCCCTGCGGCCGGGGGACCGGCTGATCGTGGCGCGCTCGACGCGCCGGTCGGCCCCGCGGGACGGCGACGGCTCGGCCTGACGCCGTCCCGCGGGGCCTCCCGAACCGCTACTTGTACGAGTGCTCGGCGGCCGGGTAGGTGCCGCCGACGACCTCGTCCGCGTAGGCGCGGGCGGCGTCGCCGAGGACGGTGTTCACGTCCGCGAACTTCTTGACGAACTTGGCGGTGTGCGGGGTGAGGCCCGCCATGTCCTGCCATACCAGGACCTGCGCGTCGGTGCCGTTGCCGGCGCCGATGCCGATCGTCGGGATGGACAGGGACGCGGTGACGCGCGCGGCGAGCTCCTCGGGGACGCACTCGAGCACGACCGAGAACGCGCCCGCGGCCTCGAGCGCCTTGGCGTCGGCGATGAGCTCCTCGCCGGACTCGCCGCGGCCCTGCACCCGGTAGCCGCCGAAGACGTTCACCGACTGCGGGGTGAGGCCGAGGTGCGCCATCACCGGGACGCCGGCCGCGACGAGCGCCTCGACCTGCGGCAGGATGCGGCGGCCGCCCTCCAGCTTGATCGCGTGGGCGCCCGCCTCCTTCATGAAGCGGGTGGCGCTGGCGAGGGCCTCGGACACGCCCGTCTGGTACGAGCCGAACGGCAGGTCGGCGACCACCATGGCCCGCTTGGACCCGCGGACGACCGCGGCGGTGAGCGGCACCAGGTCGTCGACCGTCACGGGGATCGTCGAGTCGTAGCCGTAGACGACCATGGCGGCGGAGTCGCCGACGAGCAGCACGGGGATGCCGGCCTCGTCGAACACCCGCGCGGTGAGGGCGTCGTAGGCGGTGAGCATCGGCCACTTCTCGTGCCGCTGCTTCGCCGCCGCGATGTCGCGCACGGTGACCCGCCGTCCGCCGGTGCCGCCGTACAGTGCGGTCGGCTGCGCGGGGGGTGCAACAGAAGAAGACATGCGAAACCTCCGGTCTTGAGGCGCCACGGTGGCGTACCCAGACGGCTCCGATCGTGCCACTTGGTCAACGATTCGGGTAGCCCCGACATTCCACAATCTATTGGGGTGAGTTGGGTGCAAAGTGTGGTTCGGAGTCCGGTTTCCCGCACGGTAAGCGCGATCTTCTCCCCGCGTAACGGTGTCATGGCCCATACTGTCGCTGGATACTGCTAAGACGACCGGCTGTCTGGAGCGCGTCAGTGAGATCCGTCATGGCGCCGCGAGGCGACGTCCCCGGCCCCGACTCGGCCTCCCGGACCCTCGTCCTGGGCGTCGACGGCGCCCGGCGGATCGTCCAGTGCGGGCCCAACGTCCGCGCCGTCCTCGGGAGGGACCCGGGGGAGCTGCTCGGCCGCCCCGCCTGCGACCTCGTCGCGGAGGAGGGCAAGGCCGAGCTGGAGTCGATGCTGGAGGCCATCGGCGAGGGCCAGGAGCGCCGCGGCGTCCTGCCCGTGCAGAGCCGCGGCGACACGGTCTCCGCGATCGTCACCGCGCAGCCCATGCTCGGCGGCGACGCGGGCACCGCGCCCGCCGCGCTGCTGTACGTCCAGGTGGCGCTGCCCCCGAGCGAGCGCTACCAGGACCCGGCCCTCATGCGCCGCGCCCTGCTGGACGACCCGCTCACCCGGTTCGGCGACACGCTCGACCTCGACCAGTCCGCCCGCAAGATCGTCGAGGTCGTCGTCCCGCACTACTGCAACGCCGCGTCCGTGCTGGTGCTGGAGAGCCTCGTCGCCGCCGACGAGGTGCACAGCGAGTCCGGCTCGGCCGTGATGCGCCGCATCGCCGTCACCTCCGACGACGACAACCTCGCCTGGACGTCCGCGTTCCCCGTCGGCGAGGTCCTCGTCTTCCCCGAGGGCACCCCGTACCACGAGGTCATGGACACGGCGCGTCCCGTCCACCGCCCCCACATCGACGCCGACGCCGCCGGGGCCATCGGGCGGATCTGGCGGCGCGACCCCGCGGGCGAGCTGCTCGCCGACGTCTCGATGGTGCTGCTGCCGCTGATCGCGAACGACACGCTGCTCGGCTTCATCGCCTGCACCCGCGTCCCCGGCTTCCGCAAGTTCGACCGGTACGACGTCGAGATCGGCATGGAGTTCGCGGGCGGCGCCGCGATCGTCATCGAGAACGCCCGCCGCTACAGCCGCGAGCGCGCCACCGCCCTCGCCCTGCAGCGCAGCCTGCTGCCGAACCGGCTGTCCGCGCCGTCGTCGGTCGAGGTCCGGCACCGCTACCTGCCCGGCAGCAAGCTCGTCGAGGTCGGCGGCGACTGGTACGAGTCGATCGCGCTGCCCGGCGCCCGCGTCGCGCTGATCGTCGGCGACGTCGCCGGGCACGGCGTCCGCGCCGCCGTCACGATGGGACGGCTGCGCACCGCCCTGCACACCCTCGCGAACCTGGAACTGCCGCCCGCGGACGCCCTGCACGTCATGCACGAGCTGATGATCGAGCTCGGCGAGCAGGAGCCCCACTTCGCGACCTGCGTGTACGCGGTGTACGACGCCACCACCGGCACCATCGAGATCGCCTCCGCCGGGCACCTGCCGCCGCTGCTCGCCGGTCCCGGCGGCGACAACGAGTACCTGCGGGTGCCGCCCGCGCCGCCGCTCGGCGTCGCCGGCGGCGCCGCCATCGAGAGCCGCGAGTTCACCGTCGAGGACGGCAGCCTGTTCGTCATCTACACCGACGGGCTCGTCGAGAACCGCGGCCGCGACATCGACGACGGCCTCGCCCGGCTCCGCACGATCTTCGGCCCCGACTCGGTGGACCGCCCGATGGAGGACCTCGCGAAGGCCACCCTCGCGGGCGTCTACGCCGACCAGCACCGCGACGACATCGCCGTGCTGATCGCCCGGCTGCGCCGCCTCCCCGAGGACCGCCGCGCCTCCTGGACGCTGCCCGCCGACCCCGCCGCCGTGCGCCGCGCCCGCGGGCTCGTCCGCACCCGCCTCGCCGACTGGGGCCTCGAGGAACTCGAGTACACCACCCAGCTGCTGATCTCCGAGCTGATCACCAACGCGTACCGGTACGCGCACGGCCCCATCGAGCTGCGGCTGCTCCTCGAACGCACCCTCGTCTGCGAGGTCCTCGACCGGTCCGCCGCGCTGCCCCGCCTCCGCCGCGCCGAGGACGACGACGAGAACGGCCGCGGCCTCCTCGTCGTCAGCCAGCTCGCGCACCGGTGGGGCAGCCGCCGCACCGCCGCGGGCAAGGTCGTCTGGTGCGAGCAGATCGTCCCCGGCGTCGACCCCGACCCCGTCGACCTCGACTCCTCCTGGCCCGGCGAAAGCCACCACAGATAGTTTGCAAGACCCTCGGCGTCAGGCCCCCGGGGGCTTCCTTCAACGGGTCTTGCGTGCGATTGCTGCATCGCTCCGACTCGCCCTGGGGGGCTCGCTGCGCGATCAGGTTCTCGCTTCGCTCGAACCTGCCTTCGGACGCGATCGCAGTGTTTCGGGTCCGCTCTGGCTGGGGGCTGAGGTCGGTGCGTCAGTCGACGTCCGGCACCGCCGTCTGGACGGGGCGGGGGGACTCGCCGCGGGGGATCCACAGGCCGCGGCCGGGCGGCAGCGGCTCGGCGTGGACCCTCGGGAACAGCTGCCCCTCGGAGCGGTCGCCCGACATCACCAGCGCGCCCGTCCCGATCTCCCGGACGGCCTGGACGAGCGGCTCGTACAGCCCGCGGGACGCGCCCGCCACGCGGCGGGCCACCACGAAGTGCAGCCCGATGTCGCGGCCGTTCGGGACGAACGGGAGGAACGGCGCGAGCGGCTGCTGGCCCGCCGTGGTCAGCAGGTCGTAGTCGTCCACCAGCACCACGATGCGCGGGCCGGTGACCTCGACGGGGCCCGAGTCGTCGGGCATCCGGCCGTCCAGCTCCTTCGCCACCCCGGCCGCGAGGCCCGCGCACACCCGCGGGGTCGTCCCGTAGCCGCCGAGGTACGGGTCGGGGACGAAGCCCTGCAGGGAGCGGCGCGGGTCCATGACGGCGAACACCAGCTCGTCGGGGGAGTGCCGGTCCATCAGGCCGCGCGCGAGGAGCCGCAGCAGGTTCGACTTGCCGCAGCCGCCGTCGCCGAGCACCAGGAGGTTCTGGTCGCGGCCGAACAGATCGACGTCCATCGCCGCGAAACGCTCGTCGAGGGCGAACGGGACGGCCCGCGGCGCGTCCGCCGGGCCCGGCAGGTCGCGGGCCGGGACCAGGTCCGGCAGGACGCGCACCGGTGGCGCCTGCGGACCCGACCAGGCCCCGGCGACCGCCCGGACCGCCGACTCCAGCGCCGCGCCCAGCGCGGACGGGTCCGGCTCGCCGCCGAGCGCGGGCACCGCCACGTGCCCGAACAGGCCGCCGTCGGTCAGCGCCCGCCCCGGCGTCGCCGCGGTGATCGTCCCGGCGAGCCTGCGGTCCACCGTCGAGTCGGCCGGGTCGTTCAGCCGCAGCTCGACCCGCTGCCCGAACGTCGACTGCGCCGCGATCCGCACGTCGTTCCACCGCAGCATCCCCGCCACCACGTGCACGCCGTAGCCGCCGCCGCGCCGCAGCACGTCGGAGACCATGTCGTCGAGCTCCTCGAAGTCGTCGCGGACGGCGCCGAACCCGTCGACGACCAGCACCACGTCCGCGCACGCCAGCTCGGGCACCTCCCCGGCGGCGTGCAGCCGCCGCAGCCGCTCCACCCCGTCGATGCCGCGCCGCCGGAACACCTCCTCGCGGTGCTCCAGCATCGCGTGGACCTCCTCCACGGTCCGCCGTACCCGCTCCCGGTCCGTGCGCCCCGCGACGCCGCCCACGTTCGGCAGCCCGTCCAGCGCGTGCAGGCCGCCGCCCGCCAGGTCCAGCCCGTACACGGCGACGTCGCCGGGCGCGGACGTGAGCGCCAGCGACAGCACCAGCGTGCGCAGCAGCGTCGTCTTGCCGGTCTGCGGCCCGCCGATCACCGCGACGTGCCCGCCCGCGGCCGTCAGGTCCAGCCGCCAGAGCCCCTGCCACTGCCGGCGGGGATCGTCCAGCAGCCCGATCGGCACCCGCAGCCGCGCCGGCTCCACCGGCAGCCGCAGCCCGCCGCCGGTCGCCTCCGGGCGTCCGCACACCGCGTCGAGCGAGGTCAGCGACGGCAGCGGCGGCAGCCAGATCCGCCGGACCGGCGCACCGTGCCGCGCGACCTCGCCGGTCAGCACGTCCAGCAGCGTCGGGCCCGCCGTGCGCACCGGCAGCGCCGGCTCCGCCTCCGCCGGGCGCCCGGCCGGCTCCGGCGGGGTGCACACCGGGTACTCCCGCACGGACGGGACGTCCGGCGCGTCCTCGCCCACGACCACCGGCCCCCGGTGCGGCCCCGACACGTACCCGCCCTTGAACCGGGTGTAGATGCTCGTGTCCACCTTCAAGTACCCGAACCCGGGCATCGCGGGCAGCCGGAACGCGTCGGGCGTGTCGAGCACCGTGCGGCTCTCCTCCTCCGAGAACGTCCGCAGCCCGATCCGGTACGACAGGTACGTCTCCAGCCCCCGCAGCTTTCCGCTCTCGATCCGCTGGCTCGCCAGCAGCAGGTGCACCCCGATGCTGCGGCCGATCCGCCCGATCGACAGGAACAGCTCGATGAAGTCGGGCCGCGCCGTCAGCAGCTCACCGAACTCGTCGATGATCACCAGCAGGTGCGGCAGTGGCGGCAGCTCCGGCCGCGACTCCCGCAGATGCCGGTAGTCGCCGATGTTCGCGACGTTCCCCGCGTCCTTCAGCACCCGCTGGCGCCGCTGCACCTCCCCGGACAGGCTCGCGTGCACCCGCTCGACCAGCCCCGCGTCGTCCTCCAGGTTCGTGATCACGCCCGCGACCTGCGGCAGCGCGCCGAACGGCGCGAACGTCGCCCCGCCCTTGTAGTCGACCAGCACCATCGCGACCTGCTCGGGGGAGTGCGTGCACGCCAGCGCCAGCACCAGCGTCCGCAGCAGCTCGCTCTTGCCGGACCCGGTCGCGCCCACGCACAGCCCGTGCGGCCCCATCCCGAGGCTCGCCGCCTCCTTGAGGTCCAGGACGACCGTGCCGCCCGCGTCGTCCGCCCCGATCGGCACCCGCAGGAACGCCCGCTCCCCGCGCGGCGCCCACAGGGCCGGGACGTCCACGTCCTCGACGTCCCGCACGCCCAGCAGCGCCGGGAAGCCGACCTCCCCGCCCTGCGCCGCCGCCTCCTCCGCCGACTCCCGCGACAGCCGCAGCGGCGCCAGCATCCGCGCCAGTCCCTCGACCATCCCGCCCGGCACGTCGTCCAGCGTCCCCGCCGTCCGCACCGGGACCTCGCCCCGCAGGTCCGTCACCTCGACCCGGTCGCCGTCCACCCGGACCCGCACCCCGACCTCGCCCGGCTCGTGCGCCTGCTCCGCCACCAGATGCACCACCGTGACGCCCAGGTCCGCGACCGGCACCCCCTCGTCCGGACGCACCAGCTCCACGGCCACGTCCCCGTGCACGTCGTGCACCACCACCAGCCGCCGGAACACCGCCGGGTCCCGCGCGCCCAGCCCCCGCCGCAGCTCCGCCGCGACGTCCGTCCGCGCCTGCAGGTCGTTCGCCAGCAGCGCCGCCAGCCGCAGCGGGCTCGCCGCCACCAGCCGGAACGGCGCCCCGCCCTCCCGCCGCCGCTGGTCCAGCGCGTGCGGCGGCCACTTCAGCCACTCCCACTCGCCCGGCCGCGACCCGCCGTACGCGACGCCGACGTCCTCGGGCGCGTGGAACGCCGTGAGCTGCACCAGCAGCGCCCGCATCAGCCGCAGGACGTCCTCCCGGCCGCCCACGACGCTGACGTTCCCCGCACCGTCCAGCGGCACCGTCAACGGCATGTCGGGCGCCGTCCGGAACCGTTCGACCAGCGCGTTCGCCTCCGACAGCATGAACGGGTCCGTCGGCGCCAGCGCCGTGCCCTCCTCGCCGACGACCAGCCGCCGCCCCGGCACGAGCCCGGTGCCGACCCGCACCCGCAGGAAGTCGGGACTCCGCCTCCGGCGCTCCCACAGCCGCGCCGGATCGCGGACGACGTCGTACAGCGCCTCCGGCGGCGGATCCAGCACCCGCGCCTCCGCCCGCGCCGCCCGCTCCTCCGCCGCCAGCGTCTCCCGCAGCTCCTCCAGGTACTCCAGGTACCGCTCCCGGTGGTTGCGCCGCTGCCGCGTCACCTGCCCCCGCCGCGACAGCAGCAGCCCGACGCCCGCCGCCAGCGCCACCACCAGCAGCACCGCGCCCAGCCCGATGAACGCCGGGTTCCGCATCACCGTCATGACGGTCAGCGAACCCATCATCCCGATCATCGGCAGCACGGCCATGAGCTGGCCGCCGCCGGTCCGCTCCGGCAGCGTCGGCGGCGCCTCCACCTCGCGCGCCCCGGGACCGGACGGCGGATGCACCGTCCGCGCCGGCCGATGCACCACCCGAGTCGTCACACGGCCCCCTCGGCTCCCCGGTACCGGGCCACGATCCGGGCGAGTTCGTCCCACCCGGCCGGCCCCTCATCGAGGTCGAACCATCCCAACTCGCCCAGCTCGACGGCCACCTCGGGCCCGAGCCCCAGCCCCACCGGCACCGGCGGCCCGCACTCCGCGGCGCCCACGGTCAGGTCGTCCCGTCCGGGGACCCGCTGGGCGACCACGCTGACCAGCGAGAACCCCGCCGCGAGCCGCTCCGCCGCACCCCGCGCGTCCGCCCCCGCCGGCGCCCCGACCGTGATGCTCTCCTGGACGCCCGCGTCCGTGCGCGTCACCGTCATCGTCCCGACGACCGACTCCTCGCCCGCGAACACCAGCCACGTCCCCTGCGGCGCCCGGTCCCTGCACACCCCGGTGAGGGCCTCGACGTCCCACGGGTTCGCCGCCGGTTCCGACGTGCCCCACCCGACCGGCGGGCCCCCGAGGCTCTCGCACAACGTCTGCGCGGCCACCCCGAGCGTCAAGGTGTCGTACGCGGTGTGCCGCACGATCGCGTCGACCACGAGGAACGAGCCGTCGTGCCGTTCGTGTCCGCGTCGCGCGCCGTTCGGGGCGAACCGCTCGCCGTCCCAATCGAGCACGGCCCCGGACAGCCCGTCGAAGAACCCGCCGTCCGCACCGGTCACGACCCACCGGCAGTCGGGCCCGTTCAACGCGAGCCGCAGCGGCAGCGTCAGCCGGGCGTGCGCGGGCGTCACGACCTGCAGCCCCTTGCCCTCCGCCGAGCACACCCGAACCGCCTCGGCCATCCACGACGACATCGAGACCACGGGCCGGTTCTGCATCACCACCCCGACCCGCCCGGTCAGCAGATCGACCGTCGTCACACCGCCCGCCTCACATACTCGGGGTCCCCCGTCCAGACGACCCCGCCGAGCCTCCGCACCAGTTCCCCCGCGAACCGCAGCGCCAGAACCTCCGACCCGTCCCGCTTCTCCGCCCCCCGCGCCTCGACCCACCACACGGGCACGTCCACCCCCGCCACCTCGGGCCCCAGCACCCGCACGAGCTCACTCCGAACCTGCACGAACACGGGCGTCTCGACGGTCACCACCACCCGCCCGTCCCCATCGCACAACTGCAAGGCCCCACCTTCATGAACCGCCCGCACCCGCAACCCGCCGTCCGCCGCCACCATCCCCGCCACGACCGCCCCGACATCAGGCTCCCCCTCAACCAACGCCACAACATCCCGAGACACCGATCCCTCCTCGTACTCGCACGATTATTTGCGGTCCTCCTGAAGTCCGGCGGCCAAATTAATGCCGACACAGAGGGTATCGGCGGCGCTTATGGCTGTTCGACATTCAACTCTATGATTCGTCCGACAATGCCTCTAGTTCCTCGCGGGACAACTCTCGACATGTGCCGTCGGATAGATTTACGGCCAAAGGCCTGCTGGGCACGATCGCTGAAGCGATGCGCCTGTTTCGCACGAACTCATCGGAATTCCAGGGGACGATCAGTGTGTCGCCAACCTGTCGAAGTCGGTCGTGTATGATCGTCAGTTTGACCCCAAGTTCCCTTTCTTGCCGCTCGAGAAATTTCGATGCGATTTCCATACCCTCATGTGTGTTCATCAAAGATTGTCCGTTCTTGCGAAGAAGAATTCGTTGTAGCGAAACGGCCTCGCCACACCTTGCTGTGCGTCCAGGAATTGAATTACTCCCCGGACTTTTCTGACATTGAATGCGTGGGAGTCGTCGCCGAATCCGAGCACGATACCACGAGCGCCTTCAGGTAGGGTTTTCATGCGCAGGACGACGCCCGACAGAGAGACGTGATGGTGCCAATTTCCCTTTACGTAATCGTCTAGCAGGGTGTTGTCGGGAGGGCGGGGATGTGGTATGGCAGTGAGTGGGATGCCTTGATGGGCTTTATCTACGGCGAGGGCGCAGGACTGGCAATTATTTTGCCCGTTCAAAGGATTTACAAGTTTTTTTAGTTCGGTTGTCAACGGCGTCTCGTAGGCATCGCCTCGGCGAGTGTAATGAATAGGGCCGGCCCCTGGAGCGCCGGCTGGAATATAGAGATGTTCGTGCAGTATACCCGAGTTCGGGGGGGCGACTTCGGGCGGCGAATCTCCCGGACGATTGCCTTGTAGCTCATCTATGGACGAGACTTCTTGTTGGGATTCTGCTCCGGCGGCTGGAGTGGACGGTTGTTTAGTGGGCGAGGGGTGTAGTGATTCTGCTAGTTCGGTATGAGTTTTCTGTTCGTTCCATTCTGGGGTGCTGGGAGATGTTGGGGTGGGAGTGTTCGAGGATTGAGGAGTGATTATTTTGGTGCGGGTCAGGTCGAGTTTTAGTTTGGTGCCCAGGTCGCCGAATTTGTGGGTGAGTTGGGCGGCTATGTCGGAGACCTTGGGGAGGCGGGCGCCGGCGCGGAGGGTGAGGGAGAGCGGGTCTAGGGCTTCGCCCACCTTGGCGGTGGCGCGGGTGCCCTTGGCGAGTTTTCCGGCGCTGCCGGCTTTGCCGATGGGGATGATCGTGGTGACGATGTTGTAGGCGGTGTTGCCCAGGGCTCGGGCGGGGTCCTGTTTCCACTGGTCCCAGGCGACGAAGCTCTTGCCGAAGCCCTTCCAGGTCTCGCCGAACTTGCCGCGCAGTTTGGGGGAGAGGAGGGAGATGGCGGGGGTGCCGAGGATCATGAGGTTCTCGAAGGACTCGCGCCACTTCTCGGGCGAGGTGGCGAGGTCCCAGAGGCCCGAGGCGTCGCCCCACAGGCCGTCGCCGAAGAAGCCGGTGAGGAACGAGGTTGCGCCGTCCCACATGTCCTCGTACCAGGGGTTCTCGGCCTCTTCGGGCGTGCCCCAGGTGAGCGGCTTGTCGTCGGTGCACATCGTGCGCTTCGGGGCGCTGCCGCCGTAGGCCGAGTAGATGCTGGCTGACGCTTTTTCCTGTGCCTGCTGGAAGGCCAGGGCCTGGGCGTCGACGGCTTGGAGGAGGGAGTTGTTCTCTTGAACGAGGTCCTCGTTCTTGCGCCAGTCTTCTTTCTCGGCGTAGGTCTTGTTCACGAAGGTGACGGCCTGCATGTACAGGTCGGTCAGCTTGCGCTTGATGACGCGGGTCTCGGCGGCGTAGGTGGTGAGGGCGCCGGTGACCTTCTCGAGTTGCCCGGCGAAGGACGCGGCGTCGTCGCGGACGGGCGCGGTGGCGGAGAAGAGGTCGGCGGCTTCGGGGGCCTCGTAGAAGGCCGAGAGTCCCTGCCAGGTGGAGTGGACGTTCGCGCCCGTCTCGCGGATCCCGGTGGCGGCCTTCTTGAGGTCGTGGGCCTCGGCTTCGACGGCGTCGGGGTTGACGCCGGACATGATGCTCAGGACGTGGTCGGGGACGATCATCGCGTGTCCGTCCGGGCGGCCTTCGCCTGGGCCTGGGCGGCCATCTCCTCGTCGCCGCGCACGTAGGCGTTGGTGGCCTCGGCCGCGCCGCGCAGGGTGCGCTGGGTGCGGTTCCGAAGGCCGAGGAGGGTGGGTTTGTGGTGCTCGACGAACCCGCTGAGGGCCTGGGCGACCTGCGAGCTGCCGGACGCGGTGCCGGCGTCGCGGCAGCCGGTGGCGAACGCGCCCGCGTGCTGCTCGAACGGGGCGAACGCCTCGGCCGTCCGGTTGATCACGCCCTGGACGCCTTGCGGATCGATGTCCCATGCAGTCAACGCACACCCCCGCGATCTTGTGATGTGCGAGTCAAGTTAGGGGACGAGGCGGACGAAATGCTGTTGTTTCGTGTTGAGGATGTCTGGAAGGTGGGTTTCGGGCTGTCTTGTTTGGGGGTGTGTTCGCTTGCGGGGTGGTGTGTGTTGGTGATGTTTCCGCAGGCTGTGGGGGGCTTGTGGGTGGTGGGGGTCGTGTGTTGCCGGAATCGGTCAGGAGTCGACTGAACGCCTGACGTGTCTGACTCGTCCGATAGAACGGAGATCAAGATCCGGCTATCGTCGTCCGCGCGGCGATTCGAGCGGCAGGTGAGACATGGGGCGATGGGACCAGGGCGAGCAGACGCTGATCACGCTCGCGAACAACACCGGCGACCGCGGTGAGGAGCTCGCGACGCTGGTGAAGCAGCTGATCGTGGCGGCGGAGCCGCTCGCGGGGAAGTTCAACGGGGCCGGGAGGGCCGCGTTCGACAGCTTCAAGGCGCGGTCGGATCAGATCGCCGCCGACCTGAAGGGCGGCCTCGACCGGGTGAACACCGGGCAGATCGGCATGGAGCAGGCGTTCGCCACCGGTGACCGGTCGATGGCGGACGAGGCCGGGCGGATGATGTCGGCGGCCAACTTCGACGGCGCCAAGTTCCGCTGACCCACGACGAGAGGACGCCCGCATGACGAACGGACGCCGCAGCTACGACACCGGGGCCTCCGGCGAGGCGCAGGCCAACATCCACGCGATCGTCGCGCGGCTGGAGGCGCTGATCGGGACGCGCGACACCGATGTGGCCGCCGCGATGGCCGACTGGGAGGCCACCGGGGTGTCGGAGGAGTACCGGGCGAAAGAGGTCAAGTGGCACAACGCGGCCAACGAGACCCGTGAGATCATCCGGCTGGTCAAGGCGACGCTGGAGCGCAACGACGAGATCGCCGGGACGACGCTGAACAAGGCGAGCGCGGCCGTTCAGGCGATCTGACCGCCGCGGAGGAGGGACGCGCCCGCCGGTGCGTCCCTCCTCTGGTGCGTGGAGAGGGGGGACGTGCGGGACTACGACGCCCAGCTGCTCGAGTCGGTCGCCGTGCGGCGCCGCAGGCTCCGGCACGCGCTGCTGTTCGGCCCCGAACGGACCCGCCGGACGTTCGACGAGAACCTGATGAAGGTCGTCGCGGGATTGTGCGTCGCGGCGGTGCTGTGCGCGGGGATGGTCGGGTTCTCGTACCTGCGGTCGCGGCTGCAGGAGCAGGAGCGGAAGGCCGCGGAGTCGCAGGTCGCCGCGCCCGGGCCCGGGACGGCGCCCGTGCCCGCGGAGTGGGTCGGCGCGAACGTGACGTTCGCGATGCTGCGGCGGGCGCTCACCGGAGCGGGCGTGCCAGCGGGACTGTACGTCCTGCCCGACCGGCCGGGGGGTTCGGGTTCGCACTACGTGGTCGCGCGGGACGCCGACGGGTTCTCCGGGGGCGTCGTCGAGTTCGGCCGCGCCCGGATCGCGGCGGAGTTCCCCACCGAGGACGAGGCGTGCCGCTGGCTGTACGGGGAGCTGGTCGTCCCGGACGGACGTCCCGTGCGGGCGCTCGACGCAGAGGCCGAGCAGGAGGGCGCGCGGAAGGGTGCGGTGCTCGACGCGGAGGTGCGGAACGCGATCGCCGCGGCGGGCGGGACGTCCGTGGTGCATCGGCTGCCGGCGGGGACGCTCGTCGACGCGTTCGGGAACGAGTCCGGGTCGGTGCTGTCGCCGTTCGGGACCCCGTTCGCGCGCCGGGGGCTGCCCGCGGAGGCGCGGGGCTACCACCGGTACCGGGTGGCGCGGCCGTTCGAGGTGGACGCGTCGCTGTCGGCGGGCGGCGGGGCACGGTTCACGCTGAACGCCGGGCTGTTCCCGAGCCCGCCCGCGCTGCCGACCGTCCGGTGGCTGGTGCGCACCGGCTACCTTGATCCCGTCACCGGGACGGGCGTGCCCCGGTGACCGCAGTGGAAAGGGTCCTATGTCCGCGTGGAGCCGGGTGACGCTCGTCGGTGAGCACCGCCGGGTCGACATGGTCCTCCCGGCGCGGGAGCCGATCGGGGCGCTGCTGCCGGACGTCCTGGAGCTGCTCGACGACCCGGTGCAGAGCCCGCCGCGGCTGCGGCATCTGGCGACGTCGACCGGGGAGGTGCTCGATCCCGGGACGACGCTGGCCGATCGGCGGATCCCGGACGGCGCGGTGCTGCGGCTGGTGCGCAGCGACGAGCCGCTGCCGGCCCCGGTGGTGCACGAGGTGCCCGAGGTGGTCGGCGACGCGCTGGACGGACGGCTGTGGCGGTGGGGCCCCGCGGCGGTGCGCTGGACCGCCACGGCGGCGGTCATGGCGCTAGCCGCGGCGATCGTCCTGGTGCTGCGCGCGGGCGTCGCGGGTCCGGCGGCGGCGGGCGCGGGCGCGGCGGCGGGCGTGCTGCTGCTGGTGTGCGGGGCCGTCGCGGCGCCCGCGGGGCGCGAGCCGCTCGGCACCGCGCTCGTCCTCGGCGGCGGGGCGGCCGGCGCGGTGGCGCTGTGGACGGCGGCCGAGCGGCTCGACCGGCCCGACTGGCTCGCCTGGACGGGCGCGGGCCTGCTGGCCGCCGCGCTGGCGGTGCTGCTCGGGGCGGTGTCGCCGCTCGGCCGGGGCGGCGTCGTGGGCGGTGCGGTGATCGCGCTGCTGGCGGGCGCGGGCGGTCTGTGCGCGGCGTCCGGGCTGGACGCGCCGCGCACGGGGGCCGTGCTCGCGGGCGGGTGCGTCGTGCTGCTGGGGGTGGTGCTGCGGCTGGCGCTCGCGATGTCCGGGCTGACGTCGCTGGACGACCGGCGGGGCGAGGGCGGCGCGGTGCGGCGCGGGGACGTGCTGGAGGCGTTCGACGGCGCGCACCGCACGATGACGATCGCGACCGTCGCGGTCGCGGTGGCGGCGGTCGTCGCCGGGTTCGGGGCGCTGTCGCGGTTCGACGGCTGGACGGCGGCGCTCGCCGGGCTGCTCGCCGTGGTGCTCGGCGGGCGCGCGCGGGTCTTCCCGCTGGTCGTGCAGAAGACGGCGCTGCTGGGCGCGGCCGTCGCGATCACCGTGGGGCTGGCGGTCGAGCTGGCGGGTCGTGCGGCCTGGGGCACGCCGGCGGCGCTCGGGATCCTGGGCGGGGTGCTGGCCGTGCCGGTGGTGGTGCTGGCGGCCGGGCAGCCGGAGCACGTGCGGGCGCGGCTGCGGCGGGCGGCGAACGTGGTGGAGGGGCTCGCCGTCGTGGCGATCGTCCCGGTGGCCATCGGCGTGTTCGGCACGTTCGAGCGCCTGCTCGGGACGTTCTGAGGGGGGCATCGTGGCCGATCCGCGTCTCGCGCGCGACGTGCACGGCGATCCGCTGCCGCGGCGGCTGGCGCGCGGCGCCGTCCGCCCGCTGCGGGCCGCCGACGACGTGCGGGCCCTCGCCGAGCACGGCGCATGGCTGGCGCGGCCCGTCACGACGGGGCGCCGGATCGCGGTGACGGGAATCCGCGGCGGGTCGGGCAAGAGCACGGTCGCGGCGCTCGCGGCCACGGTCCTCGCCCGGCACCGCCGGGACCGGGTGCTGGCGCTGGACGCCGACCCGCAGTTCGGCTCGCTGCCGCTGCGGCTGGGCGTCCCGCCGGGCCCGTCGCTGGCCGATCTGGCGCGCGGTTCGCTCGCCACCGCGTCGTTCGCGGAGGTCGAGCCGGGGCTCGCCCGTCCGGGCGAGGGGCTGTGGGCGCTGCCGGGGACGCGCGGCGCGGTCGGCGACGGCGGCCTGGACGCGGACGTCTACGCCACGGCGGGCCTCGCGCTCAGCCGGTTCTTCGGCGTGACGGTCACCGACTGCGGCGCGGGCGTCCACACGCCGCTGCACCGGGCCGTCCTGGCCGCGGCGCACGCGCAGATCCTGGTGACCCCGGCGACGGTGGAGGGCGCGGCCGCCGCGGGCCGCGCCCTGGACTGGCTCGGCTCCGGCGAGCTGCGCGGGCTGGTGCCCCGGACGCTGGTGGTGCTGACCGTCCGCTCGCCGGTGCACCGGCGGCTGGTGGACGTCGGGAAGGTGCGGGAGATCCTGCGGGACGTGGGCGCGGACGTGGTGGTACTGGAGTTCGACCGGCACCTCGCGGTGGGCGCGGAGCTGGCGCCCGCGCTGCTGTCCTACGCGACGCGGACGACGGCGATCGCGATCGCCGCGACGGCGCTGCGGCGGTCGCTCACGGAGTGACGGTCACGGAGCGACGCTCATGGGGTGACGCTCATGGGGTGACGCTCATGGGGTGACGTCGCCGCGCTCGCGCCAGCGGTTGGTGATGGGCAGGCGGCGGTCGCGCCCGAAGTTCTTCGGGGTGATCTTGGGGCCGGGCGGGTACTGGCGGCGCTTGTACTCGGCGAGGTCGACCAGGCGGACGACGCGGTCGACGAGCTCGGCGTCGTGCCCGGCGGCGATGAGGAAGTCGCGGCCCATGTCGCGCTCGACGTAGTCGGCGAGGACGGGGTCGAGGACGGCGTACTCGGGGAGGCTGTCGCGGTCGCGCTGGCCGGGGCGCAGTTCGGCGGACGGCTCCTTCACGATGATCGCCTCGGGGACGGGCTCCTGCGCGAAGGGGTGCAGGAACGGCAGGTCGGCGGCGAGCGCGGTGTTGCGCCAGCGGGCGAGGTCCCAGACGGTGGTCTTGAAGACGTCCTTGATCGGCGCGAACCCGCCGGCGGAGTCGCCGTAGAGGGTGGAGTAGCCGGTGGCGAGCTCGCTCTTGTTGCCGCCGGTGAGGACGAGGTGGCCGTGCTCGTTCGACAGGCCCATCCACACGTTCGCGCGGATGCGGGCCTGCAGGTTCTCGGCGGCGAGGCCGTGCAGGTCGAGTTCGGCCTCGAACGCCTCGACCATCCGGGCGATCGGGACGATCCGGGAGTGCACGCCCTGCCGCTTGACGAGGTCCTCGGCGTCGGACACCGAGCCCTCGGACGAGTAGCGGCTGGGCAGCAGGACGGCGTGCACGTTCTCGGGGCCGACGGCGTCGGACGCGATCGTCGCGACGAGGGCGGAGTCGATGCCGCCGGACAGGCCGAGGACGACCGAGCGGAACCCGTTCTTGCGGGCGTAGTCGCGGGTGCCGACGACGAGCGCCGCGTAGATCTCCGCGAGGTCGTCCAGGGGTTCGGCGACGGTCGGCGGTTCGGGCTCGTAGGCGGGCAGGGGGGACGCGGACAGCGTGCGGCGCTCGATGGTGAACGTCGTGCCGCCGGGCGCCTCGACGGAGGCGGGGCCCTCGTCCGGGGACGCCTCGGGCAGGTCGAGGTCGGTGATGAGGAGGTGGTCGACGAACTGGGGCGCGCGGGCGATGGGCGAGCCGTCCGGGCCGACGATGAGGGAGTCGCCGTCGAAGACCAGTTCGTCCTGGCCGCCGACCATGTTCACGTAGGCGAGGGTGCAGCCCGCTTCGCGCGCGCGCCCGGCGCACAGGTCGAGGCGGACGTCGTCCTTGTCGCGCTCGTAGGGGGAGGCGTTGACGGCGAGGAGGAGCCCGGCGCCCGCGGCGCGGGTGACGCTGACGGGGCCGCCGTCCTGCCAGAGGTCCTCGCAGATGACGGTGGCGACGTCGACGCCGTGCAGCCGGACGACCGGGAGCGTGTCGGCGCTCTCGAAGATCCGGTACTCGTCGAACACGCCGTAGTTCGGCAGGTGGTGCTTCGCCGAGACGATCAGGACGTCGCCGCCGTGCAGCCACGCGACGGCGTTCAGCGGCCGGCGGCCGCCCTCCCGCCGGTCGAGCGTGCCCACGACGACGGGGACGCCGCCCATGCCGGCGTCGGCGAGGCGGCGCGCGACGCGGCCGAGGGCGCGCCGGGACGCCTCGACGAAGGACGGCCGCAGCGCGAGGTCCTCGACGGGGTAGCCGGTGAGCGCCATCTCGGGGAAGGCGACGAGGTGGGCGCCGGCGTCGGCGGCCGCCCGTGTCCAGTCCACGATGAGGTCGGCGTTGCCGTCGAGGTCGCCGACGGTCGGGTTCACCTGCGCGAGCGCGATCCGGAGCTGTGCCACCCTCCAAGGGTAGTACGCCGGGGATCAGTATCGTCAATCTGACGAGAAATGGCGGCGGCGGACGGCGGGGGCGAGCGCGAGCTGGCCCGCCGCGGCGGCGAGGGCGAGGGCGAGGCAGGTCAGCCACAGCGCGGGCGCCCCGCCGAGGCCGAGCAGCTGGGTGCCGCCGAGCGGCGCCAGCAGGAACCCGCCCGACCACGCCATCCCGTACAGGCCGTTGTAGCGCCCGCGCAGGTCGGCGGGGGCGAGGTCGGCGACGACGGCCTGCAGGACGGCCGCCGCGATGATCTCGCCGCACGTCCACACCAGGATCGTCGCGGTGTAGCCGGGCAGCGACGAGACGAGCGAGGTCAGCCCGTAGCCGGTGCCGACGAGGACGAACCCGGCGACCAGCACGCGGCTGTGGTCGCGGCGGCTCAGCCACGCGTTGACCAGCGGCTGCACGACGACGATCAGCACCCCGTTCGCGGCGATCGCCAGCCCGTACGCCTGCGCGCCGAGGCCGTCCTCCCGCATCGCCAGCGGCATGGTCGTCATGCCCTGCATCAGCACGAACGTGTACAGCAGCGTGATGACGACGTAGGCGACCATGACGCGGTCCCGCAGCGCGCGCCCGAACCCGCCCGGGGCGGACGACGCCCGCGCCGCGCGGTCCCGCGTCTCGGGGACGGCGCGCCACACCAGCACGCCGAACGCCGCGCAGGTGAGGGCGTCGATCCAGAACAGCCACAGGAAGCCCTGCCGGGCGAGCGTCCCGCCGAGCACCATCGCGACGGCCCAGCCGAGGTTGACGGCCCAGAACAGCAGCCCGAAGGCGCGCGGGCGGTCCGCCGGGGAGACGATGTCGGCGACCATCGCCTGCGACGCGGGCCGGTACATGTCCAGCAGCAGCCCGAGGACGAGCGCGGACGCGGCGAGCGCGGGGAGGCCCCGCGCGTGGCCGAGGGCGAGCATCGCGGCGCCGGTGCCGACGGTCGCGGCCGTCAGCGTGACGCGGCGGCCGGCGCGGTCGGCGAGGATCCCGCCGACGAACTGGCCGGCGAGCGATCCGGCGCCGAGCAGCGCCATCACCGCGCCCGCCTGCGCCAGCGACAGGCCCCGCACGGTGGTCAGGTACAGGCCGAGGAACGGCTCGACCATCGTGCCGAGCCGGTTGAGCAGCGTGCCCGCCCACAGCACCCAGAAGGTGCGGGGGAAGCCGCCGATCCGGGGGGCGAGGAACGCGGCGATCCGGCCGGGCGGCGGGCCGAGCGGGGCGTGTTGCGCGGTGGTCACGGACCGATGCTCGGGGAGCCATCGCGGGAGCGATATTGATTTAGTCTGGACTTAATGGTCGAGCTGGTGTTCGCTCCGGACGACGCGGCGCGGGTCCGGTTCGCGTTCTCCCCGCTGTGGGAGATGGTGCGCAGCCTGCGGGTCCTCGCGGACCCGTCCGGGCACGCCCTCCACCTGCCGTGGGTGCACGCCGTCCGGCCCCGCCTGCGCGGCCTGGACCTCGCGCCGCTGCGGCGGATCGTCCCCGCCTGGGGGTACATTCCCGACTTCCTCACCCCGCCGCCGGACACCCCGCTGCCCGACCTCGGCGCCGAACTGGAGATCGTCCGGGGCACCCCGCCGGAGGTCGTCGCCGCCGAACTGCGGTTCATGCCGCCCGACCCGGGCCGGGCGGAGATGGCGGCGCGTCCCGCACGCGCCCTCGCGGTCGTCGCCGATCTGCTCGAGGACTACTGGGCGGCGGCCGTCGAGCCGTACTGGCCGCGGGTCCGCGACCTGCTGGAGGGCGACGTCCTGCGCCGCACCCGGGCCCTCGCCGCGCAGGGCGCCGCCGGGGTGTTCGGCGGCCTGCACGAGGCGGTCGCCTGGCGGGCGGGAACGCTGACGATCGACCGCCGCTGGGACTTCCGCGGCGGCCTGGACGGGCGCGGGCTGCTGCTGGTCCCGAGCGTGTTCGTGTGGCCGGAGGTGTCGGTGATGATCCCGCCCTACCAGCCGATGCTCAGCTACCCGCCGACCGGCGTCGCGGCCCTCTGGGAGACGCGCCGCCCCGCCGGACCGGACGGCCCCGCCGCCGCGCTCGCCGCGCTGCTCGGCCGCCGCCGCGCCGGGCTGCTGCTCGCGCTCGCGTCCCCGGCGTCCACGACCGAGCTGGCCGGACGGCTCGGCGTCACGCCCGCGGCGGTCAGCCAGCACCTCGGCGTGCTCCGCGCCTGCGGGCTCGTCACCGGCCACCGGCTCGGCCGCCGCGTGCTGTACTCCCGGACGGCGGCGGGCGACGCCCTCGCCGCCGCGCCGGGCACGGCGCCCCGCTGACCCCGCCCGGGTCAGCGCAGCGACGCCAGCGCGTCCAGCCGCGGCGCCGGGACGGCCGCGCCCGCCTCGTACCGCCCGGACTCGACGAGCCAGTCGACGTGCGCCCGCGGCGTGTCCAGCAGCACCCGGACGACCTGGGCCGCCGCCGCGCGCTGCGCGACGGTCAGCTCCAGCCGGTCGAGCATGTCCGGCAGCCGCCGCGCGGCCTCCCGGGCGTCCTCGATCCGCTCGGCGACGCGCGCCGCCACGGCCGGCCCGGCCTGCGCGGGCGCCGTCCCCTCGGCCCGGGCGAGCACCGCCGGCAGGTCGTGGACGTCGCCGCGCGCGGCCTCGAGATCGTGCGAGGCGAGGTCGTTGGACCATGCGACGGCGTCGGCGACGGCGTGCGCGAGCGCTTTCCAGCGGGGCGTCCGCAGCAGCCGCGCGGGCAGCTCGACGCCGAGGACCGGCTCGATCAGGTCGTACAGGAACGGCCCGCACGCGCGGCGGCGCAGCGGCGCGAACTCGCGCGGCGCCGGCACGTGCCCGATGCGGCGGTTCACGGCCTCCTCCGCGCAGGCGTCCCGGTGCGCCTCCAGATGGAGCATGAAGCGGCGGCGCCAGTCGCGGCTCATGCCCTTGGACGTGGCGTGCCACAGCTCCACCAGGGTCGCCTCCAGCGGCCGCGCCCCCGGACGGGCGTGCCCGCGGCGGGTCGCGCGCAGCAGGTCGTCGTACAGCGCGTGCACGGCGCTGCCGCTGTCGGCGAGCGGCGCGTGGTCGAGCATGTCGTCCAGCGCGAGCGTCCAGGTCAGCCAGCGGGCGAACAGGTCCACGGCGGCGAGGTCGGCGGCCGGGAAGACGCGCGCGGCCAGCCGCTCGCAGCGGGCCCGGCCGAGCGGCGAGGTGTCCGGATCTCCGAGCACCAGGCCGCGGCCGCGCGCCCAGGTCTCCACCTGCGCGCACAGCCGCCACGACTCCGGGTGCATGGCCGCGGGCGCCGCCAGCGCGGCGGCCCCGTCGGCCGTCGAGAGAAGAAGAGAGATGTCCACGACGCGGTTCACGTTAATGATCAGTTCCCGGCGGAGGCCCGATCGGCACGTCAAGATTCGGGAAACGGCTGCTCGGGGCCGGGATGGGCGGGCGGTATGGGGTAAAGGTCCGATACCTTCGGACGACGGCCGAGAGCGAACACGCCACCCGGCGGCCACGAGAACGACGCCGAACGCGTAACGTCGTGGTAACAGCGGCCGGGCATACTGCACAGTGGCCGGACCCGTCGCTCCGGGCGGGCCGGCGGAGCAAGGCACCGAGGGAGAAGGCTTTGGACCGTCAGCAGGAGTTCGTGCTCCGCACGCTGGAGGAGCGCGACATCCGGTTCATCCGGCTGTGGTTCACCGACGTGCTCGGGTTCCTGAAGTCGGTGGCCGTCGCGCCCGCCGAACTGGAGGGCGCCTTCGGCGAGGGCATCGGTTTCGACGGCTCGGCGATCGAGGGCTTCGCCCGCGTCTACGAGGCCGACATGATCGCCAAGCCCGACCCGTCCACGTTCCAGGTCCTGCCGTGGCGCTCGGAGTCGCCCGGCGTCGGCCGGATGTTCTGCGACATCCTCATGCCGGACGGGTCGCCGAGCTTCGCCGATCCCCGGTACGTCCTCAAGCGCTCGCTCGCCCGCGCCGCCGACCTCGGGTTCACGTTCTACACCCACCCCGAGATCGAGTTCTTCCTGCTGAACACCAAGCCGGAGGACGGCAGCGAGCCCGAGCCCGCCGACTCCGGCGGCTACTTCGACCACACCCCGCACAGCGCCGCGCACGACTTCCGGCGCAACGCGATCATGATGCTGGAGTCGATGGGCATCTCCGTCGAGTACAGCCACCACGAGGGCGCCCCCGGCCAGCAGGAGATCGACCTGCGCTACGCCGACGCGCTCACCACCGCCGACAACATCATGACGTTCCGGCTGGTCATGAAGGAGGTCGCGCTCGAGCAGGGCGTGCACGCGTCCTTCATGCCGAAGCCGTTCACCGAGCACCCCGGCTCCGGCATGCACACCCACATGTCGCTGTTCGAGGGCGACCGCAACGCCTTCTACGAGCCGGGCGCCGAGTACAAGCTGTCGAAGGTCGGGCGCGCGTTCATCGCGGGCGTCCTGCGGCACTCCGCCGAGATCACGGCCGTCTGCAACCAGTGGGTCAACTCCTACAAGCGGCTGTGGGGCAACGTCGGATCCGCCGCGGGCGCCGGGGGAGAGGCCCCGTCGTACATCTGCTGGGGCCACAACAACCGCTCCGCGCTCGTCCGCGTCCCGATGTACAAGCCGCACAAGGGCCACTCCACCCGGATCGAGTTCCGGTCCCTCGACACGGCAGCCAACCCGTACCTCGCGTTCGCCGCGATCCTCGGCGCCGGGCTCAAGGGCATCGAGGAGGGCTACGAGCTCCCGGCGGGCGCCGAGGACGACGTGTGGGCGCTCACCCCCGCCGAGCGGCGCGCCCTCGGCATCGAGCCGCTCCCGCAGAACCTCGACGAGGCCATCCACGCCATGGAGCGCAGCGAGCTGATGGCCGACGTCCTCGGCGAGCACGTCTTCGACTTCTTCCTGCGCAACAAGCGGCAGGAATGGGAGGAGTACCGCCGCGAGGTCACCGAGTTCGAGCGCAGGCGGCTGCTGGCCGTCCTGTGACCCCGGGCCGGGGCGCGGCGCATTACGGTTGAGGGGTGACCGAGCCCAGGACCACCGAGCCCAGGAGCCGCGACCGCCGCCCGTCCCTCGCCGGACGCCTGGCGCGGCTCGGCTTCACCGACGCGGGACGGGCGCAGCGGCTCGTCCGCGAGGCCGAGGCGGCGGACGGCGTCCGGCTCGACGGCCCGCTCCTGGAGGCGCTGCTCGGCGTCCTCGGCGGCACCGCCGACCCCGACCTCGCCCTCGGCGGGCTGCTCCGGCTGCTCGCCGCCGCCGACGAGCACGGCGAGGGCGCCGAGCTGCGCGCCGCCCTCGCCGAGGAGGACGGCCTCCGCGACCGGCTGACCGCCGTCCTCGGCGCCAGCGCCGCGCTCGGCGACCACCTCGTCCGGCACCCGGCGCACTGGCACGTCCTGCGCGACCACCACGCCGGCTTCGGCGACGTCCGCGCCGAACTGCTCGCCGCCGTCGGCGCCCGCCCCGGCGACGCCGAGCCCGTCGCCGCGTCCGCGGGGGCCGGCGTGCTCGCCGCGCTGCGCGTCGCGTACCGCCGCCGCCTGCTCGACCTCGCCGGGCGCGACCTCGTCGGCGCCGCCGACGTCGCCCGAGTCGCCGCCGAGCTCGCCGACCTCGCCGCCGCCGCGCTCGAGGCGGGCCTGGCGGTCGCCCGTGCCGAGGTCCCCGAGCACCCGTCCTGCCGCCTCGCCGTCATCGGCATGGGCAAGTGCGGCGGCCGCGAGCTGAACTACGTCAGCGACGTCGACGTCGTGTTCGTCGCCGAAGCCCGCGACGGCGCCCCCGAGGACGCCGCGCTGCGCGCCGCGACGCGCCTCGCCGCCGCCACCATGCGGGCCTGCTCGGCCAGCACCGAGGAGGGCTCCCTCTGGGAGGTCGACGCCGCGCTGCGCCCCGAGGGCAAGGCCGGCCCGCTCGTCCGGACCCTCGCCAGCCACCGCGCCTACTACGAGCGCTGGGCGAAGACCTGGGAGTTCCAGGCGCTGCTGAAGGCCCGGCCCGTCGCCGGCGACGCCGACCTCGGCGCCCGCTACGTCGACGCCGTCGCACCCATCGTGTGGGCCGCCGCCGAAGGCGAGGGCTTCGTCGAGGACGTCCAGGCCATGCGGCGCCGCGTCGAGGCCGACCTCAACCGGCGCACCGCCGAGGCCGAACGGCAGCTCAAGCTCGGCCCCGGCGGCCTGCGCGACGTCGAGTTCGCCGTGCAGCTCCTCCAGCTCGTCCACGGCCGCACCGACGACACGCTCCGCAGCCCCACCACCCTCGAGGCGCTCGGCGACCTGTCGCGCGGCGGCTACGTCGGACGCGAGGACGCCGCGGCCCTCACGTCCGCCTACCGGTTCCTGCGCCGCGTCGAGCACCTCCTGCAGCTGCACCGGCTGCGCCGCACCCACCTCGTCCCCGACGGCGAGGACGAGCTGCGCCGCCTCGGCCGCGCCCTCGGCCTGCGCGCCGACCCGGTCGGCGAGTTCACCGCGCTGTGGCGGCGGCACGCCCGCGAGGTCCGCCGGCTGCACGAGAAGCTGTTCTACGCGCCGCTGCTGCGGGCCGTCGCGCGGCTCCCCGAGGAGGAGGCGCGGCTCACCCCCGAGGCCGCCCGCACCCGCCTCGAGGCCCTCGGCTACAACGACCCCGCCGGGGCCCTGCGGCACATCGAGGCCCTCACCGCCGGGGTGTCGCGCCGCGCCGCCATCCAGCGCACCCTGCTGCCGGTCATGCTCGGCTGGTTCGCCGACGCCCCCGACCCGGACGCCGGCCTGCTGGGCTTCCGGCAGGTCAGCGACGCCCTCGGCACCACCCCCTGGTACCTGCGGCTGCTCCGCGACGACATCACCGTCGCCGAGCGGATGGCGTGGGTGCTCGGCGCCAGCCGCTACGCCACCGACCTGCTGCTGCGCGCCCCCGAGGCCGTCGCGATGCTCGCCGGCGACGCCGAACTGGCGCCCCGCCCGCACGACGCGCTGCGCGCCGAGGCGCTCGCGGCCGTCCGCAGGCACGCCCCGTCCACCGGCGCCGACGTCGCCACCGCCGCCGCCGAGGACGCCGTCACCGTCGTGCGGGGCCTGCGCCGCCGCGAGCTGTTCCGCGCCGCCGTCGCCGACCTGCTCGGCCTCGCCGACGTCACCGCCGTCGGGGAGGCGCTCACCGACATCGCCGCCGTCACCGTCGAGGCCGCGCGGCGCGCGGCCACCGACGCGGTCGAGGCCCGCACCGGCGCGCCGCTCCCCACCCGCATGGCGGTCGTCGCGATGGGCCGCTTCGGCGGGCGCGAACTCGGCTACGGCAGCGACGCCGACGTCATGTTCGTCCACGACCCGCTCCCCGGCGCCGACGAACGCGCCGCCGACCGCGCCGCCCGCGCCGTCGCCGAGGAACTGCGCCGGCTGCTGTCGCTGCCCGCCCCCGACCCGCCGCTGGCCATCGACCCCGACCTGCGGCCCGAGGGCCGCCGCGGCCCGCTCGTCCGCACCCTCGCGTCCTACGCCGCCTACTACGCCCGCTGGTCCGAGCCGTGGGAGACGCAGGCGCTGCTGCGCGCCGACCCGATCATCGGCGACCCCGGGCTGCGCGAACGGTTCCGCGACCTCATCGACCCGATCCGCCGCCCGCCCGGCGGCATCGCCGACGACGCCGTCCGGCAGATCCGCCGCCTGAAGGCCCGCATGGAGTCCGAGCGGCTCCCGCGCGGCACCGACCCGCGCCTGCACGTCAAGCTCGGCCCCGGCGGCCTGTCCGACGTCGAGTGGGTCGCCCAGCTCATCCAGCTCCAGCACGCCCACGAGGTCCCCGAACTGCGCACCACCCGCACCCTCGCCGCGCTCGACGCCGCCGCCGGCGCGGGCCTGCTCGACCCCGCCGACGCCGAGGTGCTCGCCGCCGCCTGGACGCTCGCGACCCGCATCCGCGGCGCCGTCATGCTCGTCCGCGGCCGGGCGTCCGACCTGCTGCCCACCGACAACCGCAGCGACCGCAGCGCCGTCGCCCGCGTCCTCGGCCACGCCACCGCCGGGGACCTGCTGGAGGACCACCGCCGCTGCACCCGCCGCGCCCGCGCCGTCGTCGAGCGGGTCTTCTACGGCTACGCCGACTGACCGGCGCCCACCCGTTCCGGACGGTCGTCGGCGGCGGGCCGCGGCGCCGGTGCGGGCACGGCGGGCGCGGACCGCCCGAACAGCCGGTCCCGCGCGTCCAGCAGGCGCCGCGGGGTCCGCGCGTACAGCAGCCACGACAGCGCCAGCGCCCCCGCGACCACCGCGAACCCCGCGACCGCGTCCAGCACGTAGTGGTTCGCCGTAGCCAGGATCACCAGCGTGGTCGTCACCGGGTACAGCACGCCCAGCGCCTTCAGCCACCGCCGCCCCGCCAGCCGCACCACGATGAATCCGCACCACAGCGCCCAGCCCGCGTGCATCGACGGCATCGCCGCGTACTGGTTCGTCATCGTCGCCGACGCGTCGCTCGCGTACAGGCCGAACGACTGCAGCGCCGTCACCGGGTCGACGAACCCCTCCTCGTGCAGGAACCGCGGCGGCGCCAGCGGGTACAGCCAGAAGCCGAGCACCGCCACCCCGGTCGCGATCATCAGGGACGTCCGGAGCCACCGGTAGTCCTGCGGCCGGCGCAGGTACAGCCACACCACCATGCCGAGCGTCACCGCGAAGTGCATCGTCGCGTAGAAGACGTTCGCCGCCTTCGCCAGCCACGGAAGATCCAGCAGCGCCCGGTTGAGCGACAGCTCGACGTCCAGGCCCAGCGCCCCCTCGAACCGCAGGATCTGGTCCGCGTGGGCGAACGCGGACGCGGTGCCGTCCTGGACCAGCACGATGCGCGTCAGCGAGTAGCCGGTGTAGAAGAGGACGATCAGCAGCAGCTCGCGCCACACCGGGGGTACCGTGAACACCCGGCGCCGCGGTGTTGCGGCCGGCCGTCGCCGCTCACCGCGCGGGGCCGGGTGGGCCGGGACTCGGTGGGCGACCGGGGGGGCGATCTGGGCCATACCGACCATCCTTCTCCGGCGACCCAGATATGTGATCACCGCAGCGAACGGTCTTCACCTCAGACCTGAGTAGTACGACCCCGACGCCGTCTCCGGTCTTTGGGTGGAGTTCACCAGGCCTTCCCGGTTGATTTCCGGCGGCCCCGGCTACGCCTTCCGGGGGTCCGCCGGCCAGGCGACGTCCCCGCCGGGACGCGCGTCGCGGACGTGCCCTGGACATCGGGCCCGTACAACGCCGCGTGGCCCCGGCGGGGAACCCGCCGGGGCCACGCGAATCACGACATCCTAGATGTCGTAGTACATCTCGAACTCGTGGGGGTGCGGGCGGAGACGGATCGGGTCGATCTCGTACTCGTTCTTCATCGAGATCCAGGTCTCGATGAGGTCCTGGGTGAAGACGCCGCCCTCGAGCAGGTAGTCGTGGTCGGCCTCGAGGGCCGCGAGGACCTCGGGGAGCGAGCCGGGGACCTGCGGGATCGCGCGGGCCTCCTCCGGCGGGAGCTCGTAGAGGTCCTTGTCGACCGGCTCGGCGGGCTCGATCTTGTTCTTGATGCCGTCCAGGCCGGCCATCAGCATCGCCGAGAAGGCCAGGTACGGGTTGCAGGACGGGTCCGGGACGCGGAACTCGACGCGCTTGGCCTTCGGGTTGGAGCCGGTGATCGGGATCCGGATGCAGGCCGAGCGGTTCCGCTGCGAGTAGACGAGGTTGACCGGGGCCTCGAAGCCGGGCACCAGGCGGTGGTAGGAGTTCACCGTCGGGTTGGTGAAGGCCAGCAGGGACGGCGCGTGCTTGAGCAGGCCGCCGATGTAGTAGCGGGCGTTGTCGGACAGGCCCGCGTACCCGACCTCGTCGTAGAAGAGCGGCGAGCCGTCCTTCCACAGCGACTGGTGGCAGTGCATGCCGGACCCGTTGTCACCGAAGATCGGCTTGGGCATGAACGTGACGGTCTTGCCCGCGGCGCGCGCGACGCTCTTGACGACGTACTTGTAGAGCAGGAGGTTGTCGGCGGCCTTCAGGAGGGTGTCGAACTTGACGCCGATCTCGGACTGGCCCGCGGTGCCGACCTCGTGGTGGTGCAGCTCGACGTCGATGCCGACGTTCAGCAGCTGCGCGGACATCTCCGAGCGCAGGTCCGCGTAGTGGTCCATCGGCGGGACGGGGAAGTAGCCGCCCTTGTAGCCGGGCTTGGCGCCGAGGTTGCCGCCCGGCTCCTCGCGGCCGGTGTTCCACGCGCCCTCGATGGAGTCCAAGTGGTAGAAGCCGGCGTTCGGCGACGTCTGGAAGCGGACGTCGTCGAAGATGTAGAACTCCGCCTCGGGGCCGAAGTAGCAGGTGTCGGCGATGCCGGAACCGCGCAGGTAGTCCTGGGCCTTCTTCGCGACGTTGCGCGGGTCGCGGCTGTAGGGCTCCCCGGTCAGCGGGTCGTGCACGAAGAAGTTCAGGTTCAGCGTCTTGTGCTGCCGGAACGGGTCGATCACGGCGGTCGCCGGGTCGGGCAGCAGCAGCATGTCCGACTCGTGGATCTCCTGGAACCCGCGGACGGACGAGCCGTCGAACATCAGGCCCTCGGTGAAGATGCTCTCGTCGAAGCGCTCGACGGGGAACGTCAGGTGCTGCATCTTCCCCGGCAGGTCCACGAACCGGCAGTCGACGAACCGTACGTTCTCGTCCCTGATATAGCTCAGGATCTCTTCGGCGCTGCTGAACATCCGGCCTCCTTGGCACTCCTTGGCTATCCAAGAGGCTAGGCAGCCGCCGTTTCCCGGCCATGTCCCATATGTTTCGAGCGTGTTACGCGGGCCGTCCTTCCTGTGACGGGTCGTCCGGGGTGAGGGCCCGTCGGAACCCGCCGGGGGAGCGGATAGCGTAGGGACATGAGCAGTGGCAAGAGCCCGCGCTGGACGCAGACGTGGCTGAGCGGCGCGCGCGCGGCAGGGGCCGACCTCGGGGACCCGGGGGAGCGGTTCGGTTTTCCGGAGAGCGGCAGCGGCGCCGTCGCGAGCTACCCGCGCAGGATCGGCGCGCTGTTCGTCGACTGGGGGCTGTCGATGCTGGTCGCGAGCCTGCTGGCGCGCACCCTCGACTGGGGGCCGCCCGAGCGCAGCACCTGGACGCTCGTCGTCTTCGGCATCCAGGCGTGGGTGCTCACCTCGATGATCGGCATGACGATCGGCAAGCGGCTGTGCGGGATCCGCGTGATCCGGCTGGACGGACGTCCGGTCGGGCTCGGCTGGGGCCTCGCGCGCACGCTCCTGCTGCTCCTCGTCGTCCCCGCCCTGCTCTGGGACCGCGACTACCGCGGGCTGCACGACCGGGCGGCCAACACCGCCGTCGTGAACATCTGACCCCCGCCCCGACCGCGCACACGTCCGACCGAGCGAAAGCGCCCCCTCCCGTCCGGGAGAGGGCGCTTCGTCGTTCCGTCGTCAGCGCATCCGGGGCTTGGGGCCCTTGGGCATCTTCGCGCCCTTGGGGATCGGGCCCTTCGGCATCTGCATGGCGCGGGGCAGCGCCTGCAGCCGGTCGTTCAGCTCCGCGACCTGGCCCTTGGTGAGGTTGCGCGGCAGCTTCATCAGGTGCCGCTGCAGCTTGTCCACCGGGATCTGCCCCTCCTCGTCGCCCACCTGGACGTCGTAGATGGGGACCTGCTGGGCCGCGCGGGAAATGCGCTTCTTCTCCGCGCCGAGCAGGTGCCCGACCCGGTTGCGGGGGCCCTCGGAGACCAGCACGACCCCGGGGCGCCCGACCGCGCGGTGCACCATGTCGAGGTTGCGGTTGCCGGCCACCGCCTCGGTGACCGTCCAGCCGCCGCGCATGTTCTTCAGGATCGCGGCGGCCGCGCCCGGCTGCCCGGCGATCACCTTGTACTGGGCGCGCTGCGCCAGCTGACCGAACACGATCATGCCGACCGCGAACGCGGCCAGGATGCCCAGTGGGATGAAGAACCAGAGCTGGCCGAAGATCAGCCCGATGACGACGAGGACGGCCAGCGTCCCGAGCGCCGAGGCGAAGACGATCGGGAGGGCCTTCGGGTTCGCCTGGTGCAGCACCTGGGCGACCATGCGGATCTGCTTGAGGCGGCCCGGACGCTCCTGGCCTCCGTCTGCGGGCTTTTTCGACATGGTTCCAAGGATAGTCGGGTCGGGGTCGTCACCGGACAGCCGATTCGTCCCCGAACGGCGTGCGTGTCAGGACTCCCGGGCCTCGATCGCCTGCTTGTAGAGGCGTCCGGCGCGGTAGCTGGACCGGACGAGCGGACCCGACATCACGCCCGCGTAGCCGATCTCCCTGGCCTCGTCCGCCAGCTCGACGAACTCCTCCGGCTTCACCCAGCGCTCCACCGGGTGGTGCCGCGGGGACGGCCGCAGGTACTGCGTGATCGTGATGAGTTCGCAACCGGCGTCGTGCAGGTCGCGCAGCGCCGCGGAGATCTCCTCGCGGGTCTCGCCCATGCCCAGGATCAGGTTCGACTTGGTGACCAGCCCGTCCTCGCGGGCCTTGGAGATCACCTCGAGGGAGCGCTCGTAGCGGAACCCGGGACGGATCCGCTTGAAGATCCGCGGGACGGTTTCCACGTTGTGCGCGAGGACCTCGGGCCGCGACGAGAACACCTCGGCGAGCTGCTCGGGCACCGCGTTGAAGTCGGGGATCAGCAGCTCGACGCCGCAGCCGGGCACGGCCGCGTGGATCTGCCGCACCGTCTCCGCGTACAGCCAGGCGCCGCCGTCCTCCAGGTCGTCGCGGGCGACGCCCGTGACGGTCGCGTACTTCAGGCCCATCGTCACGACGGACTCGGCGACGCGGCGCGGCTCGTCCCGGTCGAACGCGGCGGGCTTGCCCGTGTCGATGTTGCAGAAGTCGCAGCGCCGGGTGCACTGCTCCCCGCCGATGAGGAACGTGGCCTCGCGGTCCTCCCAGCATTCGAAGATGTTGGGACAGGCCGCCTCCTGGCACACCGTGTGCAGGCCCTCGGACTTCACCAGCCCGATGAGCTCCCGGTACTGCGGGCCCATCTTCAGCCGGGTCTTGATCCACTCCGGCTTGCGCTCGATCGGGGTCTGGCTGTTGCGTGCCTCAATGCGCAGGAGCTTGCGCCCCTCTGGTGTCACCGTTGTCACCCGTTCAGCCTACGTCGCGGTTCCGGCGATCGGCACACCGCGCGCGCCCGCTCCGCCCCGCCCGGCGTCGATGCCGTATCGGGAGGATCTCGAACGAGTGACGTTAACGGCGGGGCGCCGCGGATTCGCGTGTTTCGGTCATCTCTTTCCCCGGACGTCTCTAGGGTGGCTCCCTGTCGTCACGAAGAGTCTCACGGTCATCGAGCGGACAGGAGGAGCGCGGTGGGTCTGGCAATGTCGTACCTCAGGGTGCCGCCCGTGGTGGAGGGGGAGACCGACCCCGGCCGGATCGCCCGCCACGTGTTCGGCGACCGCGAGTGGCGCCGCCGCGCCGCGCCCGTCGACCTCGGCGGCGCCTGGCAGGCGCTGCACTACCTGCTGACGGGCGACGCGTGGGACGGCCGCCAGCCCGAGGCGGACGTGGTGTGCGGCGGCCGGCTGCTCACCGAGGACGGCGCCGACGAGCTCGGCATGGACGTCGTCTACCTCGCCCCGGACCGCGTCAAGCCCGCCGCCGACCACCTCGCGGCGACGCCGTTCGCCGACGTCGCCGCCCGCTTCGACCCCGCCGCGATGCACGCCGCGGGCGTCCAGGAGGCGGCCGGTCTCGACGCCGCCGCCCGCGACGAGGTGCTCGCGCCCGCCTACCGGGCGCTCACCGGCCTGTTCCGCGCGGCCGCCGACGAGGGCGAGGCCGTCTACAAGGTGATGTTCGCGTCCTGAGGGCCCGAGAGCTCAGAGGGAGGCGAGGAGACGGGGCTCGAGGCGCGTCTCCTTCGCGGTGCCCGGGCCGTCCGGCTCCACCCGGTAGGCGCCCGCCTCCTGCCGGAACGAGACGGCCTGGACGAACTCGGTACCCACGTAGTGCAGGGCGACCGACTCGTCCGCCGCGTAACCGCCGGGCAGGGTGCCCTCGCCCACGAGCTGCTGCAGCAGGGGGCGCCGCTGCGGGTCGCTGTCGTAGTGGACGCCGCAGGAGTACGGCAGGAACCCGAGGCCGTCGGTCAGCGGGCGCAGCTGCGGGCCGAACGAGTCGGTGTTGCCGCCGACGTGCCAGCACAGCGCCCCCGCGCTCTGCCCGGACAGCACGACGCCCGCCTCCCACGCCTCCCGCATGATCTCGTCGAGGCCGTGCAGCCGCCACAGCGCGAGCAGGTTGGCGACGCTGCCGCCCGACACGTACACGAGGTCCTGGGTGAGCAGGTGCGCCCGCATGTCCGCCACGTTCGGCATCGGGAACAGCGCCAGGTGGCTCACCTCGGCGTCCAGGGCGGCGAACGCGGCGTAGAAGCGGGACACGTACTCGGCGCCGTCGCCGAGGGCGGTGGTGAGGAAGCAGACGCGGGGACGGTCCTGCCCGGTGAGGTCGACGGCGTAGCGCAGCAGCGGGCTCGGCGCGAGCCCCTCCCGCCCGTCGGGGACGAACGATCCGCCGCCGATCGCGAGAATGTGCGGCTGTCCGTCGGTGCTCATGCGCCCTCCTCAAGGCCGTCCTGCACGGCCGTTCGCTGTCGCTGTCACCGTACGGCCGCCGCGGATCGCGGGCCGCGACTTTGACGAATCTTGAGCACAACGCGCGGAACCCCCGCCGTCCCGGTGGGGCGGCGGGGGTTCCGGTGACCGGGGGAGGGTCAGAGGCCGAGCTCGGCCTCGAAGTTGCCCTCCTCCAGACGGTGCTTGACGGTGCCCAGGAAGCGGGCGGCGTCGGCGCCGTCGATGAGCCGGTGGTCGTAGGTCAGGGCCAGGTAGACCATGGACCGGACGGCGATGACCTCGCCCAGCTCGGGGTCGTCGATGACGGCGGGGCGCTTGACGACCGCGCCCGTGCCGAGCATGCCGACCTGCGGCTGGTTGAGGATTGGGGTGTCGAACAGGGCGCCGCGGCTGCCGGTGTTGGTCAGCGTGAACGTGCCGCCGGACAGCTCGTCCGGGCTGACCTTGCCGGTGCGGGTCCGCTCGGCGAGGTCGGCGATGCGCTGCGCGAGCCCGGCCAGGTTGAGCTGGCCGGCGTTGTCGATCACCGGGACCATCAGGCCGCGCTCCTGGACGTCCACCGCCATGCCCAGGTTCTCGACGTCGTGGTAGGTGACCTCGTTCGTCTCGCTGTTGATGACGGCGTTCACCTTCGGGTGCGCCTTGAGGGCCTCGACCGCCGCCATCGCGAAGAACGGCAGGAAGGACAGCTTGACGCCCTCGCGGGCCTCGAAGTCGGCCTTGGCCTGCTCGCGCAGCCGCGCGATCTTGGTGACGTCCACCTCGACGACGGTGGTGAGCTGCGCCGACACCTGCAGCGACTCCACCATGCGGCGGGCGATCGTCTGCCGGATCCGCGACATCGGCTCGGTCTTGCCGCGCAGCGCGAGCTGCTCGGCGGGGGCGGCGGCGGGCGGCGGGGTCGCGGCGCGGGCCGCCGGGCGCGCGGCCGGGGCCGCGGGCGCCGCCGGGGCGGCCGGGGCGGCGGCCTGCTGCGCCTGCCGCTCCTTGGCGGCGCGGGCCGCCTCCAGGACGTCCTGCTTGCGGATGCGGCCGCCGACGCCGGTGCCGTTGATCGACGCCAGGTCGACGCCGTGCTCGGTGGCGAGCTTGCGGACGAGCGGCGTCACGTACGGGCCGTCGGACGGCGTCCCGGCGGCCGGCGCGGACGGCTGCTCGGGCGTCTGCGGCGCGGGCTCCGGCGGGGCCTGCTGCGGCGCCTGCGCCTGCGGGGCGGGCTCCGGCGGCGCGGCCGGCTGCTGCTGCGCGGGCGGCGGCCAGGCGGCGGGCGGCGGGGCCTGCTGCGCCTGCGGCTGCTGCGGGGCCTGCTCCTGCTGCGGGGCGGGCGCCTCCTGCGGCTTCTCCTCGGCGGCCGGAGCGGCGCCGCCGGACGGCGCGTCGCCCTCGTCACCGATGATGGCGAGTTCCGCGCCGACCTCGACGGTCTCGTCCTCGGCGACGGTGATGCTGGTCAGGATGCCCGAGGCGGGCGAAGGGATCTCGGTGTCGACCTTGTCGGTCGACACTTCGAGAAGCGGCTCGTCGGTCTCGACGCGCTCACCCTCCTTCTTCAGCCAGCGGGTGACGGTGCCCTCGGTGACGCTCTCGCCGAGCTGGGGCATGGTGACGGAGACCGGCATGGCTCTCAGCGACTCCTTCGAAGAAATGAACCGTGCGGCGTTCAGCCGTGCACGTGCAATGGCTTGCCGGCGAGGGCGAGATGTGCCTCGCCGACGGCCTCGGATTGTGTCGGATGGGGGTGGATCAGCTGCGCGACCTCGTCGGGGAGGGCCTCCCAGTTGTAGATGAGCTGCCCCTCCGCGATGAGCTCGCCGACGCGCGCGCCGACCATGTGCAGCCCGAGGACGGGACCGTCCACGGCCGCGATCACCTTGATCTCGCCCTGCGTCCCCAGGATCTTGCTCTTGGGGTTGCCGGCCAGGTCGTAGGTGACCTCCTTGATCTCGTGCCCGCGCTCCCGCGCCGTCGCCGAGGTGATGCCGACGGAGGCGACCTCGGGGTCGGAGTAGGTGATGCGCGGGACGCCGTCGTAGTCGATCGGGGGCGGGGTGAGCCCGCCCAGCCGTTCGGCGACGAGGATCCCCTCGGCGAAGCCGACGTGGGCCAACTGCGGCGTCCGGATCAGGTCGCCGACCGCCGAGATCGTGGGGACGCTGGTGCGGCAGTACTCGTCGACCTTGACGAAGCCGCGCTCGGTCTCGACGCCGGCCTCGGCGAGCCCGATGCCGTCGGAGACGGGGCCGCGGCCGACGGCGACGAGGAGCAGCTCCGCGTCGATCGTCTTGCCGTTGTCGAGCGACACCGCGATGCCGCCCTGCGTGGTCTTGACGCCCTCGAAGCGGGCGCCCAGCTCGAACTTGATGCCGCGCTTGCGGAACGCCCGCTCCAGCCGCTTGGAGCTGGACTCCTCCTCCAGCGGCAGCAGGTGGGGCAGGGCCTCGACGATCGTGACGTCGGCGCCGAACGAGCGCCACACGCTCGCGAACTCGACGCCGATGACGCCGCCGCCGAGGACGACCACGGAGCCGGGGACGTGCTCGAGCCGCAGCGCGTGGTCGCTGGAGATGACGCGCTCGCCGTCGATCTCCAGGCCGGGCAGCGACCGCGGCGCGGACCCGGTGGCGAGCACGACGTGCGCGCCCTCCAGCGTGCGGACCGTTCCGTCCTGCGCGGTGACCTCGACGGACGTCGGGCCGGTGAGCCGCCCGGTGCCGTGCACGACCTCGATGCCGCGGCCCTTGATGAGGCCGGTGAGGCCCTTGACGGTCGTCGTGACGACCTTGTCCTTGTAGGCGTTCACGCCGGCGACGTCGATGCCCTCGAACGACGCCTTGACGCCGAACCTGGCGGCCTCGCGGGTCTGGTCCGCCACCTCGGCCGCGTGCAGCAGCGCCTTGGTGGGGATGCAGCCCCGGTTGAGGCAGGTCCCGCCGAGGGACTCGTCCCGCTCGATGAGCGCGACCGACTTGCCGAGCTCGGCGGCGCGCAGCGCGCACGCGTATCCGCCGCTGCCGGCACCTAGGACCACGATGTCGAAGGGGCCGCTGTTGGCCACTGGACGCTCCCTTTCCCGGTTCTGGCGCCGCGTGGACCGCGGCGCCGGGGGCGGGGCGGGGCGCTCCGGCAACGGGCCCCCACCGCCACGAGAAAACCTATTCGCTTGTCGTTCCGGCCGCACCGGGTCGCCGTCAGAGGGTCCCCGCGGCGAGGTCCTCGGCGATCTGCACCAGCGTGCGGGTCGCGGCGCCGGTGCCGCCCTTCGGGGTGTAGCCGTACGGCTCGCCCTTGTGGAACGACGGGCCCGCGATGTCGAGGTGCGCCCACTTGACGCCGTCCGCGACGAACTCCTGGAGGAACACGCCCGCGACCAGCATGCCGCCCCAGCGGTCGCCGCTGATGTTGGCGAGGTCGGCGACCGCGGAGTCCAGGCCCTTGCGCAGCTCGGCCGGCAGCGGCATGCCCCAGGAGGGCTCGCCGGCGCGCCCGGCCGCGTCCACCACCTTCTCACGGACGGCGTCGTCGTTGGCCATGACCCCGGTGGTCCGGGTGCCGAGCGCGACGAGCTGCGCGCCGGTGAGGGTGGCGACGTCCACGATCAGGTCGGGGCCGTCCTCGGCCGCGCGCACCAGGGCGTCGGCGAGCACGAGGCGTCCCTCGGCGTCGGTGTTGAGGACCTCGACGGTCTTGCCGCCGTAGATGCGGATGACGTCGGACGGGCGCTGCGCGGTGCCGCTCGGCATGTTCTCGGCGGCGGCGAGGTAGCCGACGACGTTGACCTTCGGGCGGAGCCGGCCGATCGCGGCGAGCGCGCCGAGCACGGCGCCCGCGCCGCCCATGTCGGACTTCATCCAGTCCATGGCCTCGGACGGCTTGAGCGACAGGCCGCCCGAGTCGAACGTGATGCCCTTGCCGACCAGCGCGAGCGTCTTCGTCGCCTCGGGGTGGGTGTAGGAGAGGCGGATCAGCCGCGGCGGGTTGACCGAGCCCTGCCCGACCCCCACGAGGCCGCCGTAGCCGCCGTCCACCAGGGCCTTCTCGTCGAGCACCTCGATCGACAGGCCGGTCTCCCCGGCGATCCGCTCGGCCTCGCCCGCGAGGTCCTCGGGGGAGAGGTGCGACGGCGGGGTGTTCACCAGGTCGCGGACGAGCTTCACCGACTCGGCCAGCACGCGGGCGCGCTCGACGGCCGCCTCGGCGCCGTCGCCGCCCGCCAGCAGCGTGATCTCCTCGACCGGGCTCTTGTGCTCGCCGGTGCGGAAGGAGTCGAAGGAGTAGGCGCCGAGGAGCGCGCCCAGGGCGGCCGCCTCGACCTGCTCGGCGGACGCGACGGGCAGCGCGACGGCGGCCCGGGCGGAACCGGAGAGCGAGCGCAGGGCGGCTCCGGCGGCGCGGCGCAGGTCCTCGGGGGTGGGGTCCTCGCCGAGCCCGGCGGCGACGATCACCGGCGCGGGCACGGCGCCGAGCGTGGGCACGCGGGTGATCTCCCCGGCCTTGCCGGTCGCGCCCAGCGCGCCGAGCGCGGCGGAGAGCCGGCCGTCCAGGGCCCGGTCCAGCGCCTCGGCGCCGGCTGCGGGGGCGACTCCGTCCCCGCCGGGCGAGACGCCGATCACGATCGCGTCGACGTCGAGGCTGTCCGGGGCTGCGCTGTCAAGGCTGATGGTCGTCACGTAGCCCGATGTTAGTCCTCTTGGGGGGCCGGTTCGTCCTCAGGGATCAAAGGTTCGTCCCGGTTCATCCCGCGGCGAGGACGATCAGCGCGCCCGTCCCCGCGATCTCCACGAGCGCGCCGAGGACGTCGCCGGTGACGCCGCCCAGCCGCCGGGTCGCGTGCCGCAGCGCCGCGAGCGCGGCGGCGAGCCCGAACCCCGCGGCGGCGACCGCGAGCAGGGCGCCGTCCGTTCCGCCGGACGCCGCCCCGGCCGCGGCGGCGGCCGCGAGGACGGCGGCCGTGGCGGCGAGGGCCGCGCGCCCGGACACGGTGCCCGCGACGAGCGCCCCCAGCCCGCCCGGACGGGCGGACGGCACGGACGCGCGGCACGCCCACGGCAGCGCGAGCCGTCCGGCGACCCCCGCGACGAGCGCCGCCACCGCCGGGTGCGGGGCCGACGCCAGCGCCGCGACCTGGACCAGCAGGGTCAGCAGCAGGGTGACGACGCCGAACGGGCCGATGTCGGACCGCTTCATGATCTCCAGCGCGTCCGCGGCCGGCTTCCGGCTGCCCAGGCCGTCGGCGAGGTCGGCGAGGCCGTCGAGGTGCAGCGCCCGCGTGACCGCCGCCGACGCCGCGACCGCGAGCGCCGCGCACAGCGCCGGGGAGAGGCCGAGCGCGCCGCCTGCGAGCAGGACGAGCGCCGCCGCGCCCCCGGTGACCGCCCCGACGGCCGGGGCGAGCAGCATCGCGGTGCGCGCGGTCGCGCGGTCGAACCGTCCCTCGCCGGGGAACGGCACGACGGTGAGCAGCGTGACCGCCAGCCGGAGCCCCGCGATCACGGCAGTTCCGTCACGCGGCCCGCGACCACGAGCGCCGCCTCCTCCGACTCGGCGGCGAGCCGCTGGTTGAGCAGCCCGAGCGCGTCCCGGAACGCCCGTCCGGACGGCGTGGTCGGCACCAGCGACAACCCCACCTCGTCGCTCACCGCCACCACGCGCGCCGCGGTGCCGCGCCACGCGGCGACCAGGGCGTCGACGCGGGGGAGGACCCGGCGGACGGCGTCCGCAGGCTCGTCCCACGCCCGCGTCTCGTCCATCGCCGCCGCGAGCCACGTCCCGAGGCCGTCCACGAGGACCGCGCCGGTCGCCGACCCCAGCACGCCCGCGACGTCGGTGGTCTCCAGGGTGCGCCACCGGGCGGGGCGCCGCCGCCGGTGCGCCGCCACGCGCGCCGCCCACTCGGCGTCGCCGTCCCGCGCGCCGCCCGTCGCGACGTACGTCACCTCCGGGCAGGCGGCTAACCGCAGCTCCGCCTCCGCCGACTTCCCCGACCGCGCCCCGCCGAGCAACAGCGTCCGCCAGGGCCCGGCGTCCGCGCGGAGCCAGAACCCCAGCCGGCGCTCGAGCTCGGCCGGCGACCGGACGCGGTGGTCGACGTGGACGGCCGCGACGCGCGTCCCCTCCGCCACCGCGCCGACGCTCCGCAGGTACCCGAGGTGCTCGGGGGCCCCGACGAGATCGAGGAGCGCCGCGTCGTAGCGGACGTCCCCGGCGGGCTCGGGGCGCGCCCCCGGCCCCGCCGCCACGAGCACCTGTTCCCCCGACGGCCCGCGCACGTCGTGGCCGCCGGGCACGTCCGTCCGGTCGCACTCCGCCCACGGCACCCCGCCGACCGTCGCGGCGAACCCCTCGAACCGGACCCCGCGCGCCCGCAGCGCATTGCACGACGCGCACCCGCACCCGTCCCCAGGCCACCCGCCTGCCGACGCGACCCCCAGAACCTCCACCCCCGACCCGGGCACACCACCGTTCCCCTGGGGCGTCCCGCCAAGTCCGGTGGTGCCGCCCGTCCCGGCGCCGGCGGGAGCGGACTCGGCGTCGTCCCCGTCGGGGGCGGGGGTGGGGGCGTTGACTTCGGTGTTCATGTCGGTGGACGACTCTACGGCGGGGCGGGCGCCGTTACGCTCGCGGGAGGGAGATCGCCTTTGGGGTGAAGTTCCCGAATGGGCGAATCGCGCCATCGAACCGAAACGTCGACCGAAGGAGACACGGGTGGGCTACCCCCCGAACTCGCCGTTCCCGCCGCCTCCGCCGCCGCCCGGCGGGATGCCCCCGGGCGGGATGCCCCCGGGCGGGATGCCCCCGGGCGGGATGCCGCCCGGGCCGGGGGCGCCCTGGCAGGGCGGGCCGCCGGTTCCCCCGCCGTCCGGTGGCGGACGGGGCCCGGGGCTGGTGATCGCGCTCGTCGGCGGCGGGCTGGTGGTCGTCCTCATCGCGGTCGCGGCGGTGGTGTTCGCGGTCCGCGGCGCCGAGGAGGAGGGCGGCGGGGGACGCGGCGGCGAGATCCAGTTGCAGGTCGGCGACATCGTCGGCGGGGCGAAGGCCACTCCGGCCGAGGACGGCAGCCTCGCGATGGCCCGGCCCGGCGTCTCGGCCCCCGTCGTGGACATCTACACCGACTTCGCCTGCCCGCACTGCGGGACCTTCGACAAGGCGAACGACCCGATGCTGAAGGAACTGGCCGTCGCCGGGGACGCCAAGGTCGTCTTCCACCCCATGGTGATCTTCAACGAGTCCGTGCAGCCGGCGTACGACAACGCGCTGCGGGCGGCGTCCGCGCTGCGGTGCGTCGGGAACGGCGCGCGGTGGCTGTCCTACCAGGACGCGCTCTACGAGCACCAGCCCGCGAACCTGCAGACCGAGGGGTACGCGCTCAGCGAGCTGGTGTCCATCGGCGCCGAGGCGGGGGTGGCCGACGCCCGGTTCGAGGAGTGCGTGCTCGACCAGTGGTACGCCGGGGAGGTCAAGCGGGTCAGCGAGGGGTACGTCGACTCCGGGGTGGGCGGCACGCCGACCGTCCAGGTGAACGGCCGCACCCTCGACCAGGACGACATCGCCACGCCCGAGGCGCTCCGCAAAGCCATCGAGGCCGCCGCGTGACGGGCTACGCTCACGTCCACGGCGGTGGATCACGGCAGGGCACGGCGACAGGGCACGAGCGGCACGAGGGAGAGACGGCGCGATGGCGTGGAGCTGGCGTTTGGAGACGGCCGACGGGCGCACCGTGGGCGTGTCGGAGGAGTCCTTCTCCACCCAGGCGGACGCGGAGAGCTGGCTGGGCGAGAACTGGCGGGCCCTGCTCGCCGGCGGCGCCGACAAGGTGACGCTGCTGGAGGGCGACACGGCCGTCTACGAGATGAGCCTGCACGAACCGGAGTGAGCGGCGGGACGGCGAAGGGCCGCGGCCCCCGGGAGACCGGGAGCGCCGCGGCCCTCGTGCGTGCGGCGGGAGGTCAGGGGCGGGACTCGGGGCTGCGGGTCCGGGCCGGGTCGCGGATCACGACCGGGCCGAGCACGTCGTCGATCCGCTTGAGGACGTCCGCGTCCAGCTTCACCCCGGCGGCCTTCACGTTGTCGCGGACCTGCTCGGGACGGGACGCGCCCACGATCGCCGCCGACACGTTCGGGTTCTGCAGCGTCCACGCGATCGCGAGCTGCGCCATCGACAGCCCGAGATCGTCGGCGATCGGCCGCAGCTCCTGCACCCGGGTCAGGTGGTCGTCGGTCAGGTAGCGCTTGATCATGTCGCTGCCGCCCTTGTCGTCGGTCGCCCGCGACCCCTCGGGCAGCGGCTGCCCCGGCTTGTACTTGCCGGTCAGCACGCCCTGCGCGATCGGCGACCACACGATCTGGCCGATGCCCTCCCGCTCGCACAGCGGGACGACCTCGTCCTCGATCACCCGCCACAGCATCGAGTACTGCGGCTGGCTGGAGACGATCCGGTCGAAGCCCATCTCGTCGGCGATCTTCAGCGCCCGCTCGATCTCCTCGGCCCGCCACTCGGACACGCCGACGTACAGGACCTTGCCCTGCCGGACGAGATCGTCGAAGGCGCGGAGGGTCTCCTCCAGCGGGGTCTCGTAGTCGAAACGGTGCGCCTGGTAGAGGTCGACGTAGTCGGTGCCGAGGCGGCGCAGCGACCCGTTGATCGACTCCATGATGTGCTTGCGCGACAGGCCCCGGTCGTTCTGCCCGGGGCCGGTGGGCCAGTAGACCTTGGTGAAGATCTCCAGGCCCTCGCGGCGCTGCCCCTTCAGCGCCCGCCCGAGGACCTCCTCGGCGCGCGTGCCGGCGTAGACGTCGGCGGTGTCGAAGGTGGTGACGCCCTCGTCGAGCGCCGCGCGCACGCACGCGTTCGCGGCGTCCTCCTCGACCTGGGAGCCGTGGGTGAGCCAGTTGCCGTACGCGATCTCGCTGATCTTGAGACCGCTTCTGCCCAGGTGTCTGAACTCCATGCCGAAAACCCTAGCCCGCCGGGCGTACCGGCGGATCCGGGTCACCGGACGGTCAGACCTTGTCCTTCTCGCCGATCTTCACCTGGGCGGCGGGGACGCGCAGCCGGCGGATCTGCATCGCGCGCATCGCCGCGTACATCCCGACGCCCTTGTGGTTCTCGTCCGGGTACCGCTCGGCCGCCAGCTTCTTGATGCCGCGGCTGAGCAGCAGGCCCTCGCCGAACACCGCGAGCAGCAGCAGCGGCGGCGCGAACAGCACCAGCAGGCGGGCCGCCGGGATCGGGATGAGGCTGAGCAGGACGATCGCGAACATCGCGTACATCAGGTACGAGCCGACCGTCCGGCGCGAGTCGACGTAGTCGCGGGCGAGCCGGCGGACGGGGCCCTTGTCGCGCTTGAGGAGGTACTTGTCGTCGCCCCGCTGCATTCCCTCGCGGGCCTTGACGCGCTCGGCGGCCTGCCGTTCCCGGACCTTCTTGTAGGCCTCTTTGCGGTTCGACGGAGCGGTGATCGGCTGCCGGTTCCGCTTCTCGGCTTCCCGCCGCTTGGGCGTGGGACGGCCCTTTCCTCCCGGCTTTACTACCTGAGGAGGATTCGGAGGGGCTTCCTGGGTACGACGCTTGAACACGGGATCAGCCTACCGGCTGCGAACGTCGTGACTGCCTCGCACGTTACCGCGTAGGGTGATAAGAACCCCAGCAGTGGTCATTGAGCCCAGTTTGCGACTGAGCGACAGCACGAAGGGACCGGCGCCGCGCGATGAGCGTGATGAAGCGAATGTCGATGATCTTCAAGGCCAAGGCGAACAAGGCCCTGGACCGAGCCGAGGATCCTCGCGAGACGCTCGACTACTCCTACCAGCGACAGCTGGAGATGCTGCAGAAGGTCCGTCGGGGAGTCGCCGACGTCGCCACCTCCCGCAAGCGTCTCGAGCTGCAGATCAACCAGCTCGAACAGCAGCAGGAGAAGCTGACCGACCAGGGCCGCAAGGCGCTCCAGGTCGGCCGTGAGGACCTCGCCCGAACGGCGCTCGAGCGTCGCGCCGGGATCGAGGGCCAGCTGAACGACCTGCGGGCGCAGTACCAGCAGTTGCAGGGCGAGGAGGAGAAGCTCACGCTCGCCTCCCAGCGGCTGCAGGCCAAGGTCGACTCCTTCCGCACGCGCAAGGAGACCATCAAGGCCACCTACACCGCGGCCGAGGCGCAGACGAAGATCAACGAGGCGTTCTCCGGCATCTCCGAGGAGATGGGCGACGTCGGCCTGGCGATCCAGCGCGCCGAGGAGAAGACCGAGAACATGAAGGCCCGCGCCGGGGCGATCGACGAGCTGCTGGCGTCCGGCGCCCTCGAGGACTTCTCCGGTCCGAAGGACGACATCCAGGCCGAGCTGGACCGGGTGGGCGCGAGCGGCGGCGTCGACCTGGAGCTGGAGCGGATGAAGGCCGAACTCGGCCAGGGGCCCGCTCCGAAGGAGCTGAACGAGGGCTCCCCGAGCGGGCAGCAGCAGCCGCAGGTGGACACCTCCAAGCAGGCGTGGCCGCAGCAGCCCGGGGGTGCCCAGTGATCGTCCGGCTGATGGGCGAGGGGCAGCTGGACGTCGCCGCCGAGGACCTGACGGCGCTCAACGCGCTGGACGACGAGCTCGAGGCGGCGATCGAGTCGGGCGACGAGACGACGTTCCGGGCCGCGCTGGTCGCGCTGCTGGACAACGTCCGCAAGGTCGGCAAGCCGCTGCCCGCCGACAGCCTGGCGCCGTCGGAGCTGATCCTGCCGCCCGCGGACGCGCACATCGACGAGGTGCGGTCCATGCTGGGCGACGAGGGCCTGATTCCGGACTAGGCGGGGGAGAACGGGGAGCCACGGGGCCGATCACCCACAGCGAAAGGGACATCCGGCACAAAACACGCCGCTCGCACGTTCTTCCTGGTGAACGGGGTTGACACCGGGGGGTGGTGAGCGCATGGCCAGGACTCGTTATGCGCCCGACAGGGGGCTGACGTCCCGCATGCTCGTGACCATGTTCCTGCTGGGGCTGGTCTATGTCGTCTTCGTTTCGGCGTTCTTCGTGCTGGCGCCGGAATGGGGCGTTTTCGCGCTGGCCGTGGCGGTGGTGTTCCTGCTCGCCCAGTACTTCTTCTCCGACCGGATGACGCTGTTCGCCATGCACGGCCGGGTCGTCTCGCCGCAGGAGGCGCCGGAACTGCACGGGGTGATCGACCGGATCTGCGCCCTGTCGGACGCGCCCAAGCCCAAGGTCGCGATCGCCGACACCGACGTGCCGAACGCGTTCGCGACGGGCCGCAACCAGAAGAAGGCCGTCGTCTGCGTGACGACCGGGCTGCTGCGCCGGCTCGACCCGGTCGAGCTGGAGGGCGTCCTCGCGCACGAGATGGCGCACGTCGCGCACAAGGACGTCGCGGTCATGACGATCGCGTCGTTCCTCGGCGTCTGCGCGGGCCTCATCACCCGGTTCGGGCTGCAGTTCGGCCTGTGGGGCGGCTTCAACCGGCGGGGCAACGACCAGAACACCGGGCTCGTCCTGCTGGCCGTGGTGGGCGCGAGCGCGCTCGCCTACGCCGTCAGCTTCCTGCTCACCCGCGCGCTGTCGCGGTACCGGGAGCTGTCGGCCGACCGGGCCGCCGCGCTGCTGACCGGGCGCCCGTCGGCGCTCGCGTCCGCGCTCACCAAGGTCAGCGGCGACATCGCCCGGATCCCGACGAACGACCTGCGGTCCGCGCAGCCGTTCAACGCGTTCTTCTTCACTCCGGCGCTCGGGCGCGGGGCGAGCGTCGCGGCGCTGTTCGCCACGCACCCGTCGCTGGACAAGCGACTCGCCCAGCTCGGCAAGATCTCCGACCAGCTCGGCAGGGGGGCCTGACCGTGGGATTCCTGGACGCGCTGCTCGGCCGCTCCAAGCCGGCCCGTCCCGACCTCGACCGGATGTTCGCGCTGTCCACCGCCGCCGTCACGCTGGAGGCCGCGACGGGGTTCGTCCCGACCGGCCTCGGCTCGGTGTGCTTCCGGGCGGCGGAGGGCGGCGCGTTCGCCCGCCTGCAGCAGGACGTCCGGGAGCTGCTGGACGCCGACGAGGGCCCGCCCGTCGAGCTCTCCAACGACTCCTACGGGTTCACGTGGCTGCTCGCCGAGCACCGTCCGGACGAGCTGCCCGACCTCGTCACCGACCTGCACGCGGTCAACGCGACCCTGGAGTCGGGCGGGTTCGGCCCGCACCTGCTGTGCTCCCTGGTGGGGTTCCGCGACCCGGACGGCCGGCGGCTCGCGCTCGTGTACCTCTACAAGCGCGGCACCTTCTACCCGTTCGCCCCGCTTCCGGGCGACAAGCGGGACAACGCCCTCGAGCTCCAGGTCCGGGCCGCGGTCGGCGCCGACCTGCCGTTCGAGGACGACCTGGGGCGCTGGTTCCCGGTCTGGGGCGCGCCCGGCCTGTGAGCCGGGAGGGGCGGGGCGCGACGGCCCCGCCCCGTTCACGGGACGCGCTCTCCGGGGCGTTCCGGCTACGGCAGCGCGAGCATCTGGTCGAGGGCGAGGCGGGCGTAGTGCGCGGTCTCCTCGTCGACCCGGATGACGTTCTCGACCTCGTCCCGCGCGAGCGACTCCAGCGACCGCACGAGGTGCGGCAGGTCGATGCGGTTCATGGTCGAGCAGTAGCAGACCGTCTTGTCCAGGAACATGACGTTCTTGTCCGGGTGGGCGTTCGCCAGCCGCCGGACGAGGTTCAGCTCGGTGCCCACCGCCCACGACGTCCCGGGCGCGGCCGCGTCGAGCGTCTTGATGATGTACTCCGTCGAGCCGATCAGGTCGGCGGACGTCACCACCTCGTGGCGGCACTCGGGGTGCACCAGCACGTTCACGCCGGGGACGCGCGCGCGGACGTCGTCCACGGACTCCTTGGTGAACCGGCCGTGCACCGAGCAGTGCCCGCGCCAGAGGATCATCTTGGCGTCCCGCAACTGCCCGTGCGTCAGGCCGCCCTCCTTGCGGTGGGGGCTGTAGACGACGCAGTCGTCCAGCGAGAAGCCCATCTCCAGGACGGCGGTGTTGCGGCCGAGGTGCTGGTCCGGCAGGAACAGCACCTTCTTGCCCTTCGCGTACGCCCAGTCGAGCGCGCGCTTGGCGTTGGACGACGTGCAGACGACGCCGCCGTGCCGTCCGACGAACGCCTTGATGTCGGCCGACGAGTTCATGTACGTCACGGGGACCACGTCGTCGGCGACGCCCGCGTCCTCCAGGACGTCCCAGCAGTCCTCGACCTGGTCGAACGTGGCCATGTCGGCCATCGAGCACCCGGCGGCGAGGTCGGGCAGCACGACCCGCTGGTGGTCGGCGGTGAGGATGTCGGCGGACTCCGCCATGAAGTGGACGCCGCAGAACACCACGTACGGGGCCTGCGGGCGGGCCGCGGCCTCGCGGGCGAGCTTGAACGAGTCGCCGGTGACGTCGGCGAACCGGATGACCTCGTCGCGCTGGTAGTGGTGGCCGAGCACGAACACGCGGTCGCCGAGCGCGGCCTTCGCGGCGGCCGCCCGCTCGACGAGGTCCGGGTCGGAGGCCGGCGGAAGCTCGCCGGGACAGTCCACGCCGCGCTCGCTGGCCGGGTCGGTACCGCTGCCGAGCAGCAGCAGGGGCAGGTCGCGCACCGGTGTGCTCACGAGGATCTCCCTCCAGGCGACCGTACTTATCGTCGCTTTGACGACTAATGATGGCACATCCGGCGGGGTGCGCCGATGTGACGTAGAACGCACACCGGGGAGATGTTCAAGACCGCCCGGAAGCGGAATGGCCTTGTGGCGAGGTACGTTGTCCTACGGGAAGGGGCGTACGCGTCCTCACAGGACAAGCGGAAATCGCCGCATCGCGGCGCAGCGAGACCCGGGAGCTGAACACATGACGGTTTCAGGCGAGACCACGCAGGAGACCACGCAGCAGGGCGTCGTCCTCACCGACGCCGCCGCGGAGAAGGCCAAGGGCCTGCTCGAGCAGGAGGGCCGTGACGACCTTGCGCTGCGTGTCGCCGTGCAGCCGGGCGGCTGCTCCGGCCTGATCTACCAGCTCTTCTTCGACGAGCGCGAGATGGACGGGGACCAGATCCAGGACTTCGACGGCCTGTCGGTGCGCGTCGACCGGATGAGCGCGCCCTACCTCACGGGCGCCACCATCGACTTCGTCGACACCATCGAGAAGCAGGGCTTCACGATCGACAACCCGAACGCCTCGGGTTCCTGCGCCTGCGGCGACTCCTTCAACTGAGGCGTCCGCCGCACGGCCGAGGTGCGCACGGCCTGGAGGGACGGCCGGACGATCTGCACGATCGTCCGCGCCGTCCCTTTCCGTTCGTCCCCCGAGGTGACCGGCCGCCGCTGCAAGTAGGCTTTCCCAGTCTGAAACAGCCGGTGAACCAGCCGGACGACGACCTCGACGAGGAGAGCGACGCGTGCGCATCGCCGTGACCGGTTCCATTGCGACCGACCATCTGATGACCTTCCCGGGAAGGTTCACCGACCAGCTCCTTCCCGACCAGCTCGATCGGGTGTCGCTGTCGTTCCTGGTGGACGATCTGGAGATCCGCCGCGGTGGCGTCGCCGCCAACATCTGCTTCGGGATGGGCAGCCTCGGCAAGGAGTCGATCCTGGTCGGCTCGGTCGGCGACGACTTCGCCGACTACCGCTCCTGGCTCGACCGGCACGGCGTCGACACCGCCTCGGTGCACGTGTCCGAGCTGCACCACACCGCCCGGTTCCTGTGCAACACCGACCAGGACCAGAACCAGATCGCCACCTTCTACGCGGGCGCGATGAGCGAGGCCCGCACCATCGAGCTGCAGCCGGTCGCCGACCGCGTCGGCGGCCTCGACCTGGTGCTGGTCAGCCCGAACGACCCCGAGGCGATGCTGCGGCACACCGACGAGTGCCGCACCCACGGCATCCCGTTCGCCGCGGACCCGTCCCAGCAGCTCGCCCGGATGGACGGCCCGGACGTGCGCCGCCTCATCGACGGCGCCGCGTACCTGTTCACCAACGAGTACGAGAAGGCGCTCTGCGAGGAGAAGACCGGCTGGTCCGGCGAGGAGATCCTCTCCCGCGTCGGCGTCCGCGTCACCACGCTCGGCGCCAAGGGCGTCGTCATCGACCGTGAGGGCCAGGAGGGGATCCACGTGCCGTGCGTCCCCGTCTCCTCCATCGTCGACCCGACCGGCGTGGGCGACGCGTTCCGCGCCGGCTTCCTGTCGGCCCTCGCCTGGAACCTGCCGCTGGAGCGCGCCGCGCAGGTCGGCAACGCCATCGCCGCGCACGCCCTCGAGGCCGCCGGCCCGCAGGAGTACACGCTGTCCCGCCAGGCGTTCCTGGACCGCTTCGCCGCCGCCTACGGCCCGGAGGCGTCCGCCGAGGTGGCCCCGCACGTCACCTGCCCGAACCCGTAACGTCCGCGCGGACCGGCCGCGTCCCCACCGGGGGCGCGGCCTTCGCGCGTCCGGGGCGGGGCCGGGGCCGGCGGGGTCAGTACGTCCGGCGGATGTGGAAGCCCCAGCCGCCCTGCGCGAGGGTCTCCTCGCGGACGAAATCCTGCGACTTCATCCGGCACCAGGCGGGGACGTCGGTGCGGGCGGCCGGATCGTCGGCGAGGACGGCGATGACCTCCCCGACCGGCACCTCGCGGATCCGCTCGGCCAGCATGATGATCGGGATCGGGCACTTGCGGCCCAGCGCGTCGATGACGAGCGCGGGCACCGGACCGGACGGCTCGGGCGCGGCGGGGACGGGCGCGGCCGCCGGCCGCCGGTTCTTGGCGCGGCCTCGGAACCTCATGGGCGGGACCGCCTCCCTGTCTCGGGGGTAGTGGGGGTGCCGGGGGAAGGAGTCGCGGGGCGGATCACTGCGGGGTCACTCCCAGGTCGCCGCGGAGCCGGGCGACGGTGCCGGGGAGCACCGACAGGAAGCGCTCGACGTCCGCCGCCTCGACGTCACGAGGCAGTGATACCCGCACGTTCCCATGGGTCAGCACTCCCATCGCCTCCAGCACATGACTGGGACGCAGCGTATCCGCCGTGCACGAACTCCCCGACGAAACCGCGAAACCCAGCCGGTCCAGTTCGGTGAGCAGCGCCTCGCCCGCCACGTACAGGCAGGAGAAGGTGACCAGGTGGGGCAGCCGCCGGACCGGGTCGCCGACCACCTCGACGTCCGGGACGGTCCGGGGCACCTCCGCGCGGATCCGTTCGACGAGCGCCGACAGCCGCGCCGCGTCCGCCGCCATGTCCACGTGCCGCGCCTCCAGCGCCGCGGCGGCGGCGACCGCGCCGGGCACGTTCTCGAACCCGGGGACGCGGCGCGCCTCGCGCTCGTCGTCGGGCAGCGGGGAACGCCACCGCGTCCCCTTGCGGATCGCGAGCACCCCCACCCCGGCGGGCCCGCCCCACTTGTGGGCGCTGCCCGCCAGCAGCGACCAGCCCGCCGGGACGTCCGCGCGCCCGAGCGACTGCGCCGCGTCGGTGAACAGCGGGACGCGCGCCGCCCGGCAGTGCTCGGCGACCTCGGCGAGCGGCTGCAGCGTGCCGACCTCGTGGTTGGCCGACTGCAGGCACGCCAGCGCGGTGTCGGGGCGCAGCGCCGCCGCGAACTCGGCGGGGTCGACGCGGCCGGCCCGGTCGACGCCGACGGCCGTCACCTCGCCGCCGTCCCGCTCGTGCAGTTCGGCGGCGTGCAGGACGCTGGAGTGCTCGACGGCGCTCACCACCAGGTGGGAGCCGACCCGCCGCCGCGCCCGCAGCCCCCCGAGGACGGCCAGGTGGACGGCCTGCGTGCCGGACGACGTGAACGACACCTCGTCGGGCCGGACGCCGAGCACGCCCGCGACACGCGCACGGGCCCGGTCGAGCAGGATGCGGGTGCCGCGCGCCGTACCGTAGAGGCGCGCGGGATCGGCCCAGGCCGAATCGAGCGCGTCCAGCAGCGCGGCACGCGCCGCGGGGTGCGGCGGTTCGGTGGAGGCGGCGTCGAGATAGCCGCTGCTTCCGGCCATGGCGGAACACTAACCGGGCACCCGATCGGGGGTGCGCGCGACCCTCGCGCTAGGGTGTCCAACGCACGTGTAACAGCAGATCTACACCGCCCGGCCGACCGGGCTTTCATCCGTGGGGAAGGCATTCCGTGAGTCCGACCCGCTCTAGGGAGCGGCGTACGCCTGTGCGCAGTCGCCGCGCAATCACAAGCGCCGGCGCGCTAGGGCTGCTGGCGCTGACCGCCACCGCGTGCAGCGGTGAGGCGGCCCGCCTCGGCATGCCCGAGCCGATCAGCATCCAGGGCGAACGCATGCTGAGGCTCTGGCAGGGCTCCTGGATCGCGGCGTTCGCCGTCGGGGCCGTGGTCTGGGGCCTGATCATCTGGGCTGTGGTGTTCCACCGCAAGCGTTCCGACGACCTGCCGCCGCAGGTCCGCTACAACATGCCGATCGAGATCCTCTACACGGCGGTCCCGTTCGTCATCATCGCGGTCCTGTTCTACTTCACGGCGCGCGACCAGAACTTCGTCGAGAAGACCACCGACGATCCGGACGTCGTCGTCGACGTCACGGCGTTCCAGTGGAGCTGGCAGTTCGACTACGTCGAGAACGGCCAGAGCGTCGCCACCGTGGTCGGCCAGCCGGTCGCCCCGAACGGCCCGGCGCCCGCCAAGCCCGTCATGACGATCCCGGCGAACGAGAAGATCCGCGTCCGGCTGCACGCCAACGACGTCATCCACTCGTTCTGGGTCCCGGCAATGATCTACAAGAAGGACGTCATGCCGGGCTACACCAACGAGTTCGAGTTCACCGCGAACAAGCTCGGCACCTATGAGGGCCGCTGCGCCGAACTCTGCGGTGTCGACCACAGCCGGATGCTGTTCCAGCTGAAGGTCGTCACGCCGGAGCAGTACGACAAGTTCATCGCCGACGCCAAGGCCAAGAAGCAGGCCGCGTCGACCCAAGCCGCGGGGGGTGCCAATTGACGACGATCAGCAAGGCACCGAGCGCGCCGGTCTCCGCGTCGCGGACGAGCAAGGGGCGGATCATCGCCTCGTGGATGTCGTCCACCGACCACAAGACGATCGGCTACCTCTACCTGATCACGTCGTTCTTCATGTTCCTGATCGGCGGCGTGCTCGCCCTGGTCATGCGCGCCGAGCTGTACAAGCCGGGGCTCCAGGTCGTCAGCAACGAGCAGTTCAACCAGCTGTTCACCATGCACGGCACGATCATGCTGCTGATGTTCGCGACCCCGCTGTTCGCCGGCTTCGCCAACGTGGTGATGCCGCTGCAGATCGGCGCGCCGGACGTCGCGTTCCCGCGGATGAACATGCTGGCGTACTGGCTGTTCCTGTTCGGCAGCCTGATCGTCCTCGCCGGGTTCCTGACCCCGAACGGCGCCGCGAGCTTCGGCTGGTTCGCCTACGCCCCGCTGTCGAACGCGGTCCGCTCGCCGGGCATCGGCGGTGACATGTGGGTGCTCGGCCTGGCGATGTCGGGCTTCGGCACCATCATGGGCGCCGTCAACTTCATCACCACGATCCTGTGCATGCGCGCGCCGGGCATGACCATGTTCCGGATGCCGATCTTCACCTGGAACGTCCTGCTGACCTCCATCCTGGTCCTGCTCGCGTTCCCGGTGCTGGCCGCCGCGCTGCTCGCCCTGGAGGCCGACCGGAAGTTCGGCGCGCACGTCTTCGACGCGTCGCACGGCGGTGCGCTGCTGTGGCAGCACCTCTTCTGGTTCTTCGGGCATCCAGAGGTGTACATCATCGCCTTGCCCTTCTTCGGGATCGTGACGGAGATCCTCCCCGTGTTCAGCCGCAAGCCGGTCTTCGGCTACGTCGGCCTGGTGTTCGCCACCATCAGCATCGCGGGCCTGTCCGTCACGGTCTGGGCGCACCACATGTACGTGACCGGCCAGGTGCTCCTGCCGTTCTTCTCGTTCATGACGTTCCTCATCGCCGTACCGACGGGCGTGAAGTTCTTCAACTGGATCGGGACCATATGGAGAGGCCAGTTGACCTTCGAGTCACCGATGCTCTGGTCTCTCGGCTTCCTCGTCACGTTCCTGTTCGGCGGCCTGACCGGCGTCATCCTCGCGTCGCCGCCGATGGACTTCCAGCTGTCCGACTCCTACTTCGTGGTGGCGCACTTCCACTACGTCGTGTTCGGCACCGTGGTGTTCGCGATGTTCGCGGGCTTCTACTTCTGGTGGCCGAAGTGGACCGGCAAGATGCTGAACGACCGTCTCGGCAAGGTGCACTTCTGGCTGCTGTTCATCGGCTTCCACGGCACCTTCCTGGTCCAGCACTGGCTGGGCGCCGCGGGCATGCCCCGCCGGTACGCCGACTACGCGGCCGAGTTCGAGGGCCTGAACGTGGTCTCGACGATCTTCTCGTTCATCCTCGGCGCCTCGATGATCCCGTTCTTCTACAACGTCTACATCACGTGGAAGAAGGGCAAGCGCGTCGAGGTGGACGACCCGTGGGGCTACGGGGCGTCGCTGGAGTGGGCGACGTCGTGCCCGCCGCCGCGGCACAACTTCAACTCGATCCCGAAGATCCGGTCCGAGCGGCCCGCGTTCGACCTGCACCACCCGCACGTGGGCGCGAAGGGCGAACTGGCCGGCGCGTCCGGCGGCTCGGCCGTCTCGAAGGGAGACTGACCGATGCGCGTTCAGGCGTTCATGTTCTACGGCTGCGCCGTCTTCTTCCTCATCACCGACATCGTGTACTGGTACTGGTCGAAGGACTGGACGGGGACGACCGCGCTCGCGCTGTCGATCGGCCTCGCCGGCCTGATCGGCTTCTACATCCACTTCACGGTGCGGCGCCTCGAGCGGGCCAACGCGGGCCCGCTGTACGAGGACGACCCGGAGGGCGAGATCGCGGACGCGGCCGGAGAGCTGGGCTTCTTCAGCCCGCACAGCTGGTGGCCGCTGTACATCGGCCTGTCGGCCGCGGCGATCACGCTGGGCCTGGTGTTCGGCTGGTGGCTCGTGATCATCGGTACGGTCGCCATCATGATGTCGGTGATCGGCCTGGTCTTCGAGTACTACCGGGGTCATTTCGCCCACTGATCGGTAAAAACCGCCCATGAAGGGCCGGTATCCGGAATTTCCCGGGTACCGGCCCTTTCACATACTGGGCGTCGCTCCAGCGACCGGGCCGGAGCGGACGAAATGGGCGCCCAGGTGAGACCGGGGGGTCCACAGTGCGGTTTCGTTGCTCAGGACCGAGGGACCGGGGACGGCGGGCCGTCGCCCTGCTCGTCGGCGTCGGCGCGGCGGCGGCCGCGGGATGCACGGCCCAGGACGAGCCGACGGCGCGGTCCGTCGAGCTCACGGTGTCGCCGCGCCAGGGCGGGACGGTGGCGCCGGACGTGCCGATCGCCGTCCGGGCGGAGCGCGGCACGATCGCGGACGTGACGGTGTCGACCGGCGGGACGGCCGTCGACGGAAGCCTGACCGAGGACGGGACGGCGTGGCGGTCCCGCTGGGCGCTCACGCCCGGCAAGACGTACACGGTCTCCGCCACGGCGCTCGGCGAGGACGGGCGGAGCCGGACGGTGCGGAGCGAGTTCACCACCGCGGCGGCGGAGAAGACGAACCCGATGACGCTCGAGGCGCCGTACGACGGGGAGACCGTCGGCGTCGGCATCCCGATCGTCATGAACTTCGAGGAGCCGGTCAAGGACAAGGCCGAGGTCGAGCGGGCGCTGGTGGTGCGCGCGAACAAGCCCGTCGAGGGCGCCTGGCACTGGGTCGACGACCAGCAGGTCGTCTTCCGCCCGAAGGAGTACTGGCCCGCGCACACCAAGGTGACGTTCCAGGCGCACCTGGCCGGCGTGAGCACGAGCAAGGGCGTGTACGGCGGCAAGAACCACGACGTCGCCTTCACGGTCGGGGACTCCCAGATCAGCACCGCCGACGAGGACTCCCACAAGATGGTCGTGAAGGTCAACGGCAAGAAGGTGCGCACGGTCCCGACCAGCATGGGCGACGGGACGGAGCGCAGGTTCACCACCACCAACGGCATCCACGTGGCGATGCAGAAGGACGACCCCGTCACGATGACGTCCTCGTGGATGGGGATCGCGCCGGGCAGCGCGGGCGGGTACAGCCTCGTCGTGGACGACGCCGTGCGGATCTCCGACAGCGGCGAGTACGTCCACAGCGCGCCTTGGTCCGTCGGCAGCCAGGGGAACTCGAACGTCAGCCACGGCTGCATCAACGTGAGCCCGTCCAACGCCGAGTGGTTCTACGAGATGACGATGCGCGGCGACCCGATCATCGTCACGGGCAGCGACCGGGAGCTGGAGCCCTACAACGGGTGGAGCTACTGGCAGATGGACTGGAAGAAGTGGGTGAAGGGCAGCGCGCTGAAGCGGTCCGTGAAGATCGGGCCGAACGCCGACCCGGCGAACCTGGCCGCGCAGGCCGACAAGCCCGCCGGGCGGCCGGCCGGGAGCTGACCGGGCTCAGCCGCCGGAGCGCGGCGGCGGGACCCGGACGCCGTGCAGGCGCGCCCAGTCGCGCGCCCTCGCGATCCGCTCGGGTCCCGCCGGGTGCGTCATCCACAGGAACCGCTCGACGGGGTTCGGGCTCAGGTCGGAGATGTTGCGCACCGACAGCTCGTGCTGCATCGACACGAACGTCGCCGGGTCGCGGGTGAGGTCGAGGGCGTGGACGTCCGCCCGCGCCTCGATCCGGCGGCTGACGAGGTTCTGCACGGGCGCGGCGAGCTGCATCGCGACCGCCAGCAGCGCCACGACGAGCGCGACCGACCGCGGGTCCGCGGCCCCGCCCCGCGCGGCGTCCGCCCGTCCGTCCGCGGCGGCGTGCGCGCCTTCGCCCTCGCCCTCGTCGCCGGTGTCCGCGGCGTCGGCGCTCCGGCCGCGCGGGACGACCCCGGCGCGGCGCAGCAGCCGCGGCGACGTCATCAGCGGGTACAGCAGGCACACGCCGCCCGCGACGGCGAGCGCCCCCACGAGCGTCCCCCACAGCACGTCCCCGTCGTCGGCGTGGCCCAGCTCGTGCCCGACGATGGACTCGACCCGCTCCGGCGGCGACTCCAGCAGCGTGTCGTACAGGACGATCCGGCGCGTCGAGCCGAACCCGGACACGTAGGCGTTCAGCGAGGTCGTCCGGCGGGACGCGTCCGCGACGAGGACGTCCTCGACCGGGACGCCGTCGCGTTCGGCCATCGCCAGCAGGTCGGTGCGCAGCCTTCCCTCGGGCAGCGAGTGGAACCGGTTGAAGACCGGCTCCACCACCACCGGATACGCGAACGACGCCGCGACGACGAGCGTGAAGCCGCCGACGGCCGCGCCCGTCCACCAGTAGCGGGGGAAGCGGCGCACCGCCGCGTACAGGAGCAGCAGCACGAGCCCGTAGACGGCCCACGTGAGCCCGAGGGACTTCAGCTCGTCCACGAACCACGCGGACCAGCCCTGCGTGGACAGCCCGTAGTCGCGCAGCACCGTCTCGCCCCAGACGTCGAACGGCAGGCCGGCGAGCCACAGCAGCGTCGTCACCGCCACGGTGGCCGTGAGGACGCGCAGCGGGCGGCGCGGCACGCGCGCCGTCGCGAACCGGATGAGCCGCGCCCCCAGCGGCGTCAGGCCGAGGAGGAGCACCACCGCGAGCCCGGCGGCGAGTCCCGCGTACGCGGGCGGGTTGATCGCGGAGTCGAACGCGGCGCTGCGGGCGATCTCGGCGGGGGAGTAGTCCGCGGACGGGTCCGGCGCCGTCCGGCCGCCGGGGACCGGGCCGGGCAGCGGGTTCCACGGGGTGGTCAGGGCCAGGACGGTCCCGACCGCGGCGAACAGCGCGGCGGCGGCGACGGTCGCGGCGATCCGGGGGCGCCGCAGCCGCCCGTCCTGCTCGCTCACGTGAGCTCCTTCGTCAGGTAGGCGCGCCACTCCGCGGTGAAGCGGTCCGGGGTGAGCCCCAGCTCCTCGCGCAGCACGGTCTCCAGGGGGGTGCGCCCGGCGGCCCGGTAGAGCCGGACGAGCGTCGCCTCACCGTACCGCTCCGCGATCATCCGGCAGGCGAGCCAGGACTCCTGGTACGCCTGCGACAGCCGCCGCGCGTCCCCGGCGAAGTCGTCCGGCGCGGGCAGTCCCGCGGGCACCCGCCCGGCCGCCACCTCGCGGCGCAGCTCGGCGGCGGCGTCGCGGACGCCGATGCCGGCGCCGCGGTACCCGACGTAGTCGGCGAACCCCTCGATGAGCCACAGCGGCGTCGTGTCGTCGCGGGCGCCGCCGGTCGCGACGTGGGTCAGCTCGTGCGTGAGGACGACCCGGCGGCCGAGGTCGTTGAGGCGGCCGAACGCGGCGGGGGACACGACCACGCGGTCCCGCCCGCCCTTCCCGCCGGGGCCGGGGGTGACGGCGGCGAGCGCGGCGAACGACGCGACGTCCGTCCCGGCGCCGGCGAGGTCTCCGGCCAGGGCGGGGTCGGCGGGGGCGAGCGCCACCGCGCGGCGCGCCCAGCCGGTGCCGACGACGTCGGTGACGGCCGGCACCGCGGCGTCGAGCAGCGCGGCGAGGTCGTCCAGCCCGGTCGTGTCGCCGATGACGAGGCTCGTGGCGCCCGCGGCGACGGCGAGCGGCCCGGCGTCCCAGATCGCTGCGTCGTCGGCGAACCCCCGGGCCGCGCCGTCGCCGGTCACGGCCCACGCGCCGGAGCGCGGCGCGAACGTCAGCTGGCGGACGCGCGCGGCGTCGCCGTCGTCGAAGCCGCGGAACCGGTAGCGGGTCTCGACGCGGACGACCACCGCGTCGCCGTCCTCGTCGAGGCGGGGGTCGACGATCTCCTCGCGCCAGCCGCCGAGCGGGAGCCGGCGCAGGTTGTCGAAGCGGCGCGCCTCCGCGGCGCGGAATCCGGCGGGCGCGGCGGCGACGGTCGCGAGGAACGCGGCGCGGTCGCCCGACCGGACCGCCTCCGCGCGGCGCGCGAGGACGGCCGCGGCGCGCGCGGGCTCGAACGGGCCCGCGGCCCGCGCCGTGCCGTCCGTCCGGCCGGGGGCGCTCGGCGAGCGCCTGCTCGTACTTGATCGTCGCGCCGATCCCGGCCCGCTCGAAGCCGAGCGCGGTCATCGCGAC